>JBOIDW010000391.1:0-16147 GCA_050740655.1 Gammaproteobacteria bacterium | reverse complement strand
CGCTCTGTCCGTCAAAGCCGCGCACCAGGGGCTTGGTCCCGGCACCCGCGGAAACAATGACCCGCCGCGGGTCTAAAGGCGGCTGTGCCTGGCCCGCCATTTGGCCGCCCAGCACTATCAGGACGAGACTCGCCACTAGTGCGGTGAGCAACGGCCTATGACGCATCATGCGGGGCACTCGCCGAAAGATAATGTTATTGGTTAGTGGTCCGCTTGCGACACCCGCGTGCCTAACTACGACCCGGCGCAGACCGGTACGGGTCATTCGTCCTTATTGTTATACGGAGTGTATCGCACGATCGGGGTGATTTCCAACCGTGAGTCAATCGGGAAGGGGAAACCGTGCGTTCAAGACTGAGCTTACGAGCGCCTTCCATAAACGGTACTATCGCGCACGAGATATGGATACTTCGCAGCCATCCGTTGCATGCGGCACGCGATGAACGACCCGATCGATCGGCCGCTACCCACTGCGGCGGGCCGTGTGCAGCGCTGGGTCATGCCGATCCTCTCGATTGCGCTGTTCCTGCTGGCGTGCACCGCAATCTACCGCATCCTGGGCGAGCTCGATTACGCCGAGTTGAGCGCGAAACTGGCCAGTCTCAGCGCGACGCAGGTTGCGCTCGCCTTGCTCTGTACCCTGGCAAGCTTCATGGTCCTGACGGGTTATGACTGGTCGGCCTTGCGTTACCTGCGCAAGGCCGTTCCGTTCCGCACCGTCGCCCTAGCCGCGTTCTGCGGCTGCGCGATCGCCAACACGGTCGGTGCCAACATCCTTTCGGGGGGATCGGTGCGCTATCGGCTTTACGTGCCGGCTGGTCTCAGACCGCTCGACGTTGCCCAGATCACCCTCTTCGGTATGCTCGCCTATGCGGTGGGCAATTTCGTCATTGCGTCTGCGGCCCTGGTGCTCGATCCGGCGCTGATCGCGCGTTTTGTCCCGCTGTCGGAGGGCGTGCTACGGGGCATCGGCATCGCCGGTCTCGTGGTTATTCTCGCCGAGCTGGCCGTGGTGTTCCTGCGTCGCGCGCCGCTCAGGCTTGGGCGCCGGACACTGCAACTACCCAGTTGGCGGATCGCGGTATTGCAGCTCATGGTGACGCTCACCGACATCATGCTCGCCGGCGCCTGCTTCTATATCGTCCTGAACGAGCCGGCGGTGCCGTTCCTGGGTTTCCTGGCGGTCTATACGATCGCCACGGTAGCCGGGATGCTGAGCCACGTGCCGGGCGGCCTAGGGGTCTTCGAGAGCATCCTGCTCATCAGCTTTCATTCCCTGATCCCCACCGCCGCGCTGGCCGCCGCCCTGCTCGCCTACCGCGTGATCTACAACCTGGTGCCCCTGCTCGTCGCCACCCTCCTCCTCACGGCCCGCGGCCTCGGCGAGCATCGCGCCGGGGCTCGAGGGGACTCTTGAAGGTTCCCTTGATATGAGGTGTCGGGACGTTCGGGATTACGGGCTCGCCAGGCCGTGCGGGTCGCCACTACGCACAGGCGGATCCATCTCGAACAAGCTCGGCAGGTGCAGCAGCCCCGTGATGGCCTCCACCGGCACCGCACGGCTGACGAAATAGCCCTGGACAAGATTACAGCCCTGCTGGCGCAATAGCGCGAGCTGCTCGCTGGTCTCCACGCCCTCCGCCGTGACCGGCATATTCATGCTTCTCGCCATGGCGATGATGGCCGAGACGATCGCGGCATCCTCTGCGTGGGTGGTCATCTGGCTGACGAAATGCCGGTCTATCTTGAGCTTATCGATCGGGAAACGGCGCAGATAGCTCAAGGACGAATAGCCGGTGCCGAAGTCGTCCATGGTCACGGTGATACCCAGCTCCTTGATGACCGGGAGCATCTTGCCGACCGCCCGCTCGGCGCGCAGCAGGGTGGTCTCGGTCAACTCGACCTCCAGCATCGGCGCGGGGATCCCGGAGTCGGTGATGGCCTGGGCGATCATCTCGGGTAGCTCGCGGCGCAGAAACTGCACGCCGGAGACGTTCACCGCGACCTTGAGGTCACTACGACCCTGGGCCTGCCAAATCGCTGCATGAGCACAGGCGGTGCGGATCACCCATTCCCCCATCGGTACGATAAGCCCGGTCTCCTCCGCGACCAGGATGAAACCGTCCGGATAGGTGAGGCCCTCACCCTCCCGTTGCCAGCGGATCAGGGCCTCGACGCCCAGCAGGCGCCCCGAGCCGGTATCGACCTGGGGCTGGTAATGCAACACCAGCTCGCCACGCTCGATGGCCTTGCGCAAGGCATTCTCCAGCCGCAGGCTGCGCACCACCGTGCGGTTCATCGCGTTGCGGAAATATCGGTAGGTATTCTTACCCTTTTGTTTCGCGTGATACATTGCGATATCCGCGTTTTTGATCAGGGTTTCGGCGCTCTTACCGTCGTTGGGGTAGATCGTGATGCCGATGCTGGCGCCTACGTACAGGTCGTGGCCGCGATAGGTAAACGGCTGCGCGATGGCCTCCAACACCCGCTTGGCGACCGATACGGCCATGTACGGCGCGTGCAGGTTCGGCAAGAGGATGGTGAACTCATCGCCCCCTAGCCGTGCGATGGTATCGCTCTCCTGGTCGGCGGGTTCCGGCCGCCCGATGGTGTCCTCGGCGCGCAGACACTTGACGAGCCGCACCGACAGCTCGCGCAGGACGTGATCCCCTGCGGCATGTCCCAGCGTATCGTTGATGCGCTTGAAATCATCGAGGTCCAGGAACAGCAGGCCGAGCATCTGCCGCCGGCGCCGCGCGTGCGACAGGGCGCGTTTCAGGAACTCGCTGAACATCAAGCGATTGGGCAACTTGGTCAGGCTGTCGTGGTAGGCGAAGTAGCGGATCTGCTGGTTGGTCTGGCGCAGGTTCCGGCCCATGTTGCGCAAGGCCTCCGCCAGCTCGCCCAGCTCATCGCGACTCTCGACCGGGATGGCAGCCGACATATCACCTTGGCCCAGCTCCTCCGCCGCCCGGCCCAAGAGGCGGATGGGGGTCGTCAAGAATATCTGTATGATCCACCATGCCAGGAGAGAGAAGGCCGCGACCGCGACCGCGGCCAGTAACACGATGCCGCCCGCCACGGGTGCGGCGGCATCCCACAGCGCGTGCGTGGGCACACCGACGAGTAATCGCGGGCCCGGCGAGAGTCGTTCGGCGCGCACCCGATAGCTACGGCCAGCGAGATCCATGCGCACCCACGCCCCGTTTTCCGCCGCCCCTGCCATATGCGTCCAGGCCCCGGCCGCAAGCGGGGGCGCGGCGGGTCCGTTCAGCTCCGCCAACAACCGGCCGGCGCCATTGGTGATCGCGAACCGGGCGGTGGCGGGTGCCGCCCGCAACGCAGCGCCCAACCCGCGCAACGGGCGCAGCGCGATCCGGTAACCGCCCGGCGTAGCCGCATGCCGCCGCGACACCCACAGGACCGGCGCACCGGCACCAGTGCCGGACAAGAACGTGGCGTGCTCGGGGCGCTGATCCGCCAAGGTCTCGCGTATGGCCTCTTGCACCTCAGCGGGCGCCAGCGCGGGCAAGGACCCATAGTGCACACGCAGACCGGCCCCGTCGATGTGCGCCAGCGTCAGCTCGTCCTCGAACCCCCCGGTTAATGGTAGCCTGCCATTCAGCACTGCTAGTGCCAGCCGTACGGACTCCAGGCTCGCCTCAATCCGGACCCGGGCCAACGCTACCGCGCCTGCCGAATCACGCAACACCATTTCCTCCTGGTGGGCGCGGCGTTCATCGATCAACGCCGCGCTGATAAGCAGCGCCGGGACGACGCTTACGGGTAATAACGTGAGCAGAAGCTTGCTGTGTAATCTCAAGAGAATACCTCGCCTGTTCGCGATTCCCAGTACACGGTCGCGCCCCGGCCGTCTGCCGAACAGGGACTGTCCGGCACGTCAAGCAGCCTGTCAAGCATAACCCGAGCCGATCGCGGCCCGCGGCTGGGCGGGAGTGCGTGACCCAAGGAAGAGCGGTGTTCGACCGGGATCTAAGTGAAAAAGGATAGGGTTGGGGCGATCACGGGCCAAGTATCCGATTGACCTTGGAGTGACGTCGCAAAGCGCACGATCGTATAGCGGCACGATGTACAGGAGTCGTAGGCGCAAGGGGGTCGCTACGGATGGTACGGTTATCCCCGACCTGAGCAGGCGAGGGAATCATCGCGAATTGCGCCGCCCCGCCCTCCTGGTTTAACCTCTCGCACCGTCGTAGCCCGAGCGGTCCTGGGCGGCGCTGTCGCAGGGAGAGGTGTCCGAGCGGTCGAAGGAGCACGCCTGGAAAGTGTGTGTACGTCTAATTGGCGTACCGTGGGTTCGAATCCCACCCTCTCCGCCATTCTCCGCTGGCTTCCGAACGATGTCTTCGCTGGCTCCGAGTGGATGTGAGTCTATGGTGGTCCGCGCCGGTACCCTCGCGGCGCAAGGTTGTGAACCCCGTCAGGCCCGAGAGGGAGCAGCGGCAGCAACCGTAGCGGGTGCTGGGGCGTGGCTGGCGCGTGCCACCGCCCTTACTAGCGATCGAGTGTTGATACCCGGCATGGCATACCAAGTCCTGGCCCGCAAATGGCGGCCGCGGCGCTTCGATGAGGTCGTGGGCCAGGACCACGTCCTCAAGGCCCTGACCAACGCCCTCGACCGGCAGCGCCTGCATCAAGCCTATCTCTTCTCCGGCACGCGCGGGGTCGGCAAGACCACGCTGGCGCGACTGGTCGCCAAGGCCCTGAGCTGCGAGCAAGGGGTGAGCGCAAGGCCATGCGGGGAGTGCACGAGCTGTCGCGAGATCGACACCGGCCGCTACGTGGACCTGATCGAGGTCGATGCCGCGTCCCGCACCCGCGTGGACGAGACCCGCGAACTGCTCGAGAACGTCCAGTATACCCCGGCCCGCGGGCGCTATAAGGTGTATCTCATCGACGAGGTGCACATGTTCTCCAACCACAGCTTCAACGCCTTGCTGAAGACGCTGGAGGAGCCGCCGCCGCACGTCCAGTTCCTGTTCGCGACCACGGAGCCCAAGAAACTGCCGCTGACCGTGCTCTCGCGCTGTCTGCAATTCAATCTGAAAGGCATCGGGGCCGGACCGATCACACAGAAGATCACGGAGATCCTCGAGGCGGAAGGGATTACCAGCGACGCGGGCGCCCTGCGGCTCATCGCGGAATCTGCGCAGGGCAGCCTGCGCGACGCCTTGAGCCTCCTCGATCAGGCCATCAACCATGGTGGCGGCGTGCTGCGTGAGGCGGAGGTCGCATCGATGCTGGGCAGCATCGATCGCGGCCAGGTCCGCGCGCTGCTCGGTAAGGTCGTGGCACGCGATGCGGCCGGGGTACTCGACGCCGTCGCCCAGCTCGCCGACCTGGCGCCGGATTTCGATGCCGTCCTCGGGGAGATACTCAACCTCTTGCAACGCGTTGGCTGGGCACAGCTACTGCCGGCCCGCGAGGATGAGGACCCCGAGGTCCGGGCGCTGGCGGATGACATGAGCCCCGAGGATTGCCAGCTCTTCTACCAGATCGCGCTCCTCGGGCGCCGCGATCTGAGCTGGGCGGCGGAGCCGCGCCAAGGGCTCGAGATGGTGCTGCTGCGCATGCTCGCCTTCCGGCCCCAGGCCCCACCGGCCGCGAGCGACCCTCCCAAGAGATCCGAGGGCACACCCACGCGGCGAGCACCGGCCGGTGATCCGGCCCCGATACCCGCGGCCCTGCGCGCAAAGCCGGCAGCGGCTATCGCGGCGCCTCCGGCCGTCAGCGCCGAGCCCACCGCCTGGAGCGAATTGGTCGAGACCCTGGAGCTGTCCGGAATGGTCCGCGAGTTGGCCATGCATAGCGTGCCCAAGGCCCAGGACGCGGAGCACCTTGAGCTCGTGTTGCCGCCGGCGGCACGCCATCTACGCAGTGAAAAGACCGAGGCGCGTCTGGAACAGGCCTTGAGATCACGTTATGGTAGCGGCTTCAAGCTCAGCATTGCGGTGGAGGATCCGAACGGCCTCGCAAGCCCGGCCGAACGGCGCAGCCGCGAGACCCGCGAGCGTGTGGAACAGGCCCGCCGCAGCATCGCCGAGGACCCAAACGTCGCCGCCTTGCGCTCCGCCTTCGGGGCCGAGGTCGAGCCCGGCACGGTGCGGCCGTTGGCGGGCGCAGAGTACACACCGCAACAATCGACACGAACGGAGGAGACGCAGCAATGAAAGGCGCACTGGGAAATATCATGCGACAGGCCGAGCAGATGCAGGCCAACTTCAAGCGGGCCCAGGAGGAATTGGCCAATCTGGAGGTCACCGGGGAGTCCGGCGCCGGCCTGGTCAAGGTGCAGATGACCGGCCGTCATGACGTGAAGCGCGTGGTCATCGATGCCAGCCTCATGCAAGAGGACAAGGAGATGCTGGAGGACCTGCTGGCGGCTGCCGTCAATGACGCCAACCGGCGCGTCGAGCAGGTGAGCGCCGAGAAGCTCTCCAACGTCACCGCGGGCCTGCCGATGCCGCCGGGCTTCCGATTCCCCGCCTAGCACCGCCTAAGCCGCGGCGGGCGGTCGATACACCCGCAAGCGAGCGCCGCAGCACGCGTTGAAGTACGCCAATCCCCTGATCGAACGCCTCGTCGAGGCGCTGCGTTGCCTGCCCGGCGTGGGCCCCAAGTCGGCCCAGCGCATGGCCTTTCATCTCTTGGAGCGCAATCGCGACGGCGCCCAAACACTGGCCGCCGCACTGCTCGCGGCCGTCGCGGAGGTCCGGCACTGCGAGCGTTGCCGCAACTTCGCCGACGCACCCCTATGCCGGATCTGCGCCAATCACAACCGCGACGAGGGCCTGCTGTGCGTGGTCGAGAGTCCCACCGACGTCGAATCCATCGAGCGCGCCAGCGACTACCGGGGCAAGTACTTCGTGCTCATGGGACGGCTCTCGCCGCTGGACGGCCTGGGGCCGGAGTCGATCGGCCTCGACCGGCTGCGCCGGCTGCTCCAGGAGGGCTCCGTCAAGGAGGTCATCATCGCCACGGGCGCCACCGTAGAAGGCGAGACCACCGCCCATTACATCGGCGAATTGGCACGCCCGCTGGGCCTACGGGTCACACGCATCGCCCAGGGGATCCCGCTCGGCGGGGAACTGGAATACGTCGACAGCAGTACGCTGTCGCACGCCCTGGCGTGGCGGCGGGAGCTGTAGTTATGCAGCATACAGACATGCAGCACATCTCTAAGCTAACCCATCGCGCTACTCATGCCCTCATTCAAGCGCTTGGCGTCGTGGACACCATTCGCTTCCTGAATCAGTTCAGGGCCGGGAGTGGCAACTACACGGTGGAGCGCGAGCAACTGTTTGAAGGCATGTCCGTGAAAGACATCGTCGCCGAGATTAAGGCACGGCGTACCGGTAGCGCCCAACAAGGCGCTCCAGCGGACCCTCCTACATCGGGCCGTTGAGCTTCGGCGTTATCCGGCTAGCCCACGGACCCGCGAGACCGGGTAGATAGAATGACCAGCGCCATGGACGCCGCCATGATCAAGATAAAAAACCCCAAGGCCCACATGGCGAGCGACTGACCGAACAGCGTCCAGCCGGCCTCGGCGCACTCGCCGGTGCCTTGCAAGGCCTTGGCGATCGCGTCGCCGAAGGGGTATATCTCCAGCATGTATTCGAGTCCCGGTCCGCACTCGGGCACCTGCTCCGGGGGCAGGTGCTGCAGCCACACCTGCCGCCCGGCGACCAGGGCTCCGGCCAGGCCGAACAGGTCCAGGAGGCTGGCATAGATGATCGTTGCGGTGCGGCCGGGGTCGTGCAAGCAGGCGACGAGCGCCATGACCCCAGCCAGGGCAAAGAACACGCGTTGAAGATAGCATAGCGGACAGGGATCGGCGCCCTGATAATATTCAAGGTAATAGGCGCCGCCGAGGAGCATTGCGCAGACCAGGAATATCCCGAGAAATACGCGTCGTGCGAAGGACATTGCCGCGCCGGTCGCCGATCGGGTTACCGTCGGAGTGCTTCTACCGCAGGCTTGTGCGGTTCGGATAGCGGGTGTTACGCGCGCTCCGGCTTCCGCAGTTCCCGGACAAACTCGTGCATCAACTTCCGGGTCTCGAGGTCGCGCAGGGCCAGATCCGCCCCCGTCCTGACCGCCGCGAAGCACAGGCCGCCCACCAGAAACAATAACAGCATGGTGATCCCCCAGGCGAGAAAATAGGAAACGCGGATCGACCCGGCTTGCTGCACCGGTTGGTTGGCCGCCGCGCCTCCGGTATCCGCTCCGTCATCGGCCTCGGTGTACTGCGCCAACATCTGGTCGAGACCTGAGCCGGCCTCCACTGCCGTCGCCATGACCTCGATCCGATCGGGCTTTCGATACAGGTCCCAGGCCTCGAACACGACCTTCAGTCCGATCCAGACGCCGACGATGACCAGCACCACGCCGGCCAGGCGTACGAACAGGCCGATGCCTTGGGTGAGACCCGCGGCAATCCATGACTCCGTGCCTGGCGCATCATCGATCATAACCCCCTCCTTCATTATTGTTCTCAAGCCCGCTTCGATCGTCCTTCCCCTCCTCGTGCCGGTTTGCTCCCGAACGGGCGGCAAGCCGTTCACGAGCGCTGGCGTACCCCTCCATCCGCCTGCAGGGCCGCAGGCGCTTATCCAGTGTTTCCTTCCTGCGCCCCGCCTGTCTCCAGGCGTCTCACAAACACTTCCATCTCGCGCACCGCCTGCAGGTCGCCGTGCTGCCGTGCGGCCTCGATGCCGCGGCGATACGCCTGGACCGCCTGACCCCGAGCGCCCAGCCCGCTCAGCGCCTTGCCCAACCGCTTCCAGGCGGCGGAATAGCCGGGGTCCAAGGCCACGGCCCGCCCCAGATGGTCCGCCGCCTGCGCGTAATCTTGCACGTTCATATAGGCATTGCCTAGCCCGAAACGCAGTGCCGCATTGTCCTGACCGCTCTCCAGCAATCGCTGGAGCGCCTCGATACGGCGCGCGGCGGCGCCGGCGGCACCCGGGTCAGTCACCCGCCGTTTGCCGGGGGTCGATGCCCAGGGCGCGCAGCTTGCGATACAGGTGCGTGCGTTCCAGACCGGCCCGCCCCGCGACGCGGCTGATGCTCCCGCCGGCAACCTGCAACTGGTATTCGAAATAGGCCTTCTCGAACTGCTCCCGCGCCTCGCGCAGCGGTTGTTCGAAGCTCGGCATCGGGCCGGCCACCGCAACGGCCGTCTGTACGCCCAGCGCCGACTCGATCTCCGCCGGCCCGATGGTCTCGCCACTGCCGAGGATCAGCAGCCGCTGGACCAGATTCTTCAACTCACGGACGTTGCCCGGCCAGGCGTAGCCGCGCAGGAGTCTTTGCGCCGCCGGTGAAAAGCTGCGCGCTGGCAGCCCCTCGTGGGCGACGGCCTGTGCGGCGTAATAATCGAGCAGATCGGGGACGTCCTCGTTATGCTCGTGCAGGCTCGGGATATCGAGCGGTACGACGTTCAGATGATAGTAGAGGTCATCGCGAAAACGCCCGGCGCGCACCCGCTCCAGGAGGTCATGGCGGGTGGCAGCGACTACCCGCAGATCGATGCTGCTCGGCTCACGGCCGCCGACTCTTAAAAAGGCGCGATGCTGTAGCGCCCCCAGGAGCCGCGCCTGGAGGTTGAGGTCGAGATCGGCGATGTCTTTCAGGAACAAGGTCCCGCGATGGGCCTTCTCCAGCGAGCCGAAGTGCACCGCCAAGTCCTCCTCACTACCGAACAGCTCGGCCGCAGGGCTCTCCACCGCGAGACCGGCGACCGCGACGCTGGCGAAGGGACCGCGCGCGCGCGGACTGTGTTGGTGCAAAAACCGCGCGAAGACCTCCTTGCCGGTACCGGGACCGCCGCGCACCAATACGCTGGTGTCATGACCTGCGATGCGTAGCGCCTGCTCGCGCAGACGGGCCATGACCGGTCCATTGCCGATCGGCTCGGTGCCGGCCTGGGCCTGGATGCGCAGGCCCACGTTCTCGCGCCGGAGCTCCGCGGCTTCCAGCGCACGCTGGATGGTCAGCAGGAGCTTGGCGATCGAGAGCGGCTTCTCGAGAAAATCATAGGCGCCGAGACGGGTCGCCTCGACCGCGGTCTCCACCGTGCCATGTCCCGACATCATGATGACCGGGGTATCGAGGAGCGCGCCCGTAGCCCATTCCTTGAGCAGGGTGACCCCATCGCAGTCCGGCAGCCAGATGTCGAGCAGGATCAGGTCCGGGCGGCGCGCACGGCGCAGCTCGCGGGCCTTGGCGGCCGTCTCGGCGAGCGCGACCTCGTAGCCCTCATCCTCGAGGATCTCTTTGAGTAGACGACAGATATCCGCCTCATCGTCTACGACCAAGAGCTGGGCGGTGGTCATAGGGCTTGCGCGCGGCGTGGCTCGCGATTGGGATTTGGCTCAGTATAACCATACTCGCCCATCGGCAGCTGGATCACCGCGCTGGCGCCGCCCTCGGCGTTATTCTCCAGCCAGACGATGCCGCCGTGCTCCTCGACGATGCGCTTGACGATGGCGAGGCCGAGCCCGGTGCCGCGGGCCTTGTGCGAAACATAGGGCTCGAAGACCTGCTGGCGCAGGTCCTCCGCGATGCCGCGCCCACGGTCCGAGACGCGCAGTTCCAGATAATCGTGATTGGACTCCTCGATCCGGCGCGTGCTGACCGACAGGCGGGGCGGCGGCTCATCGCTGGCCTCGATGGCATTCTTGATCAGGTTGTTGAGCACCTGGCGCATGCGCCCGGCATCGGCCGAGAGGACCGGCAACGCCGCATCCAGGGTGATCTCGATGTGCGGATGGGTGGGCAGACTGCGGTAGAGCTCGACCGTCTCCTCGATGAGATCGTTCAAGCGGCACGGCCGGATCTGCAACGGTGGGGTACGCGCATACTCGGAGAAGGTATTGACCATCTGTTTCATGGTCTCCACCTGCTGCACGATGGTGTGCGTGAGGCGGTCCAGCACCTCCGCCTCCTTCCCGCTCTGGGTGGCAAGATACTTCTGCCGGATGCGCTCGGCGGAGAGCTGGATCGGTGTCAGGGGGTTCTTGATCTCATGGGCCAAGCGCCGCGCCACCTCGCTCCAGGCCGCGTCGCGCTGTCCCTGGATGAGGGCCGTCACGTCATCGAAGACCAGCACTTGGTCGCGGCTTTCCGAGCTGCCGCTGCCCAAGCGCGTGCCGCGGCAGAGCAAGACCTGCCGCCCGCCAGCCCCGAACAGTTGTAGCTGCGCGCTCCAATCGTCCTCCGTACCTCGGGCGTGCAAGCGCAGGGTCTCCACCAGCGGTGCGAGGTGCGCGTGCCGGCCCGCGATCTCATCCAGGTCTTGGTCGATCAGCCCCTGCGGCTCGACGCCCAGGATCCTGGCGGCGCTGGGGTTGGCAGTCCGTACCCGCACCGCCGCATCCAGCGTCAATACCCCCGAGGACAGCCGTGCCAGGACCGCCTCCAGATAGGCGCGCTGTGCCTCGACCTGGGCCTGGCTCCGCCGGGCCTCATCGCGGGCCAGGGCCAGGCGCCGGGTCATCTCATTGAAGGACGCGACCAGAAAGCCGAGGTCATCGCGGGCGGCGACGTGCAACGCCTGGCCGTAGTTCCCGCCCGCCACGGCCCGGGTACCCTCGGCGAGGTCGCGGATCGGCGCGGTGAGCCGGTGTGCCGAATAGAAGGCCGCCCAGATGGCGCCGAGCGCGCTCATCAATAGTACCAGGGTCAGGGTCATGGCAAATCCGAGCTTCAGTTGCTCGCGCAGATAGGCCAGCTCCTGGTACTTCTCATAGGCCGATTGCACGTTGTCGGCAAGCTCGTTGACTTGCGGAGATACCGGATAAAGGGCCTGCAATACCCCCGGCTCTCGGCCCGGATCGAGTGCCGCGACCGCGACCACCACGCGCACCATCAGCGCCGAGTCTCGTACCGGATCCAGGCCGATATAGCTGCGCCCCTGGCGCAGGTCCAGCAGCACCGATTGGCTGGGTATATTGGGGACCACGTCATCCAGCTCGCTGCTCGACGCGACAATACGGCCGCTGCGCGTGAGCAACACCAGCTCGTCGGCCCCGCCGCGTACGCGCAGCGCGTCGAGATCGGCCGGCAGGCTGGGATCGGTCACCTCGCTGTCTGCCGACCCGCCCAGCTCGCCGATAGCGATCGGCGAGAGCCTGATCGGATCATCGGCCAGCTCGCCGGCCAGCCGTTCGGTCTGCTTGAGCAGCCCCTGCATGCGCTGGTTGAGCGCATTGCGGCTCAGCTTCAAGGCGTCCTCCATGGCGTCGGCGATGCGAACGTCGAACCAGCTGTCGATGCCGCGGCGCAGAAAATCGAGCGAGAATCCATACACGATGATGACCGGCGTCAAGGCCAGCCCGGCGAACAACACCAGCATGCGCAGCGTGAGCCGGGCGCCGGCGCGCCTCAGCCGAAGGTCCCGGACCAAGCGCCGCACCTGCAGGGCAATGAGGATCACCAAGCCCGCCAGGCCCACGGCATTGATGACCAGCAATACGGAGTAGCGTTGGCCGAAACGCGCCGAGCCCTGGGTGGCCTGGCTCATCATGAGCAGCGAGGCGATGAGCACCAGGCTCAAGACCGCAAAGGCCAGGGGGATCCAGGGCCGGCGCTTCACGGCCGAACCTGCCAGCGATGCCAGGGACTGGCCAGGCGCCATTGTGAGGAGAAATAGGCGAGCGGGCGCATCGGTGCGGGGAGGGATTCGATGTCGAGGTGCGCGCGTAGGCCGAAGGTATAGCTCAGGCCCGGTTTGAGCGCCCGGCGCGTCACGACCGCCACGGCGGCGATCGAGCCCATCGCCGCCGTGGCCGCGGCCAAGCTCGGAAAAATGCTCCGGGCCCCGGTCAGGAGATTGCTCACCACGTAGCGTTCGCTCAAGGCATGGTATTCCAGCCGATAGCCCCGGCGCAGCTCCGCTATCTGACCATCCAGCCAGTAATCGCGCGCACGCGTGACCTCGATCTCGACCTGCGCGGTCAAGGGCACGCCGTGCCGAAGGGCCTTGACGGCCTCCTCGCTCCAGCGATAGCGCAGCTTGGCATCGACCACGTAAAAGCCCTTGACGACGCGCGCCGCGGCGTGTTGGACGGTGATCCCGGGCGGCGCGGCGCAGGCGGCGCGCGCGCCCAGCAACGCGGCGAGCACCAGCCAATTAGCGCTTGCGGATGAGCGCATAGAAAAACCCGTCCATTGCGGATTCACCGGTGAGTATCTGCCGACCCGGGCCTTGATCGCGGCCCCAGTCCGCGCTGATCGGGAGCGCCTCGGCGTCGCCGTGCCGGGCGAGGAAATCCCGGATGAGCGACCGATTCTCGCCGGGGAGGATCGAACAGGTCGCGTACAACAGCTTACCGGTGCGGGCGAGCAGCGGCCAGAGCGCGTCCAGCAAGCGCCGCTGGGCTGCGGCCAGGACCGGGACATCGGCGGCGCGCCGCAGCAGCTTGAGGTCCGGGTGCCGGCGCAGTACGCCGGTCCCGGAGCACGCGGCATCGAGCAGGATCCGGTCGAAGAGGCGACCATCCCACCAGAGGGTGGGATCGCCCGCGTCGGCCCGGATCACCGTGGCCGCTTGTTGCAAGCGCCGTAGATTCTCGTCCAACCGCGGCAAGCGCCCCGCGTCAGAGTCCAGGGCGATGACCTCCGCAAGCCCGGGACAGAGCTCCAGCACATGCGTCAGCTTGCCGCCCGGTGCTGCACAGGCGTCCAGCAAGCGCTGCCGGGGCCGGGGGTCGAGGAGCGGCGCGGCGAGCTGGGCCGCCTGGTCCTGCACGGACACCAGGCCGTGCGCAAAGCCCGGCAAGGTGCCGGCCTCTACCGGACGCTCCAGGACCAGGCTGGCCGGGGCGTACGCCCCCGGCTCCGCACTCAATCCGTGTTCATGGAGCCTACGCACATAGTCCCCGCGGCTGATGCGCCGGAGGTTCACGCGCAAGGTCATGGGTGCCACCCGGTTATTGGCCTCGAGCAGCGCCTCCCAATCCTCGGGCCAGGCCGCTAGTATCGCGAGGTGCATCCACGCCGGGTGCGCGTGACGGGCCGCCTCGCCGCCGTAGCGCGCCATACAGCCCTCGGGGTCGCGCAGAAAGGTGCGCAGCACGGCATTGATGAGACCGCTCGCCCAGCCGCAACCCAGCCGGCGCGCGATCTCGACGCTGGTCGCTACCGCGGCGTGCGGCGGCACGCGCAGATGTAACAACTGAAACAGCCCGGTCGCAAGAATGGCCGTGACCTCGGTGGCCTGGCGCTTGGGGCGATGCCGTACGAGCCCGTTCAGGACCTCTACCAATTGGGGCCACCAGCGCAGCACCCCGTAGGCCAGGGCCTGGGCCAGGGCGCGGTCGCGCGCAACGGTCAATCCCGCGAGCTGGGGCGGCAGGCTTTGAGACAAGGATCGGCCGGCCCCAAGCACCTCTACCAGGGTCCGCACCGCGCACAAGCGGGGATCCGCGTACACCGTGCTCAAGCCGGGGCTAGCAGATCAGGGCGGGCGTTGAGCAGCGCGTCGGCCGTGACCGGCCGCCGCCCCGGCAGTTGCACGCGCAACAGGCGCAGCGTCCCCTGGCCGGTGGCCACCTCCAACCTGCGCCGATTGCCGCCCGCCACCGTGCCGGGTGCCAGCCGCGTACCGAGACCGGCGGCCTCCGCCTCCCACACGCGCAGCTCCAAGCCCTTCACGCTCGCCCAGGCCATCGGTCGCGGATGGAAGGCCCTGACCTTGCGCGCCAAGACCTGTGCGGGCTCCTGCCAATCCAGCCGCGCCTCGGCGCGCTCGATCTTGGCGGCGTAGGTAACCCCCCGCTCATCCTGCGGGCGGGGCTCGATGCGGCGCTCCAGGATCGCATCGAGCTGTTCGAGCAGGCACGCGGCGCCCAGCGCGGCCAACCGCTGAGCGAGCGCTCCTGCCGTATCCTGCGCGGTGATCGGACAGCGTACTTCGGCCCAGACCGGGCCCGCGTCCAGCCGCTCGCTCACCTGCATGATCGAGACCCCGGTCGCCGCGTCGCCGGCCAGGATCGCGCGCTCGATCGGCGCCGCCCCGCGCCAGCGCGGCAGCAACGAGGCGTGGACATTGATAGCGCCTAGCCGCGGAATGGCCAACACCGCCGGGCGCAGGATCTGGCCATAGCCGACCACCACCATGAGGTCGGGACCTAAAGCCGCGAACTGGGCCTCCTCTTCGGGGCCGCGCAGTTGCCCGGGGGTGCGGACCTCGATGCCGCGCGCCGCGGCCAGCGACTTCACCGGGCTCGACGTGAGCTTGAGACCGCGGCCGGCAGGCCGATCGGGCTGTGAATACACCGCCACGATCGGGTGTAACGCGTGATCGAGGAGCGCCTGAAGGATGGTCGCGGCGAACGGCGGCGTGCCGGCAAAAACGATCCGCGCCGCGCTCACAAGGTGTAGCGCCGCGCCTTCTCCAGCTTTTTTTTCAGGCGGCTGCGCTTCAGGGACGAGAGATAGTCGACGAAGAGCTTGCCGTCCAGGTGGTCGATCTCGTGCTGGATGCAGACCGCCAGCAGCCCCTCAGCGTCCAGCTCCAGTGTCTGTCCTCGGAGGTCCAGGGCGCGCACCCGGATCTGGGCGGCGCGCTCGACGGTGTCGAAAACTCCCGGCACCGAGAGACAGCCCTCCTCCGTGTCCTGCGAACCCTCGCAGGCGGTCAAGACCGGATTGACCAAGCATAACGCCTGGTCATGCTGCTCGGAGACGTCGATGACTACCAGGCGCTTGTGCACGTTGACCTGGGTCGCCGCGAGCCCGATCCCGGGCGCCGCATACATGGTCTCGAGCATGTCGGCGGCAAGCGTCCGGATGCCGTCATCGACGGCCGCTATAGGCGCGGCCTTGGTGCGCAGCCGCGGATCGGGGTAGTGCAGGATCGCGAGTTTTGCCATCGGCCTTGGGTAGCAATGAGACTACGGAAAATAATACTACCAATTCAACGGCCTATCGAGGAATACTCTCGGGGCCGATCCGACGCCTCGATGATCGCGAAGCTCAGGCGATCGACCAGGCTGAGATCCCGTGCTCGACTCATGAACAAGCGGTGCACGGTCCGACGGTGCCAAGTGCTATCCACGCAGATGACCTCCAGTATCAGTCGCCGTCGTCGAGAGCGCCGTTGAGGTGCACCATGCGC
>JBOIDW010000390.1:0-4014 GCA_050740655.1 Gammaproteobacteria bacterium | reverse complement strand
GGATAAAAAAGACCGGTACGAACCCCAACGTCCGGCGGGGTGTACACTCAATCCTTCCACCGGTGCCGCGACGGGCAGCGGTAAACGCCCCGGCTCTTTGTCGCCGTCGGCAATGCAGGGTTGGAGGTCCGCTGATGGGTGACGTGAGCCGGGAAGAACCGTGGATGGAGGCCTCGGATGTACTGCCGATGTTTCCGACCTTGGTTTGGGAGATTCCATCTCAAGCCGGAGGTTCATGAAGCGCTGGACGCGAGGATACGGCTAATCATCGCGACTGCCAGGCGGGACATGCCGGCGCTGCTGCCCGGCCAGGGGTGGCAATCCGATGCAAGGCTGCATGAGCTCGAAGGGCTTCAGACGCTGGTTGCATGCCTCCATAGCGCGGCCAAGAGTGTTCTGCGATTCATGAGAATCGGATACGATGCTATCGAGATCACCGGTTGTTGGGCTACCGTCCTTGCCGAAGGTGCGGCGCACGGCAGCCATAGCCACCCCAACAATTTCCTGAGCGGGGTTTATTACGTGCAGACTCACCCGGGCGCAGACGCGATCCGTTTCCATGACCCGCGAAGTCAGACCGGGATTATCAGGCCGCCGGTCGTGGAGCTCACCCATGAGAACACCGATCAAGTCGCGGTGAGAGTACGGAATGGTACCTTGCTGCTCTTTCCTCCTACCTGCAACACTCCGTTGCCGTCAATACCAGCGGGAAGCAACGAATAAGCGTCAGCTTCAACCTCATGTTCAGTTCCTACACCGAGAAGCTGAGCGGGCCGTTATGGTAGTCGTGGAGAGATGCGCGTGACCCATCCAGCGACCGGCACGAGTGCACTCGCATCATCGCAAGCGCCGGGCACCGCCGCAGCGGGAGCGCGCACGGCGGTAAGCGACCGGTATCGACGGGTACGCACGACCTCGCTCGACATCTGCGCACCGCTGCAGATCGAGGACTACGTGGTGCAGACCATGCCGGACGTGAGTCCACCGAAGTGGCATCTCGCGCACACGACCTGGTTTTTCGAGACGTTCGTGTTGAAACCTCTTGTGCCCGCCTATCGCGAGTACGAAGCGCCCTATGCTTATCTCTTCAATTCCTACTACGAAGCGGTGGGGGCGCGTCATCCGCGGGCGGACCGAGGGCTGTTGTCGCGACCGACGGTGGCCGAGATCCTCGGCTATCGCCGGCATGTCGATGGATACCTGTCGCAGTTGATCGTAGCCGCGGACGAGCCGCAGTGGACCCGGGCGCAGCCTTTGATCACGCTCGGTTTGCACCACGAGCAGCAACACCAGGAACTTCTGCTTACCGATATCAAACATATATTGGCTACCAACCCGTTGCGACCCGTATACCGGCCTAGCGTTGATCACCATCTCGACAAGACGCCCGCCGAGTGCCGGTGGATTGCTCACGGCGGAGGCATGCACGCGATAGGCTACGCGGGCGACGGGTTCTGCTTCGACAACGAGCGGCCGCGACATCCCGTATACCTCGCGCCGTTTCGCATCGCTACTCGTTTGGTGACCAATGGCGAATACCTGGAGTTCATGCAGGCGGGTGGCTATGCAACGCCGGGAGTCTGGCTATCCGACGGATGGACGGCGGTCACCCAACTCGGCTGGCGCAGTCCCTTGTATTGGGAACCTGGCGATGGGGCCTGGTGGGTAATGACGCTCTCCGGATTTCGGAAGATGAACGAGGACGAACCGGTTTGCCACGTCAGCTATTACGAAGCCGATGCCTTTGCGCGCTGGCGCGGCAAGCGCCTCCCGTCCGAGGCGGAGTGGGAGGTGATCGCGGCACCGGTTGAGATGAACGGGAATTTCTACGACAGCGGTGTACTACACCCCGTCCCCGCTACACGGGCGTCCACGCTGCAGCAGCTATACGGTGACGTGTGGGAGTGGACGCGCAGCCCCTACACCGCGTATCCTGGGTTCCGCACGGCGCCAGGCGCCGTCGGGGAGTACAACGGAAAGTTCATGTGCAATCAATGGGTGTTGCGAGGCGGTTCCTGTGCGACGCCGGCCCGCCACGTTCGATCGAGCTACCGTAATTTCTTCTATCCACGGCAACGCTGGCAGTTTACCGGAGTGCGGCTCGCTGAAGACGTTTAACGGATCGACGCGCCGGCACCGCGCATTCGATGCTTGCGCTCCAAAACGGATATCCATGTTCAATCGGTTAAGCTAGACCGATATTTGATCACCGTATTCTGCGCGGCGATCCTTAGGTGCCCAGCTTGCATTGTCTAACGCCGCTATTAACGAGGGGAGAGCGTAATCATGCAACGCCGCCTACCTGGACCACTGCTATCACGGGAGACTCGTCACGCGGCGTCGCCGCGCCGGCACGGCGCTCTCTTCTACGACGGTCACCCCGCGGTATCGGACTCCAAACGGGAGGTCATTGCCGGTCTTAATCGGTCGCAGAAACAGATCTCACCCAAGTATTTCTACGACGGACGCGGTTCGGAGCTCTTTGAGCGCATAGGCGAGCTCGACGAGTATTACCTGACCCGCACGGAGACGAGCATCCTGGCCGCCCACGCGGCGCAAATGGTGACGTCATTCGGCAGCCAATGCACGGTAATCGAATACGGCAGCGGCAACAGCAAGAAGGTCCGTTATCTGCTGGACGCACTGGTCGGTCACCATACGTACGTCGCGATCGATATCTCCAAGGAGCACTTGCTGCGTTCCACGTCGGCACTGGCCAGGGACTATTCCAATCTCACCGTGGTCGCCGTGTGTGCCGATTACCTCCGGCCGTTACCGTTGCCGGTTACGAGTCCTTGTGTCGGAACGAGGGTCGGCTTTTTCCCCGGCTCCACCCTGGGCAACTTCAGTCCCCGCGAGGCAATCCAGTTTCTGCGAACGGCAAGACAGCACCTGGGTCCGGGGGGCAAATTACTCCTCGGCGTGGATCTCAAGAAGGACCCGCGGCTACTGCACGCGGCCTATAACGATACCGAAGGGGTAACCGCCGCATTCAACTTGAACGTGCTGGCGAGGATCAATTGCGAGTGCGGGGCGGATTTTGACGTCGATGGTTTCCGCCATCGCGCCTTCTACAACGAACCGTTGGGCCGCGTGGAGATGCATCTACGCAGCACGCGAGCGCAAACCGTGCACATCGACGGTACGCCCATCGAGTTCACGGAGGGCGAAACCATCCACACGGAAAACTGCTACAAGTACACCTACGCGGAGTGCGAACGCCTGGCGGTTTGCTGTGGTTTCGAGTTGACTCGATATTGGACCGACAAGAACGATTGGTTTGGCGTGTTTATGCTAAGGCGCGAGTCGTGAGTGGATAGGTATACCAACAACGGGCATAACTTACGCTTTTACTGACGTCATGCCGGCGAAAGCCCAGTGGCACGCCGGCTCCTCGTAGGGGGAGTTCAGGTTCGGCTGGGGGACCTCATAGCTGCTCATGCGCGATCACCGGAGCAACAGGAACGTGGAAAGTGGCATCGAGACGATACGGGGATCATCAACGGTGCTGACATCTTGCTGTGTCAGCAACAGGCCGAAAGGCGCGCGATAATGCGCCTTTTCTACGAAAGCCCTCAGGCCGTACGTGTCACTGAAGTCCACCTGACGTCGATACTTGACCTCGATCGGTATGCGCTGCTCCCCGATCGTGATCACGTAATCGACCTCGGGCTCGGCGCCGCGTTCCGGGAAGTACGCCACGTCCAGATTCACGATGGATCGCATGAAATAACCCGTCACGCTGTCCGCGATCCGACCAGCCAGATCCGCCAGATGCGGCTCGCGTTCCAATCCGACCGGGTCGATCGGGACATACTCCGCCAGCCATCCGGCTCGCAAGGCGTGATCGCAAAGGCAGAGCTTGGGCGGGCCGCGCCGGCGCTTCAGCCGCAGCTCCAGCGGCTCGATCAATCGCAGTAGAAGAGTTCCATCGAGAAACTTGAGATAGGCGAGGATGCGCTGCCAGCCGATGTTGCCATGCATGGCAAGGCGGATTTCGTCCAGATACAGGGC
>JBOIDW010000389.1:0-4874 GCA_050740655.1 Gammaproteobacteria bacterium | reverse complement strand
GTTCATGCCCCTTGGTCATAAAACGCAAAGCATGATCCTCATGATCGGTTTTGCAAGCGATAAAAACGGACCTAGATCACAAAATATGAGGGGATCCTTAAGGTTTGCGCCCCAATCTGCCCCCCCTCTTTTTTGCCGCGCTGATTCCGGCCCTGGTGCGCTCGATCTCGATGGTGAGTGAGCGCTCGAACTCGCCCAGCGCCGCGATCATGTACCCGAGCGGCCGCCCGCTGGCGGTGCCGGTGTCGATGGATTCGGTGAGCGAGCGGCAGGCCGATCTCGCGGGCAGACAGCAGCTCCACGGTCTCGATCAGTTGCTTGAGGGAGCGGACCAAGCGGTCGAGCTTCCAGACCACGAGCGTGCAGCCCTGGCGCAACGTTTGAGCCTGGCGATCGCCCGGTCAACGCGGGCAGCGCAGGGTACGAACAGCTTCCCGTCATGATCCCGCCCTTACAGTTTGCGGGGCTCGTGCTCGTGGCCGCGCCGGGTTTCCATGAAGGCCCGCAAGACGGCGTTCATGCGGGCCTGATAGCCGCGCCCTTGCTTCTTGAACCAGTCAACAATATCGGCATCGAAGCGCACGGTCAGTTGCTCCTTGGGTTGTTCTGGCGGCATCCACGCTTCAGCCTGCCGGAAAAAATCATCGCCGAGTTCCGGGGCGTCGGAATAATCAATATCCTCGTCCCGGATGGCTTTGATTTCTTTAAGCCTTTGTTTTGAAATAGTCATGGTACCTCCTCGTTTCTCTCTTGTTGGCCTTTCGGGCAGAGATGATGCGGATCATGCCTTTACGGATCGTATGGACGACTACGAGCAGCCCGCTTTCAAAAGGGCCAATGTTGATAAAGCGCTCTTCTCCGTACTCCTTGCGCCGGTCGGGGACGCTCAGCACTTCACCGGGCCTGGAGAAAATCTCCCTTGCTTCATCGAAACTGATCCCGTGCTTCTTCTGGTTGGTCCTGTCCTTCTTATCGTTTAGGTCAAAAAGAGGTGTCAATTCTTCCCCCGGCTACTATATAACTACAATTGTAGTTATACAGTGGCGCAGTGTCCATCTATTTCTGAACGGACCGGGCAACATGGTGGCAACGGGCCGGATTTCCTGTAATAAGCCGGGCAGGCGAGCATGTGCTGACAGAGTCAGATGGGCCTTTTACGCAACTAAACGGACAAGCGGTCATGCCGTGGCACGTCGAAATGCGATCTATGAATTGAGTCAACTCTGGTCTTTGCCGCCGGAAGAAGTAGAACAGAAGATCGACCGCAACCTGATGACTCTGCTGGCAAAATCAGCGGAGGTTGGCGAATGAGATGGCCGCCATCGATCAAATTAATGCGTAGGCTGCAAGCGCAAGTAGATGAACAAAGCGACAGCCGGCAAATGCGAGTTCCTGTGAGAATACGAGTGGGGTGCCGTAGTAATGTAGAGCCTGTTATCGCCGGCCGATCTCCAAAAAAGCGGCCCACTCACGGCAGAACGCACCGGCGCCCGTACTATCCGACGAAGGCATGCCGAATCGCGGCAATGGCCTGGACGCGCTGGTGCCGCAATGCCTCCCCCAGGGCGGCGCCTGTGAGTCCCTGCCGTAGGGATACGGACGGATCGACGGCGCGCATTGCGGTGAGGCAGAGGCGCAGCAGCGCCGCCTGCGGATAAGGCCGATCCTCCAGGCCGGTGCGGCCCCGGTGGTCGGCCTCGCAGGCGAGCAGAAAGGCATCCAGGCGCTCGGGCCGGCGCAGCGCGTCGAGGGCACGCAGGGTACGCTCGATGGTGTCGGGTCGAAGTTGCAGCGCTTGATGGCAATGGCCGTGGTAGCGCGCGACTACGAGCGCGAGGTCGCGATAGTCGGTAGGGATCCGGTAACGCGCGGCCAGGGCCTCGATGAGCGCGACGCTGCGCTGTTCGTGCCCGATGTGACGGGGCAGGACCTCGGGCGGTGTGAGCCCCTTGCCGAGGTCATGCACCAGGGCCGCAAAGCGGATGCGTGGATCGGGGCTTAGCCTCACCGCTTGGTCGAGCACCAGCAGGGTATGCACGCCGGTATCGATCTCGGGATGGTGTTGCGGCGGTTGCGGGACGCCGAACAGGCGCTCGATCTCCGGAAATAACCTGGCGAGCGCGCCGCAGTCGCGCAGAGTCTCGAAGAAGCGCCGCGGTTGCGGTTCGCCCAGGGCCTTGTCCAGCTCCGCCCAGATCCGCTCCGCGACCAGCGCCTCGACCTCGCCGGCGGCCACCATGCGGCGCATGAGTACACGGGTCTCGGCGGCGATCGCGAAGTCCAGCCGCGCGGCGAACCTCGCCACGCGCAGGATCCGCACCGGGTCCTCGGCGAAGGCCGGCGAGACATGCCGCAGCAGGCGGCGTTCGAGGTCCGCGCGACCGCCGTAGGGATCGATGATCTGCCCGCCGGCGTCCTCGGCCATGGCGTTGATGGTGACGTCGCGGCGGCGCAGATCGTCCTCTAGCGTCACCGATGGACCGGTGTCGAAGACGAAGCCCTGGTAGCCGGGGGCGACCTTGCGCTCGCTGCGGGCGAGGGCGTATTCCTCCTGGCTCTCGGGATGGAGAAAGACCGGGAAGTCCTTGCCGACCGGCCGGAAGCCCAGCCTGATGAGATCCTCAGGTGCGGCGCCAACCACTACCCAATCGCGATCGGCGATCGGCCGGCCGAGCAATTTATCGCGTACCGCGCCGCCGACCTGGTAAACCTTCACCGGCGGCGTGCCGAGCCGCGCAGTCCCTGATAGCGCCCGCGCTGATGCCGTTGCTGTAGATAGGCGGGCACAATAGTCTCCAATGCCAGCGGTTCGATGCCCAGGGTATGCAGGCCGTTGTGCTCAGTACAGACGCTGGGGACGCTCAGGGAGCGGTAGTTGTCCAGGGACATGGGCTTGCCCGGCACTCGCTCCAGGATCCCGGCCTGCAAACGCGACAGGTGCTCGTTCAATCCGATCACGCGGCGCTTGAGATGCAGGCACTGGGCGGTATATTCCACCAGTGCCTGTAGGGTATAGACGCGCGGGCCGCACAGGTCATAGCGCCGGCCGACGGTGGCGGGATCGTGCAAGGCGCGGGCGAAGGCCTCCACGACGTCGCCGACGTAGACCGGTGCGAAGAGCGCGTTGGGACAGGCCAGCGGGAATAGCCAGGGCGCGACCCGCAGCAGCGTCGCGAAGCGGTTGAACAGGCCGTCGTCCGGCCCGAAGATGACCGAGGGCCGGAAGCTCGTCACCTGCAAGCCCTGCGTGCGGGCCGCGTGCACCAAGTCCTCGGCCTCGCCTTTACTCCGCAGGTAATGACTGGGCCCGGCGGGAGCGGCGTTGAGGGCGCTCATGTGCAAGAGGCGCAGGATGCCGTTGCGCTGGCAGGCATCGACGCTTTTCTGCGCCAGCTCGAAATGGGCATGCCGAAAACCGCGGCCGTCATCGCCGCGCTCGTTCAAGATCCCGACCAGATTGATCAATACCCGGCAGCCGCGCGTCTCCCTGACCAGCACCTCGACGTCGTGCACGTCGGCCTCGATGAGGTCGAGGGTCGGGATCACCAGCAGGTCGCGATGACGCTCGCGTCTGCGGGTCAACACCCGCATGCTCAGCCCCTCCTTGGTCAGGCGGTTGACGAGATGGCGGCCGACGAATCCGGTGCCGCCCAATATGGCGATGGGGGTGACGTTCATTGTTTGAGTGATGGTCTCCACGGGGTTTACGTTGCAGTCACTGTGGGCGAGCCGGGGGGTGACTCTCGCCGGGATTGATGAGTATCATTTATCGAGGGCAAGGCGTAGCGCTTTCGGGCAGTGCAGTTTACACGAGCGATTGAGCAGCGCAGAAAGCGGCGCAATACCGCAATCGGGAAGCCCTTCATGGAGAATCTTCGTCATGATGCGTCCGTTGGATCGGCATTTTCCCGTTAAATATTGACCTGTACAACCGCGCCGCCAAGACCATCGCGCATGGAGATCCTGCTCGGTTATCTGAGCCTCGGTTTATTGGCGGGCGTGCTGGCGGGATTGTTGGGCGTGGGCGGTGGCCTGGTCATCGTGCCGGCACTGTTGTTTCTGTTCAGTTACCAGGGATTTCCCGAGGCGCTGAGTATGCACATGGCGGTCGGCAGCTCGCTCGCCAGCGTGGTATTCACCTCCGTGAGCTCGGGACTCGCCCACCATCGGCGCGGCGCGGTGTGCCTGCGCGTCGTGAACCTCCTGACGCCCGGGATCCTGGTAGGTGCCGGCCTTGGCGCGTGGCTCGCCGATATGGTCAACGCGCGCCTGCTGCAATGGATATTCGCCGGCTTCGAGATCCTGGTCGCGGCCCAGCTCTACTGGGGTTATCGGCCGGCCGCGCACCGCGAGCTGCCTGGGCAACCGGCACTTATCGGCGTGGGTAGCGTGATCGGCGGCCTTTCCGCCTTGCTCGGGATCGGTGGCGGCACGCTCACCGTACCGTTCCTCGTGTGGTGCAACGTCGCCATGCATCGCGCCGTCGGTACCTCGGCCGTCTGTGGCCTACCCATCGCCCTGGCCGGCGCCTTGGGTTTTACCGCGACCGGCTGGGCGGTCCCGGGGCTGCCGCCATGGAGCAGCGGCTACCTGTACTGGCCGGCGATCGCAGCGGTGGTGGCAGCCAGCGCGCTATCGGCGCCGCTGGGCGCGCGGTGGGCACATGCCTTGCCGGTCGCAACCTTAAAGCGGATGTTCGCAGGGGTGTTGTTGCTTATCGGCCTGCGCATGCTCGGTAGCTAAAGGATATACGTACAACGGTCAACAATGATCAATACTCCGACGTCATGCCGGCGAAAGCCGGCATCCAGGAGGGACTTCATGGGCTGCACTGGACCCCGGCTTTCGCCGGGGTGACGGCTAGAGAGGTTAAT
>JBOIDW010000388.1:0-16386 GCA_050740655.1 Gammaproteobacteria bacterium | reverse complement strand
ATCCTATGTGGAGTGGATCATACGGTTCGCCCGTTTCCACGGCATGCGGTCCCGCGAAGCCCTCTTCCCCGCCGAACCCAGGATCGAGTCGTTCCTGACCGATCTGGCGGTGAATGGAAACGTCGCTGCCGCCACCCAGAACCAGGCCATGAATGCCCTGGTGTTCCTCTACAAGCGCGTCCTCAATCACGCCCTGGAGGGCCGTATCGATGCCGTACGCGCCCACAAGAAGATCAACGTCCCCGTGGTCATGACCCGCGAAGAAGTCGCCACGATCATCTCTCTCTTGGACGGCACCGCCCAGCTGGTTGCAAAACTTCTCTACGGGAGCGGCTTGCGCATCATGGAAGCCGTCCGGATCAGGGTCAAGGACATCGATTTTCAGATGAAGCAACTGACCGTCCGCTCGGGCAAGGGCGACAAGGACCGCTTCACCACCTTTCCCGGCACATCCACCCCGTTGCTTCAGAACCACTTGGCCAGGGTCAAGACACTGCATCAGCAGGACCTGGCGGAGGGGCATGGCGAGGTCTACCTGCCCCATGCTCTGGCTCGGAAGTATCCGAATATCGCCAAGGAATGGGGTTGACTCAGCACGTCCTGTGCTTCGCCCTCCGGGCGCAAGCGTCCCGTTTCTCTCCCGGAGAAACGGTGGCAGTATGTCTTCCCCGCCCGGGACATTTCCGTCGACCCGCGTTCCGGTGTCACCCGTCGCCATCATGTCGACCCCAGCGTCACCGACAAGGCGTTCAAGGTGGCCGTCCGCCGCGCCGGTCTGACGAAGCACATCAGCGCCCATACCTTTCGGCATTCCTTCGCTACCCACCTGCTGCAACGCGGAACCGATATCCGCACCATTCAGCAACTGCTCGGGCACAACGATGTTGCCACCACCATGATCTACACCCACGTCCTTCAGCAGGGCGGCCAGGGCGTTCCGAGTCCCTTGGACGATCTCGGCGTTTGATCTTCATTCCATGCCTATCCGGTTGACGACACCTCGGCCGCTTCGGTCAGCTTCGCGTTAAACCGGCCAGGAGGCGTCAACGGCGTTGGCATCGACCGGCGCGTCTAGGCTCTTGACCAATGCTTGCGCGAGTTCCGCCCTCTCAGCTTCGGGTAGCATCAGCGCTTCGGAACGAAGCTTGTTCAATCCTTCCGCACTCATAGTCCCTCCCGACCTAGCATACTCGGCTATCATATTCCGGTCCGGCAGACCTACTAAAAACGCAGTCGACCGCACGCCGGCAAATGCTCGGCGGCGCTTCGCAGTGGCTTGGACGGCATAACAATCCAGATAGAGGGCGTCACATGGCAACGAACCCACGGATATACACCGCGAAGATATTGCTGGTAGACGAGGACCCCGCCAACGTCCGAATGCTGGAAGAGACGTTGAGCGCGGCGCGCTTTATTGCCGTGAGCTCAGTCACCGACGCGGGCGCGATCGAGGCGATGGTTCTACGCGAGCGTTACGAGCTCATCCTGCTGGACCTCAAGATGCCGCACGTCGACGGCATCGATCTACTGGCGCGGCTATACCAGGTCGCCGCGCCGGGTGAATGCCCCGTTCTGGTGGTCACGGCCCAGGGCGACCTGCCGACGCGCCTGCGCGCCTTGGAGTCGGGCGCCCAGGACTTCATCGGCAAGCCCTTCGAGCGCAGCGAGGTCTTGAGCCGCATCCGCAATCTCCTCGAGATGCGCCTGTTGCACCGGGAACTGCGCGAGCAGAATCTCCGCTTGGAGGAGCAGGTCCGCGAGCGGACGCGCGAGCTTGCGGAGACGCGCATGGAGATCATCCGCCGCTTGGGGCGCGCCGCCGAATATCGCGACAACGAGAGCGGCATGCACGTCATCCGCATGAGCCGGTATGCACAGGTCTTGGGGCGTGCCGCCGGTATGTCCGAGGATGAGGCCGAGACGTTGCTGAACGCCAGTCCCATGCATGACGTCGGCAAGATCGGTGTCCCCGACAGCGTGCTGCTGAAACCGGCACCGTTGAATACGGCGGAATGGGACCTGATGAAGAGCCATACCCGGATCGGCGCCGAGATCCTCTCCGGCCATCCCTCCGATCTCCTGGAGATGGCCGCCACCGTGGCGCTCACCCATCACGAGCGCTGGGACGGCAGCGGTTACCCGCGGGGGCTGGCCGGTACCGGCATTCCGCTGGCCGGAAGGGTGGTTGCGGTCTGCGACGTGTTCGACGCCTTGACCTCGGCACGGCCGTATAAGACCCCCTGGAGGGACGGGGACGCCATCAATTACATGAACTTGAACAGCGGCCGGCATTTCGATCCGGGGCTCATCGAGCGGTTCAATGAGGTCTTGCCGGAGATCCTGTCGATCAAGGAGCACTACCGCGAGCCTGAGACGGTGCCAGCAGCGGGCGTCCATCCGGCCATTCCGCGCGACGCCCGGACACTCTAGAATAGCCTCCATGTTCGAGCATCTACGCAGCCGACGGATAGACACACTGAACCTGGAGGCCCAGGAGTATCGCCACGCGGCGACCGGGGCGCGGCATCTGCACCTCGCGGCCGACGATAGCAACAACTGCTTCATGCTGGCGTTTCGCACCCTACCCGAGGACTCCACGGGCGTCGCCCATGTCCTGGAACATACCGCGCTATGCGGCAGCCGCCGCTTCCCGGTCCGCGACCCGTTCTTTCTCATGACCCGGCGCTCGCTCAACACCTTCATGAACGCCTTCACCGGCGCCGACTGGACCGCCTATCCCTTCGCCAGCCAGAACCCGAAGGACTTCGACAACCTCTTGCAGGTCTATCTGGACGCGGCCTTTTTCCCCCTGCTCGATGAGCTGGATTTTCTCCAGGAGGGCCATCGCCTGGAGTTCGAGGCCCCCGATGATCCGAATAGTGCACTCATTTACAAGGGCGTGGTGTACAACGAGATGAAGGGGGCGATGAGTGCACCGGCGACGCGGCTCTGGCATCTGGTCGCCGAGGCGCTATATCCCACCACCCCCTATCACTACAACAGCGGCGGGGACCCGGGCGCGATCCCGGACCTCGGTTACGCCGATCTGCGCGCCTTTCATGCCCGGCACTATCACCCCTCGAATGCCTGGATCGCGACCTACGGCGACCTCGACGTGCGCGAGCATCAGGAAAAGATCCATGCCTGGGCACTGGCCCGATTCGAGCGCCGCTCGCCGTTACCGGCCATTCCCCCCGAACGGCGTTATAGCGCGGCGCGTGCCGCGTTGCTGCACTATGCCGTCGATGCGTCCGAGGAGGCTATACGCGACAAGACCCACACCGTGCTTGGCTGGCTGCTGGGCAAGACCACGGACCTGCGCCACACGCTGGAAGCGCAGCTCTTATCCGGGGTGTTGCTGGACCATAGTGCTTGTCCGCTGCGCAAGGCCCTGGAGGGCTCGGCACTGGGGACTTCGCCCTCCGAGCTGTGCGGGGCCGAGACCTCGCAACAGGAGGCGATGTTCCTGTGCGGGCTTGAGGGCAGCAATCCCGAGCAGGCCGAGGCGGTCGAAGGGCTGGTCATGCGCGTGCTCGAGGCGGTAGCGGACCGCGGCGTCCCGCCGGGGCTCGCCGAGTCTGTGCTGCACCAGATGGAGCTGGCGCAACGTGAGATCCGGGGCGGCGGCTATCCCTATGGGCTACAACTCCTAGCGGGCGCCCTGCCCATCGGCCTGCACGGCGGGGACCCGATCGCGGCCCTGGACCTCGATCCGGTACTCGAGAGTCTGCGCACCTCGATCCGCGACCCCGATTTCATTCGCGGCTTGACGCGCCGCTGGCTGCTGGATAATCCGCACCGGGTGCGGATCACCATGGCACCGGACCCGGGCCTGGACGCGCGCGAGGCCCAAGCGCTGGCGGCGCGGCTCGCGGCACGCAGGCGCGGTTTGAGCGCAGCGGAGCTGGAGCAGATCCGGGTCCAGGCCGAGCGGCTCCGAACGCGGCAACAAGCCGTCCAGGACCCCGAGGTCCTGCCCAAGGTCGGGCTGGAGGACGTGCCGGCGGACATCAAGGTACCGACCAGCCGCTCGAGCCGCATCCACGGTATGCCCGTGACATGGTTCGATCAGGGCACCAATGGCTTGGTCTATCAGGACCTCGTCGTCACCCTGCCGCAGCTCGAGTCCGACGCGGTGGATCTGCTACGGCTGTACAGCAGTTGTCTGACCGAGCTGGGTTGCGGGGCGCGTGATTATCTCGCCGCCCAGGAGTGGCAGGCCGCGGTGAGCGGAGGGGTGAACGCGGGTTGCGCGCTACGCGCCGGCGTCGATGACCTGGGCGCGAGCTCGGCCTAGTTCCGGCTCTCCGGGAACTGCCTGGCGCGTAATCTAGCCGCGGTGTCCGAGCTGTTGCGCAGCACGTTTTTGGAGGCGCGGTTCGACGAGCTGGAGCGGATCCGCGAGCTCATCGCCCAAATCCGTGCCGCGCGCGAGGCCTCGGTGACCGATCGCGGCCATGCCCTGGCCGGTACCGCGGCCTGTGCCGGCCTGGGGACCGCCGCGGCCTTGGCGCATCGCTGGGACGGACTGGCCGGGATCCGGCAGATCAAAGCGCTCGATGACGCCCTGGAGAATACCGAAAATTTGCGCGCCTTGGCGGCGCGGATGGCCGACATCCACGCACGCATACAAGGGGCGCCGAGGCAGTTCCTGGTCATCGGCGAGGGCCGGAATCATGTCGCCGTGGCGCAGTCCCTGGAGGGCCAGTGGCAGCCCCAGGCCGGGCCTGCCGACGGGGTATTTGCGCCGGCGTTCGAGCCGCGCCGCGTGCAAGAGGCCTGGGTCACCAATACCCAGGTCAATTTCTGCGCCCGCGCCTATGCCACGGTCCCGGCCGCGCACCCGGACGCGGCGGTCCTGCACGTGTTGGGGAGGTTCCTCGGGAATGGCTTTCTGCACCGCACGATCCGCGAACAAGGCGGGGCCTACGGCTGCGGCGCCGCCTATGACGGGGACAGCGGGTCGTTCCATTTCTATTCCTACCGCGATCCGCGCCTGGCCGAGACCCTGGCCGACTTCGACGCCGCGCTGCGCTGGCTGGAAGCCGGCCCGCACGAGCCGCGCCGACTCGAAGAGGCGATCCTCGGGGTCATCGCCGCCCTGGACCGGCCCAGCTCGCCGGCCGGCGAGGCCAGCAAGGCCTTCCTATCCCAACTCTATGGGCGCACGCCCGAGTATCGGCGCCGCTTGCGCCAGCGCGTCCTCGGGGTAGGGATCGACGACCTCGTACGCGTCGCGCGTACCTATCTCACGGCCGAAGGCGCCCACACCGCCGTGGTCACCGGTAGCCGGCAACAGGAGACCTGCCGCGCGCTGGGGCTCGAGCGGTTAAGCCTTTAGCCCTGCGCCGCGTTGGAAGGTCGGCGCAGCTGTGATACCGTGGTTCGGGTGCTCGCCCCGTTTCGCTAAATCAGGAAAGGGCGCATCGCATTCGAAAAAATCCCTGCTCGGGGACCAGGTGGGGATGAAGGGGTTTACCTCCCCCTCACCCCAGCCCGCTCTCCCATTGGGCGAGGGGACTCTTACCGATGCGCGCAATGCTTAACCACTATCCGAGATCCGCAACGCGGTACTCGGAAAACTACTAAGGAGGGGGTCCGCCTATGATCGAAATCGCTTTTCTATTTGGGTTCTTCGTGGTCTCGTTCGGGGTCTTCACCCTGGTGATGCTCGTCGACGCCAGGACCGTCGTGGTGCGACCCGGTAAGCTCACCGTCGCCGAGGGCAGTAGCGAGGTCAGCTCGCCGGCCGCTACCGCGTCACACGATGAGGGCAAGGACAGCGGTCAGGTGCAGCTGCACGTCAACGTCAGCGGCGCGGGGCGGGGCCAGGCGGTATCCATGCTCGGCTGCGACCTGGAGGTGCGGGGCAAAAAACCCGGCAAATACTTCGTCGTCGTCGACTTGGAGCACCGCGCCCATCTGCGCGTGGCCGAGGGCGCTGGGCGCGCCAAGTATTCGCTGGCCCTGCAGGTCAATGCCAAGTCGGTACCGATCCTCGCCGCGGAACAGGGCGTAGCAGGCGAAAAACGCCTGCCGGCGAACGGTGAGATGGTGGCCACCAAAAAGAAGTTCTTCGTGGCCTTGACCCCCGGCCAGCCGTGTAAGGCCATGCTGGTGGTAACCGCCGTAGCAGAGCCGCAGGCGGCCGACGACAAGATTAACTGTACCGCAGAGGTGGTGGCCAAGGTCAAGGAGTTCCAGTTGCGGCCTTTTGTCGGTAACTTCTTCACTACGGGCTGAGGGCGCAGGCGCTCAATGCGCCTCACCCCAGTTGGCGCCGACCCCGACGTCGACGAGCAGCGGGACGCTGAGCTGAGCGGCGGCCGACATGATAGCGGCCAAGCGCTCGCGCGCCATCTCGACGGCCGCCTCCGCAACCTCCAGCACCAACTCATCGTGTACCTGCATGATAAGCCTCGCGTCCAGGCGGCTCTCCAACAGCCAGCGATCGGTCTCGATCATGGCGCGCTTGATGATGTCCGCGGCCGTGCCTTGCATGGGGGCGTTAATGGCGGTGCGCTCGGCATACTGGCGGCGTTGCTGGTTACTCGATCGAATGTCGGGAGTATATAAGCGCCGCCGGAAGACGGTCTCGACATAGCCCTGTTGGCGGGCCTGCCGGCGTGCCTGTTCCATGTAGTCCTTGACCCCGGCGTAGCGCGTGAAATAGCGATCGACATAGGCCTGGGCGGCGCTGCGTTCGATACCGAGCTGGCGCGCGAGGCCGAAGGCCGACATGCCGTAGATCAGGCCGAAGTTGATGGCCTTGGCGGTGCGCCGCGCCTCGTCGCTGACGGCCTCCGACGCGACGCCAAAGACCTCGGCGGCGGTGGCGCGGTGCACGTCCTGGCCGCTGGCGAAGGCCTCGCGCAGCCGGCGATCGCCGGACAGGTGCGCCATGATGCGCAGCTCGATCTGCGAGTAGTCGGCGGACACCAGCCGGTAGCCCGGCGGCGCCACAAAGGCCTGACGGATGCGCCGGCCTTCCTGGCTGCGCACCGGGATGTTTTGCAGATTCGGATCGGCGGAGGACAGCCGGCCGGTCGCGGCCACCGCTTGGTGGTAGCTGGTGTGCACACGCCCGGTACGCGCATCGACCTGCCCGGGGAGCTTGTCGGTGTAGGTCGAGCGCAGCTTGGCGAGCGCGCGATATTCGAGTATCAGCTTCGGCAGCGGATAGTCCAGCGCCAGGTCTTGCAGCACCGACTCGGCCGTGGAGGGCTGGCCGGTCGGGGTGCGCGTGGTGATCGGCAGGCCCAGCTTTTCATACAGTATGGCCTGGATCTGTTTAGGTGAATCGATGTTGAAGGGCTGGCCCGCGCTCGCATGCGCCGACTCCTCCAGCGACTCGAGCCGGGCCGCCAACTCGCCGCTCTGTGCGCGCAGCATGGCCTGGTCGATCAACACGCCGTTGCGCTCCATACGCGAGAGCACCGGCACCAGCGGGATCTCGATGGACTCGTAGAGGCCCTGAAGGCCCGGCTCGGCTTGCAGCCGCGGCCAAAAGCCCGCGTGCAGCTTGAGCGCCACGTCGGCGTCCTCTGCGGCATAGGGGCCGGCCTGCTCGATCGGCACCTCATCGAAGCGCAGTTGCCTGGCGCCCTTGCCGGCCACGTCTTCGTAATGGATGGTGCGTAGCCCGAGATACTTCAAGGCCAGCGCATCCAGGTCATGGCGGGTCGCAGTGCTGTCGAGGACATAGGACTCCAGCATGCTGTCGTGGCGGATCCCTTGCAGTTCGATGCCATGATTGGCGAGCACGTTGCGATCGTATTTGAGATTGTGGCCAAGCTTGGCGCGCTGCGGGTCTTCGAGGATCGGTTTCAGGCGCGCCAACACCCGCTCGCGCCCCAGTTGTTCGGGTGCACCGGGATAGCGGTGCGCGAGCGGCACATAGGCCGCGCGACCCGGCGCCACCGCAAACGACACACCCACCACCTCGGCCTGCATATAATCGAGGCTGGTGGTCTCGGTGTCGAAGGCGATGAGCGCCGCCTGCCCCAATTCCGTAAGCCAATGCTCGAACTGGCCCGTATCGAGCACGACCTGGTAATCCAGCGCGGGGGCGGTATCGGTAGCGCCGGTCGGCGTCGGTGCCTCGGCGAGCAGCTCCCCCAGCCAGGTCTTCATTTCGAGATCGGTGTATAGCCGCTGGAGCGCCGCGCGATCGGCCGGGGCGGGACGCAAGTCCCGGGGCTGGACCGCAAGCTTCAAGTCGCAGTCCACGGTGAGCAAGCGCCGCGACAGGGGTAGCTGCGCGAGGCTCTCGCGCAGGTACTCGCCGATCCGGCCCTGGATTGCGCCGGCGTTGGCGACGACACCCTCCAGCGACCCGTATTCCTTGAGCCAGTGGACCGCCGTCTTGGGACCGACCTTGGGCACGCCGGGGACGTTATCGACCTTGTCGCCGACCAGGGCCAGATAATCGACGATGAGCGTCGGCGGAACGCCGAACCTCTGCTCGACGCCGGCCACATCGAGCACGGTGTTATCCATGGTATTGATCAGCGTGACCTGCGCGTCCACCAACTGCGCCAGGTCCTTGTCCCCGGTCGAGACGATGGTCTCGATCCCGCCCCGGCCCGCGGACTTGGCGAGCGTACCGATGACGTCATCGGCCTCTACGTCCTCGACCATGACGAGCGGCAGACCCAGGGCGCGCACCAGGCCATGCAGTGGCTCGATCTGCGCGGCCAGTTCCACCGGCATGGGGGGCCGATGGGCCTTATACTCGGGATAGAGCCGGTCGCGAAAGGTCTTGCCCTTGGCATCGAAGACCACCGCCATATAGTCCGGCCGGTAGTCCTTGACGAGCCGTTTGAGCATGGCCACCACCCCGTGAATGGCGCCGGTCGGCTGGCCGGTAGAGGTCGACAGGGCCGGCAGCGCATGGAAGGCGCGGTAGAGATAGGAGGAGCCGTCCACGAGGACCAAGCGTAAGTGGGCCATGATGTGATTGGCGTTAATCTGTGCTACAAAGCCCTATTATGAATGACGCTCAGAAGTCCGGCCATCCGGCCTTGCGCGCGATCAATGACACGGCCTTGACCCGCGAGTCCTGGAAGGTGTTTCAGATCATGGCTGAGTTTGTCGAGGGCTTCGAGCGTCTGGCCTCCATCCGGCCCTCGGTCAGCCTCTTCGGCTCGGCGCGCTTCGCCCCCGATCACCCCTATTGCCGGCTGGCCGAAGAGATCGGCCGGGCGTTGTCGGAGGCGGGGTTTTCCGTCGTGAGCGGCGGCGGTCCCGGCATCATGGAGGCGGCCAACAAGGGCGCTTATGCCGGCCCCTCGCCCAGCGTCGGTCTCAACATCCTGCTGCCCCATGAGCGCGGCAATCCCTATCAGGACATCTCCCTGCACTTCCGCCACTTCTTCTCGCGCAAGGTGATGTTCGTCAAATACGCCTCGGCCTACGTGGTATTGCCGGGCGGCTTCGGCACACTGGACGAGCTGGCCGAGATCCTGACCCTGGTGCAGACGCGCAAGAGCCGCCGCATCCCGATCATCCTGGTCGTCCACTCGTTCTGGGCCGGGCTCATCGACTGGCTGCGCGGCACCCTGGTCGGCGCCGGGACCATCGGCGCGGAGGACCTGGCGCTCTTCGAGGTGGTGGACAAGCCGCAGGAGGTGGTAGATGCTATCTTCAGGTACTACGAACATCGCGGGATCGCCCCATCGGCGGAAGAACAGGCGATCCTGATGCAACTGTAGGAAAGATCGAAATCCAGTCTGGCACGCAGGACATCACCATGCGCATTCGTCTTCTGATCATTTGGGTTTTGGCACTGGGTGGTACGGTTACCTATGCGGAGGAGCCGATCCCCGCCAACCTCGAGCCCTTGCCCGAGGCTGCGCCCGATCTCCCGGGCCGGGTGGAAAGCGGCGAGAGCCTGCTGGAGCCGGAGATACGCATCATCCGGCAAGGTGAGACCACCGTCGAGGAGTACCGGCACAACGGAAACCTGTACATGATTAAAGTGATCCCCAAGTTCGGCAAACCCTATTACCTGCTGGATCAGGATGCCGACGGCCGCATGGAGACGAATATGAGCGAGATCTACGAGCCCTACGTCGTGCCGCAGTGGGTCTTGTTCAGTTGGTGAGGACGCTTGCCGTCCACCGCGACGCTGTTCGTATCGCCACCCACGCACGCGGGGGAACGGTACGATTGGGCGATGACGCGCCGCATGCGCGGGCGACTTTCATCGCCCATGTTCCCAGGGCCGGGAATAGACCTCTATTAGATTCTCGCTTGTAACTTCTTGCACAAAACCACTTCAACAACGCCGTTCGCATCGGAATCGACTCCGTCATGCCGGCAGGGATTGCCGGCATCCAGGACGCAGGACGCCATATACGTCCCTATACCCTGGATTCCGGCAATCCCTGCCGGAACGACGTGTAGATGGAGATCTGGCAACATGAATTTCAAGAGCGCTTGGCTAGACTTCTATGAGGTCTTACGTGAACGCTGAATTCCTTACCCACACGCAAGCGCGCATGGCCGCCGCGTCGGTACAAGCACGGCGCACCGCCGCATCATGAGGTTGATATGACGTGAACGCACAGCATCCCAATCCTTTAGGGCAGCGCGCGGATATCCGCACCTATATGCAGGACCTCGGGCAACGCGCGCGGGCCGCTTCCTGGACCATGGCGCGTACCGGAACCGCGCAAAAAGACCAGGCGCTCGCCACCATCGCGGCCGCAATCGAGTTGCAGAGCGCGACGATCCTCGCCGCGAATCGGCAAGACCTCGAGGCGGGTGGAGGGCTGGATGCGGCATTGCTCGATCGCCTGGAGCTCAACCCGGCGCGGGTGCGCGCCATGGCCGAGGGCCTAGGCCAGATCGCCGCACTCCCCGATCCCATAGGCGAGATCACCGATCTGCGCTATCGGCCCTCGGGGATTCAAGTGGGGCGCATGCGGGTACCGCTGGGCGTCATCGGCATCATTTACGAATCGCGTCCCAATGTCACCGCCGATGCCGCCGGCCTGGCGCTCAAATCCGGTAACGCCGTGATCCTGCGCGGCGGCTCCGAGGCCTTGCGCTCCAACCGCGCGATCGCCGCTTGCGTGCAGCAAGGGCTGAGCGCGGCCGGTCTGCCGGCTGGTGCCGTGCAGTTGGTCGAGACCACCGACCGCGAGGCCGTTGGTGAGTTGGTGCGCATGAAGGAGTACGTCGACGTGATCGTCCCGCGCGGCGGCAAAGGACTCATCGAGCGGGTCAGCGAGCAGGCGCGCGTCCCGGTGATCAAACATCTGGACGGCGTGTGCCACGTCTATATCGATGACCGCGCGGACCTGGATAAATCCCTTACGATTGCCTACAACGCCAAGACCCAGCGCTACGGCACCTGCAATACCATGGAGACGCTGCTGGTCGCGGAACCCGTCGCCACACCGGTGCTCGCCCGGCTCGGGCCGATGTACCGGGACGCGGGCGTCGAGTTGCGCGGCTGCCGGAAGACCTGCGAGATCCTCCCCTACGCGGCGGCGGCCGGCGAGGAGGACTGGTATGCGGAATATCTCGCGCCGATCCTGGCCGTGCGCGTGGTCGCGGGCCTCGACGAGGCCATCGAGCACATCCGGCGCTACGGCTCGCGGCACACGGATGCGATCGTCACGCAGGACGTGAGCCGCGCGCGGCGTTTTCTCGTCGAGGTCGATTCCAGCTCGGTGATGGTCAATGCCTCGACGCGTTTCGCGGATGGCTTCGAATACGGGCTGGGCGCGGAAGTGGGGATCAGCACCGATAAGTTTCACGCCCGCGGTCCGGTGGGCCTGGAGGGACTGACCTCGCAGAAATTCATCGTGATCGGGGATGGGCATATCCGCACTTGATCGGGCATGACGCGGCCCATCGGGGTCCTGGGCGGGACCTTCGATCCCATCCACCATGGGCATTTGCGGTTTGCCCTCGAGGCATGGGAGCGCCTCAATCTCGACAGTGTGCGGCTCATCCCGTTATTCCAACCCCCGCACCGCGCTGCCCCGATCGCCTCCCCCGATCGGCGTCTGGCGATGCTGCGTGCGGCCATCGCCGGCGTGCCGGGCTTGATGGCCGACGAGCGTGAGCTGCGCCGACACGCGGTCTCCTACACCGTCGATACCCTGTCCGGGCTCCGGCAGGACTGTGGACCTCTACAGCCCTTATGCCTGTTGCTCGGCATGGATGCCTTCCAGGGGCTCGCGACCTGGCGGCGCTGGGAACGCTTGATCGATCTCGCCCATTTGGTGGTCGCGCAGCGCCCGGAGGCGGGCATCCCGCACGACGGCCTCTTGCACGCGCTGCTGGCGCGGCACGGGACCGAGGATCCGGGGGTTCTGCACGCTCAACCCGCCGGCGCCATCCTGTTCTGTGCCTTCACCCAGCTCGACATCTCGGCCTCGAGCGTCCGCGCCCTCATCGCCGCCGGCAAGAGCCCGCGTTATCTCCTCCCGGAGGCCGTCTTGAACGTCATCGAAACGGAGCATCTCTATCGCCCATGCAATCCGAACAGCTCACCCGCTTGGTAGTCGAGGCCCTTGAAGGCGTCAAGGCCGTAGACGTGCGCGTCATGGACGTGCGCGGCATGACCGACATTACCGACTTCATGGTCGTCGCCAGCGGCCGATCCAATCGCCAGGTACGCGCCTTGGCGGAACAGGTCGTCGAGGCCGCCAAGCTTGCGGGCGTTATCCCCCTGGGTACGGAGGGCGAGGCGCAGGCCGAATGGGTGTTGGTCGATCTCGGTGACGTGGTCGTGCACGCCATGCAGCCCGAGACGCGCGAATTCTACGCGCTGGAGAAGCTCTGGAGTAATGGCCGGTCGTCCCGCCATAAAGCAGCGGCGGCGGGCGAACGGCCCGAGGCTTGAAGCGGCCGCCGCGCGGTGATGCGCATCCATCTCCTCACCGTCACCCATCGCGTACCGGCATGGGTCACAGCCGCCTACGGAGAATACGCCAAACGCCTGCCGCCGGGCATCCAACTCTTGCTCACGGAGATCGGCGCTGCGCGCCGCGGTCCGTCCGATACCACGGCCCGGCGGCGGGAGGGCGAGCGGGTCCTGAAATCCATCCCGCGTGGCGCCTGGGTCGTCGCGCTCGCCGAGCAGGGCGAGCCCTGGAGCACGGTCCAGCTTGCCGAACGGCTCGCGGGCTGGATGAATTCCGGGCGCCCCGTGGCCCTGCTGGTGGGCGGCGCCGATGGCCTGGACGGGCGCTGCTTGGAGGCTGCCGATCAACGCTGGTCGCTGTCACCGTTAACCTTGCCGCATGCCGTGAGCCGGGTCATTGTCGCCGAGCAGATCTACCGTGCCTGGAGCCTGTTAAGCCACCACCCCTATCATCGCGCGTGACCCGGCCCGTCATCTATCTCGCCTCCCAGTCGCCGCGCCGCAGCCGGTTGTTGCGACAGCTCGGTATAGAATTCATTACCCTGCCGGTCCGGATCGAGGAGCACTGGGACGCTCACGAATCGCCGCCACGCTATGTAGAACGGCTGGCCTTGGAAAAGGCGCTAGCGGGGTGGCACCAGGCATCGCGGCCCTTGCCCGTCCTCGGAGCCGATACCGAGGTCGTCTGCGACGCGCGAGTGCTGGGCAAACCCTCAAGTCCCGAGGAGGCGGTCGCGATGCTGGGCCGCCTCTCCGGCCGCGCACACCAGGTGCACAGCGCGGTCGCCATCGTCGTCCCGCCGGGTAACCGGCAAGAGGTCCTGGTCAATACCACGCAGGTCTTTTTTCGCGCGCTGAGTGACGCCGAGCGCCTCCGCTACGTTGCCACCAATGAGCCCTGCGGCAAGGCCGGCGGATACGCCATCCAGGGTCTGGCCGCGGCCTTCATCGAGCGTATCGAGGGGAGTTATACCGGCGTGATGGGCCTGCCGCTGTTCGAGACGGCGGCCTTGTTGGAACGCGCCGGGATTGGGTCCTTCCCTACCCCTATCCGCGACCCAACAACGGGATCAGCCGATGGTTTCGACTAATCCAATCCCCCTTACAGGCCCGTGGGACGAGGGCTTCGCTCTTGACTTTCACACGGTTGATAGCCAGTACCTCGGCGATGACGCCTACGGGCGTCCCCAATTCGAGACTAACCGCACTCCGATAGGCGATTTGCTGTACAAGCTCAAGTACCGTTCCGATAGATCAACTGTGGAAGCCCTTTGCCAAACCGCAGCCGAGTTTATCGAGGATCGTGGCTGGGACCTGAATTTGATAGTGCCTGTGCCTCCATCCCGGTCAGGGCGGAGGTTCCAGCCGGTTCCTCTGCTTGCCAAAGAGATCGGGAGACTTCTGGGTTGGCAGTCTTGTCCCGACTGCATCATTAAAACCCGAGAAACCGATGAACTCAAAGTGATCTATGATTATAAAAACCGACTCGACCAACTAAAGGACGTGTATTCCGTGACCACAGACAAGGTGATGAACCAGAATGTACTGCTAATCGATGATCTCTATAGATCGGGGGCAACACTGGAGGCAGTAGGGAACGTTCTTCGAGAGGTTGGGAAAGCAAGGAAAGTTTTTGCGCTTACTTTCACTCGAACTCGGAGCAACCGATGAAGAAAGTGTTTTTTGGTGGGTCTCGGAGGCTTGGAAGGTTGAACCCGCAAGTGAAATCTCGGGCGGAGAACATTATCGCCGAAGGCCTTCAGATTCTTGTTGGTGATGCCAACGGAGCTGATAAAGCGATTCAAAGGTTCTTTTCAGAGCGTGGCTATGAAAACGTTGTCGTTTTTTATGCTGGCGATGTATGTCGCAACAACCTCGGTAATTGGAGCACGCGAGAAGTAAAGGTAGATCGCGCTCGTCGCGACTTCAGGTTTTTCACAGCGAAGGATATCGCGATGAGTGACGAAGCAGACTACGGTTTTATGATTTGGGATGGTGAGAGCCAAGGAACAGTCAATAATATTTTGAACCTCCTTGAACGAGGCAAGAAAGTCGTCGTGTACCTCTCTCCAGACAGAGAATTCATTACGCTTAGGGGTCCATCTGATGCGACTGAGTTACTCAAGCGCGTTGATCCGGAACTGGCTGACATTTTGGATAAGAAGATCGGGCTACGTCGTCGCGTCGCCGCGACTCAGCAAGCATTGAGGTGGACCTAACCACCGCTTCGAGAGGGACACGGCAAACAGCGCCGCGCCCCTCGAGCGGGCCCGTTATGCGGCTAAACGACATGCTGATCGATGACCCAACTTGAAATAACTTTCTGGGCTGCCGCGGTCGGCAGCATCTTCTCGCTTCTTGGCATGCTCGTAAACTCGTGGCTCACGCAAGGCCGCGAACGGCGCCAACGGGTATTGCGAGCGCCCGTTCGACCCGCGCCCGCGCAGCGAGCCCTCGGGGGGTGTGACGAGGGGCGACCTCTCACTCCCACGCTTCGACTTGCGTGAGCGCCGGCGGGCCTGGAACGCGGCCTGTCCACAACTGGCGCGCGGGCGCCCGTCACGCGGCTTTCCAATGCGGCGGGTAGCACTCTTGGAAGTAGGGCAAGCGCTCGATCCGCCCCATCCAGGCGGCGAGCCTTTGGCCGATGAGGCCGCGGACATCGGTGCCGGAGTCCTTGAGGTCGGCCCGCAGCGCCAGTGCGAGCATCGGATAGAGGGCATGATCCGCGGCGCTCAAGGGACCGGCGAGGTAGTCCCCGCGCAGCGCCCCCTCGAAGAATCGAAGCTCGGTCCCGAGCTTCTCCCGGCCCTCTGTAATCACGCGTCGGTCGCGCTCCCCTTCAGGCTTGTAGAATACCTCCCGGAACATCGGGCCCATGGCGGGCGCGAAGTAATGGTCCACCTCCTGGATCAAGCGGCGTACGCGGGCGCGGGCCTCAACGTCCTCCGGGAAGAGCCGACCGTCCCCGGCGTCGGGGTAGCGGTCCTCCAGGTATTCCACGATGGCCACCGACTCGTAGAGCGTGAAGTCCCCATCGGCAAGGGCGGGGACGTTCTTGCGTGGGTTGATGCGGGTGTAGACCTCGGTCTTGAGGTCGCCGGCCGAGAAGGAAAGCATCTTCAAGGTGTAGGGGAGCCGCTTGTGCTCCAGGGCTAGCCACACCCGCCAGGCGGGCGGCGATCCCGAACCGCAATAGAATGTGATGGCCATCGGATACTCCAGTTTACTCGGTGACTTTATCTTGCCCTCATAGCTTAGTTCGAGTTCGTCACATAGTGGATACGAAGCACGTCAAAACAATAGGTTTATGAAAAAATGTTCGTCACTACGTGTTTTGCGACACGGCGTTTCCTGGGCAGCGGTAGGGGGTGAACCCTTAAGCATCCCCTCATTTTTATACGAAGCAGAAGGTATCGGAGAAGGTACGACGCTGCAGCAACAATTCGCTGAAACGTTCCATTAATGGCCGTAAGCGGTCTGTTGGCATGGTGGGGATGAGT
>JBOIDW010000387.1:0-5356 GCA_050740655.1 Gammaproteobacteria bacterium | reverse complement strand
ACGCTATCGCTAAGGTCCGGGGCGCTGTCCACCAAGGTCCCGTCCAGATCGAGCAGCACCAGATCGGGACGCGGCAAGACCTTCGTCGCACTCAAGTCCCAACCTCCGCCAGCGCCCGGCGCATGGCTTGTATCGTCGCGCGATAATCGCCGCTGTGAAAGATCGCCGAGCCGGCTACGAACGTGTCGGCCCCGGCTGCGGCGATCTGGCCGATGTTCGCGACGCCGATCCCGCCGTCCACTTCCAAACGGATCGGTTTGCCCGTGCGGTCCAGGATGTCACGCAGCTCGCGGATCTTGTCATAGGTGCCGGGTATGAAGGACTGTCCGCCAAAACCCGGGTTGACCGACATCAATAGCACCATATCCAGCTTGTCGAGCGTATAGCTCAGATAGGACAACGGCGTCGCAGGGTTGAACACCAGGCCGGCCTTGCCGCCCAGGCTGCGGATCAGCTCCAGACTACGGTCGACGTGTTCGCTCGCCTCCGGATGAAAGGTGATGTAATCGGCTCCCGCCTTGATGAAATCAGGGATGATGCGGTCCACTGGCTTTACCATGAGATGCACGTCGATGGGTGCGCCAATACCGTATTTACGCAGGGCCTCGCAGACCGGCGGGCCGAAGCTGAGATTCGGCACGTAGTGGTTGTCCATCACGTCGAAGTGGATGAGATCCGCGCCCGCCTCAAGGACTTGCGTCGTCTCCTCCCCCAGGCGGGCAAGGTCCGCGGCTAGGATCGAGGGCGCGATGACAAAGCGGGGGAGCATCGGGTCACTTTACCGGATCACTGCGGGCTTTGCAGCCGAACCGGTGCTCGTACGAGCAATGTTTCCCTGTCACTGGTTAGAGACATGCGGGCGCAGCGACTTTGCAACGGGTCTTAATCCTACGGTATCGTAGGTCTGACTTATTCCAGGAGATCAGCGGGTGCTGAGCCAAAATCCACGGCGATGTGCGCAATGTCGTTACCAAGAGACCAGGTAATCGTTTCAAAAGCGCGCATTCGGCGAGACTCGAAACCTGCGGGGCAGCTGTTCATAACCGGCCGGAACGGCCCAGGATAAAACAGGCGATAAAAGGGATTCAATCACTAATACGGGGGTGCACGATGGAGTGGCTCATCATGGTGTGGTTAGGTGGCTTGATTGCGGTCGCGGGCGTTATTGATCGCAGGATCGAGATAGAGGAGCGCGCGCTGAGGAAACGGGATGTACGCCGTACTCCAGCCGCCACCCGGGAACGGCGCCCCGGGTCGTCGCCCTTGGGCGACGATGGGGTCGGCAGCTTTACCGCCCAGTTGAACAGGCAGGGCGCGTCCCGGGAAGTCCCTTAATGAATCGGCCCCTCGGCCGATAGTTGGGGGGCAGGCGCCCGGGCCCTTAATCCCTCCGTGGTCCGGGTCTGTGCACCCCCGTATGGACGCGGGGGTGTTTTTCGACCCTAATCCCAACCCGTTCCGGATTGCCGAGCTAGCCGGAACCGCCGGCCCGGCAGGTATCCTTCATGTAGCCGCCCTCCGACGAATGGTCCGCGGCAATCTGCTCGATTTGCAACTCCGCAAGCAGCTTGGCGAGATGGGCCAAACGCTCGAGCTCGAGCCATAGCGATTCTCCGACGATTACCCCATCCCAGTTGATGAACTCCAAGGTATCGACGTGCACGTACAGGGGCAACTTGCGCAGATCCTTGAATATCCCTCCCGGGAGCATCTCCAAGACCTCGACCAGCTTAGCGCCAGGCGGCAGATGCGGCACCAGATCATCGCGATTGGCGAAGCGCCAGGTCTGGGGCAGCTGCGCGTCGTAACGCTCGGCGAACGCCGCATCGCCGGTACGTGCCGAGGCAAAGGCAAACACCGCCTTGGACTGGATATTCTCCTTGTTGAGCAGCCTCACCGCCGCCAGTGTGGCCAGCGAGGCGCCCTTGCTGTGGCCGGTGACGATCAGCGGCCGGCCAACGGCAAGTTGGCGTTTGAGATCGGGGAGGAACCGATCCCAAAGCGCCAAGAGCGAATCGGTGAAACCCTTATGCGCCTTACCCGGGATCCCCTCGGCCGTAACCTGATCGAATTCCGCGTCGTTCAACCAATCGAGCAGGCTCTTCATCAACGCCTCGCGGCTGCTATAGTTCAAGGGCAGCGTCCCGCGGAACGCCAGCACGACACCGTCCGGCGTGGTCCCGACGTAGCAACCGTCGATGTTATCCGTCCCGGCCTGAAACACCTTGGGCGCGGCTTGAAAATTCAGGGCCCTATAGTATGGCGAGGCACCGATCCCGCCCGGCTGGCCAATGCCGTAGGCCACGGCACTCGCCTTGATCATGCGGCAAGCGAGCTTGAAGTCGACGGGGCTCATATCTCCTCCTCTCTTGCAGTTTAGGCCGCCGCTATCGCTTGCGTTCTCCGTACCGCGCGGCAATTTCAATTCGTCTCTTGCGCTATTGCCGGACCGGCCGCGACGAATTCCAAGGATACCGAGTTCAAGCAATAGCGTTGTCCCGTAGGCGGCGGTCCATCTGGAAAGACGTGGCCCAGATGAGCATCGCAGCGGCGGCAGCGGATCTCGGTACGGAGCATGCCGTGACTCGCGTCGTGCAGGATGCGGATATGGTCGGGGTCTAAGGGTTGCACGAAGCTTGGCCAGCCGCTACCCGACTCGAACTTCGCGCCGGACTGGAACAGCGGCAGCCCACATAGGCGACAGGCGTATAGCCCTTCGGCCTCGGTGTGCAGCAGATGGCCACAATACGGGGGCTCGGTGCCGCGCTCGAGTAGCACGCGGCGCTCCTCGGCCGTCAAGCGCTGTACCAGTCCCTCGCGCTCTCGGTCACCAAGGGGGGTCAGGTCGTAGCCGGAATCGGACCGTCTTGCGTGGGCGTCATTGCTCATGGGGTCCCCTCCGGTGCTAACCGGGTTCAGGGCGCTTCACTCGCCCGGGGAAGTATGCCCGAAGCTTGTCCACTTTGGGCCGCGCCACCAAGTCGATATAGGGTTGGTTCGGATTACGCGCCGCGTAATCCTGATGGTAGTCCTCAGCTCCGTAAAAATGTACCAACGGCTCTAAGCGGGTCGCGATCGGCGCATCGAATACTCGCGCTGCATCAAGCTGCCGGATATAGGCCTCGGCTACCCGGCGCTGCGGCTCGTCCACGCAGAATATGGCAGAACGGTACTGCCGCCCGCGGTCATTACCCTGGCGATTCAACTGCGTTGGGTCATGCGCGACGGTGAAGAACACCTTGAGTAGCTGGCCAAAGCTCAGCCGCTCGGGATCAAATTCGACCTCGACCGCCTCCGCATGCCCGCTCGTGCCGCTGCAGACACTGCGATAGTCGGCGCTCTCCGCGCTCCCGCCCGTATAGCCCGAACGCACCGCGAGCACGCCGTCCAGGTGCTGGAACACGGCCTCCACGCACCAGAAGCAGCCACCCGCCAGCACCGCAATCTGCCGGCTGGCGGAAGGACATGAGGTGATATCCAGTGTCGGATCGGGTACCTCGCTGGGCGGTATTCTCAGCCCGGCGCCGGGTCGCTCACATAGGACGTCCATCAATAGCCGCTACTCCGAAAGACGAAAACACACGCCTGTGCTGCCGGAAGAAAGGGTAATCTTCCAATAATACATTAATTGAGGCCTGCGCAAATATAGGGCGTTTCCACGCACTAGGGCCCGCATTTCCTCGCACTTCTCCCAGAGGCCTCCATAGAGTCCCCGTCCTATCGCCACCAAGCGGAAGGCCCGCTGTTCATGGCAGCATTGCACATCTATAGCCCATCGCCGCTAAATTGCAGACTTTTTACCGCTATGATTTGCTTGGCATCAGTATTGCGCTGGTGATGGATGTCGAGGTAGGCAAACCCCGCACCGGCCACGACGAAAGATACTCAAAGTATATACAGGAGACCATGATGGATCGTTCCAATGACACACCCGCTGCGCCGGTCACTAATCTAGCGCGCCCTAAGCCCACACCCCTATGCGGCGTCCTGCTCGCCGCCGGGATGTTACCGGCGCTTGGCATGCACAGCGCGCAGGCCAGCAACGTGCCGTTCACGATCATGCCGCCCATCTCAACGTCCGCGCTCGGGATGATCGAAGTGGTCCCAGGCGACATCGACGGAGACGGAGACTTGGATAGCGTCTCGGCGTCGCTCTATGACGACAAGATCGCCTGGTACCAGAACGTAAACGGGAACGGCAGCAGTTGGACACTTCACACCATCACCCTGACGGCCGACGCCGCGTTCTCGGCCGCCGTCGGTGACCTGGATGGGGACAACGACCTCGACGTCGCATCGGCCTCCGCCTGTGATGACAAGATCGCGTGGTATGAAAATACCAATGGCGACGGGAGTGCTTGGACCACGCACACCGTATCTACCGCCGCCTTCGGGGCGCACAGCGTGTGGATCGCCGACGTGGACGGGGATGGCGTTCTCGACCTGCTGTCGGCCTCGCGCTCCGATGCCAAGATCGCTTGGTACGAGAACGTCAACGGCAATGGCAGCACCTGGTTCGCCCGTACCATCTCACTCCTCGCGTACAGTGCGTCCCAGGTTCGAACCGGTGACGTGGACGGCGATGGAGACCTCGACGTACTGTCGGCGTCAAGCGCGGATAACAAGATCGCCTGGTACGAAAACGGCGACGGTATCGGTACTTCGTGGGCCCTGCGCACCATCTCGGTCACCGCCAACTCGGCACGCGCCGTGGACGTCGCCGACGTGGACCTAGACGGTGACCTGGATGTCTTGTCCGCCTCTCGCTACGACGACCGGGTCGCGTGGTACGAGAACCTCGATGGACTCGGCACGATCTGGACCCTGCACACCATCTCGCTCGCTGCGGACGGCTCGCAATACCTGGCGGTGGGCGATCCGGACAGCGATGGCGACATGGATGTCTTCGTGGCCTCCTATCGTGATGACAGGATCTCCTGGTTCGAAAATGATGGTACGCCTTCGGACGTCACCCCATGGACCATGCACACGATTACCGATCAGGCCGACTTCGCCGCCTCCGTAGCCGTGGCGGACATCGATGGTGATGGCGACATCGACGCCCTGTCCGGATCGGTCTTCGACGACAAGGTCGGCTGGTATCGCAACGACACCCCTACGGTTTTGCCGACCGGCGGTTTGACGACTACAGAGGCGGGAGGCACTGCGAGCTTTACCGTGGTCCTCAACACGGCACCCGTAGCGGACGTCACCATCCCGATCGCCAGTGCGGATGCGAGCGAAGGCACGGTCAGCCCTGCGGCCCTCGCCTTCACGCCGGGGGGCTGGAACGTACCGCAAACGGTCACGGTTACCGGTGTGGATGACAACATCCGCGACCTTAACGTGCCGTACG
>JBOIDW010000386.1:0-5268 GCA_050740655.1 Gammaproteobacteria bacterium | reverse complement strand
ACCCCCTCCAAAAAAATCGCGTCGGCCCTGCGGGCCGCAAAAGGCAAAAGATACAAATGAAAAACACAAAGGGAAAAAGGACAAAGTGCAAAGGATTAATTGTCCTGGGCAAGACGGAAGCCGAGGTTGTCGTACCGGTAGTCCGGGCCGCTCCTACCGCGGTAGGCCGAACGGAGGGTCCCCGGCCCGTCGAACCAGGAACCGCCGCGGATCACCCGCCGGCAATCCGTCACGTCGCCAGCACTTATCCAGACTCTACCGTCGGCAGGGGCGTCTGCATACGACTCGTGATAACAATCCTGCACCCATTCCCAGACGTTGCCGGCGGTATCGTGCAAGTCCCAAGGATTGGGTTTGAACCGACCCACAGGCGCCGTCTTTTGGTACCGACTCCCACACCCATTGCAATTCGCCTGATTGTGACCGATGTCAGGGCCCCACCAATAAGCCGTCGTCGTCCCGGCCCGGGCGGCATATTCCCACTCGGCCTCGCTGGGCAGACGGAAGCGCTTGCCGGTCTTCGCGGACAACCAAGCCGCGTAGCCCGCGGCATCGCCCCAAGAAACATTGATCACCGGTTGCTTGCCGCGGCCCCAGCCCCAATCACCCGGGAGTGTGAGGCCTTGGTCGGCGGCATATTGATCATACTCTTCGAAGGTCACCTCGTACTTGCTGATGTTATAGCCACGCAGGGCGACCTTGCGTACCGGTTGTTCATCCGATGGCCCGTCGGTGCTGCCCATATCGAAGCTGCCCGATTGGATCGTGACCATCTCGGGCTCGCTGGGTCCGTCCTTGCCCAGCTGTTGCTTGACGAGTTCGGCATAAGCCGCGAGATTGCCCTGCGCCGTGTTCTCGGCCCGCCGCACTTCCCGCCACGACAGCAACGATGCAAGGATCGCCAACAGCACCACCGATGCTACCGATGCGGCGACGATGATTCTGACCGACTTCACCCGTGCGCGGCGCCGGGCGTGCACGGCCTTGGCCAGGCTGTCGTGACTCAGCTCATAAGAGAATTTGTCCAACCGGTCTTCGCGGCGCAGGACCTTTTGCTCCACCAGCGAATCCAGTTGTGCCTTGTTGAGGCGATAACGTCGCTGGATCTGCCCCTCCCCCAGACTCTCGCGATGGCCTTCCGGGCTTAACAAACCCTGCTCGCACAAGCGCCGTGCCTTGCGTCGCACCCGCCAGCCGGGCAGCGAGGCCAAGGCCTGCTTATAAAACGTCGTGATCACGGTCTGCATACCTTGCTGGCCGCCCAGATAGGATTGCAGATCCACTTCGACCTTGGCCTCCGTCTGGGCCTGCCTCACCTTCACCTCGCGTTCGACATGGCGGCACAGGACCTGTAACTGAAAGGGCTCGATCTCGCCGCGGCTATCGGTGAGAAACTTCAGTATCGCGTCCACCGTGCCGGGTACCTCGTCGCGCGTGGGGACGTAATCGAACGGGCGAGTGGCGAACCGGTGCTCTCGGTCATCCAGTTGCGCCGGGCGTTCGATGGCCTCGCGGGCGTGATCGCGGTTGAGGGCGGCGAGGCGGAAGCGGTTGGCCAGTATGCCGGGGACGAACGGCGCGAGCTCCTGCAAGGCCCCGACGTATTCTTCACGCAGACTGAGGAGCAGGCGCATGCTGGGCGCCTGGGCCGGATAGTTCAGTTTATCCCCATCGCGGAGCCGCGCCCGCACGGCGGGCGGTGTACCTCCGCTGAGCACATACCCCAGCTCCTCGGCCAGCCGCAAGCGGTAAGCGGGGTCTTGCAGCGTAAATATCTCTTCGAATTGATCGAGGACCAGCACGGGCACCAGGAAACGGTCGCCGCGCGAAAATATCGCAGTATTGAAGTATTCCCACAGCGTCGCGCCTGCGCCCGGCGTGACGGCGATCGACTGCGTGCGGCACTGGGTCTCTACGTTTCCGCGCAGTTCGGCCATGAAGTCATGCCGGCGCTGATTGAAGCGCAGCCGTATCGGCAAGAAGTCGTGTTCGCGCAGGCGCGGAAACACACCGGCCTGCAGCAGCGAGGTCTTGCCCAGCCCGGATTTGGCGAACAACACCAGCAGTCTGGTAGACAACAGGCGATTGAGGACCTCGGTTGCCTCTTCCTCCCGGCCAAAAAAGAGATGCCGGTCGGTATCGTCGTCCCGAAATGGTTCCGGCCCCGGATAGCGGAAGTGCGGCTGCTCGGCGGCGGTCAAGGGCGTGGCTCCGGTCATTCGGTACTCATCATTCATCGGGGTCGCCCTGGTGCGCGACATTCAAACCGCGTGCGCCGGACCTTGCAGTGCCAACGCTGCGCGCTCCCTGCGCCTCCGGCGATCGTCGTCGATATCCCCGACTAATTGCGACAGTCCCTCCGGCCGGCGCAGATCCACGTAATTCAGATGCTCGAGCTCCGCGAGCTTCTGCTCTCCTGCCCCTTCAAGAAACGCCGGGAAGATGAATGCAAACCCCTCGGCCATGGCGCGATGACGCTCCAGTGCCGTCTTGATCTCTTTGAATAGATACGCCTCGGTCGTAACCAGCATCTCCGGGGTCTGCAATACGAGAAAATAGTCGACCTGCTTCTCGATGACGTGTTGGATCATGCGGTCCCAATTGACTCCGCCGCGAAGATCGTCGCGGTCGCGCCAGGTATTGATCCCGCGTTCCCTCAGTACCTCACCGATCTGAGCAACGCGTTCGCTGTCTCGCGATTTATGGCACAAGAACACGGTGGGCGCATCGCCCCGTAACTCGCGGGGAGCAGGTCCGCCCGGCCGGCCGGCCGATTTGTGTGCCTGGTATTGACGATGCAACTCGCTGGCGAAGTCATCCCAGGAACATTGCTGAAACTCGATCGCCTGGCTGTGATGGAAAAACAGGGCCGTCTGTGCGCTTTGAGGGTCGGCGAAGAATTGCGTGCCTTCCAGAGCCAGCGAACGCGGCGGACTCTTTGGCAGTTCCTTCCTGAGCACATGCAGCAGGATACGGAGATACCAGCGTTGGAATCCGAAACCCATGAACAAAAACGACGTCTTCGGATCGCTGAACCCCCGGGTCAACTCAGGGGGCAATTCGGGTTTGCGGGATATGATATTGACCAGAAAATCCAGCAGGTCGGTTTCGGTCAGCACCAATGAGCCGCTGTCGGGTGGATCGCCATGGAGCAGGTCGCCATAGAGACGGTAAAGCAGTGGCCTCTCCTCGGTCGGCGCGCCCAGCGGGGGCACTCGGGAATCGCGGAACTGATAACTCTCAACCTTCGGGTGTTTGCCGGCCGCTTTCAGGGCATTGAGCAGGAAATCGTCCGGGGTGGTGGCGATGCACACCCTGAACGGCAGTGCGGCCAGATGCTCGTACAGGGGCGTACACTTGCCCTGGTACGCCGCGTAAAACTCCTCGACGAGTATTTCGAGATCGCTCCGATCGCGATTGTGCTGCGTCAGATAGACCTGAGCAATATGGGCCAGGTCATTGGGGTCGCATCCCGGCGGCAGGTTGCCCATATCGCTCGCCAGCCGCCGCGCAAGGACCGTCGTCAACGGCAATGGCTCTTGCTGCGACGTGTCCGACGCGATATCGGGACCTAACAACAAGATGCATCTACCCTGTTCCAGTGCCCTGGCCAGCTTCCGCCAGTCGAATTTTTCCGGTAGGTTCGAACTCATCCTCCCGATCCCTGCGCCTTGGTAGTAACGGAGCGGCCTCGTTCCGGGTTAATAGCTACTCACGTCTTAAATGTTGAACAAAACGACCCGATAAACTCACAAACCCTCTCTCGCTACGCATCAGATGTAGGGTGGCTACCCGCGCTGTTTGCGGCGTAGCCCACCGACCCATCGGCCCCAGGCCGACACGTCGGACGGCAAGGTGCAAAAGAGCCCCGGTACGCGGGCCGATTCGGTGCGAGCACGAAATACGCTTGGCCCTGTCGAGGGTTTGCAACCTCTCGCGCCGAGCGGCCCAGCGCCTCGCGCCGCCGCCTGTCAGGCGTCTTCGAGCTCGGTGAGATCTTCCACGTCGGCCAGTGTGGCAAGCGCCTGGGTGTAGCAGCGCAGCAGTATCTGTAGTTCCGCAAGCTCAGCCCGAAATGCGGCGCATTGTGCCGGGTCCTTGAATGCGTCATCTAGCGACAGCTTGTGCCAGCGGGCGGTGAACGGGCGTATGGCCTGATTAAGCACCGGGATGGCTAGCTTCGCGAATTCGATGCAGCCCGAGCCATGGCGTTTGAGGACGTCGCGGGTGAGCCCGAAGAGGGCATAGACGCTGTCGAGGGCCGCCTTCTCGTCGCCGTCCTGCGGCGAAAGGCGCTGTGTGGTTACGCGGGTCAGTAACTCGACATACAACTCCCACGCCGCCGCGCGATCCGGATCGTGCGGATCGAATTCCGCTTCGAGAAACGGTAGATTGAGCTTGATGCTCGACAGGCCCCATCTTTCCAGAAAGTCTTTGCGTTTCATACGTCGATGGTCTTCTCAGCGTGGATCGGCCATGGCGCCTCCGTGAAGCACCTCCTGCTGCGGGTGAAAAGATTTTGGCGACGCAACCCAGCCCGCAAGCCCCCTACGGCATGCGTCGATTTTATCGCCTATCCCTGGTCGCCAGCAATCTGAGGAAACGACGTTTCGGATAGGATAGCGCTCGGTAGGGGCCTCCTTGAGTGTCGCCTTCGCGCCTACGGAGGTGGTCCTATCGTGGGTCAGAATATGAGAAAATCGAGCAAACGGATTGATGGAGGAAAAATGCAACACCTCCATGACGCATTGCGGAATTGAACGTTCACACAGAGCATCTACCCCCGTCCATGACGCGCACCGTGTTCTTCGTCTCCGACAGTACGGGAATCGCCGCCGAGACCTTTGGCCGCAGCCTGCTGACGCAGTTCGAGGCCCTCGATTATCGCTAGGTGACGCTGCCGTTTCTCGACTCGATGGAGGCGGTGAAGACGGCGCGCGGCCTGATCGAGCGGACCGGCGAGGAAAGCCAGATGCGGCCCATCGTATTTGCGACCATGACCGACCCCGGCCTGTTGCACTATCTGGAGGGCAGCAATGCCCTCATCCTCGATCTGTTCAGCACCTTCCTGAAACCCCTGGAGGCGGAGCTGCTCATCTTCGCTGCCCCCACGGGGTAAATTAGTGGCCGAGAGCGCCGGGCTCGGATACCGGTCACAGACCGAAGCGCGCCTCCATCCCCAGCACGCGCGAGGCCTTGTTGAGGCGCGCATCGAAACAGGCAAAGACGAGCGGCTCTTGAGCGACCGCCATCGCGTGATGAGCGGCG
>JBOIDW010000385.1:0-2036 GCA_050740655.1 Gammaproteobacteria bacterium | reverse complement strand
TCAGCGCAAAGGCCTGATGCCTGAGCCAGAGCGCCCTCTGGGCAGTATTCGTCGCTACGCCGAGGCGGACCTTGCGCGTGTGCGCTTCATCAAGGCCGCGCAGCGGCTGGGTTTCAGCCTGGATGAGGTCAGCGAGCTGCTGATGCTGGAGGACGGCACTCATTGCGACGAGGCGCGTGGACTCGCCGAGCACAAGCTTCATGACGTGCGCCAGAAGGTCTCCCATCTCCGACGTATCGAGTCGGCGCTGACGCAACTCGTCGACCGCTGCGTAGCGCGCCGAGGCCGGGTGACTTGCCCGCTGATCGCGTCGCTGCAGGAGGCGGAGTGATGGAACTTCTCAACGTCGCCGCGCTGTTTGCCGTCACGGCGGTGGCAGAGATCGTCGGCTGCTATCTGCCGTGGCTGGTGCTCAAGCAGGGCAAGAGTGCCTGGCTGCTTGTTCCGGCCGCCGTTTCGCTGGCCCTGTTTGCATGGTTGCTGACCCTACATCCCAGTGCGGCCGGACGCACTTACGCTGCCTACGGCGGCATGTACATCACGGTCGCCCTGGCATGGCTGTATTGGGTCGATGGGGTCGCGCTCACCCGGTGGGACCTAGCCGGTGCAAGCATCGCGCTGATCGGTATGGCTGTGATCGCGCTCCAACCGCACGGGCATTGACCGGGGTGGTGACTGTTCGGTAATCGTCGAGTACATGACTCTCGCCCTAAGGTCTCTTAGGTCTTTCCGGTTAGCGGACTGCGGGAACCTGATCCCGGCGCAGGGCCTGAAAGGATTCCGACTGGTCGAGGATCTCCGCCGCGGCCGCCCTGCTCATCAACGTCAGCAATGATGCCTGGTTCGGGGATTCGATCGCGCCGCACCAGCACTTGGAGATGGCGCGCATGCGCGCCCTGGAGACCGGCCGTTATCTGCTGCGCGCGACCAACACCGGGGTGTCCGCCGTGATCGGCCCGCAGGGGGAGGTCATCGCGCGCGCCCCGCAATTCGAGGCCGCCGCACTGGGCGCCGAGGTCCGGGGCATGCGCGGCGCCACGCCCTATGTACGGCTAGGAAATTATCCGACTCTAGCCCCGGCCTGTGCGTTGTTGCTCGCAGCGTGGCGAGCGCGCCGCAGCCGGCACGCGAGACCTGGGCCCCAGACGTAACCTGCCCACTGCGAGTGGCACGGCGCATGCGGGTAACGGCATTGAGGTCAAGACACTCCTCTCGAACCCGCCGGATACCAGCGTGACCTCGGGCAATGAATCGGTTGCCGAAGTCGACATCGTGGCCGTTAACACGGTATCGGACCGCAACCGGCAACTCGCGTTTATCACCGTCACGCGAGATCCGAAGCGCCGCCCGGTTAAAGCGGGTGTTACTGCGAGGCGCTGGCCGGACATGCGGTCGGCGAAGCGGAGGTGACGAAGGAAGCACTGCAAAAGCTGCTGCGTCGTCCATCCTTGGACCGCTCCCCGCGTGCTCGCCTGTCACTCGCCTATTGACCAAAGCTCACTGGCGATCATTATGCGAGTCTGGTGGAGCGCCGAATCAGGAAAACTGCTACAAATCTCTCTCGGATAAACCGGCGCCTTTGAGCAGTTGACTGAGCGTCCCTTTCCTTAGGTCCCGGTTGCCATGAACAGGCACCGTAAGAATCTTAGGACTATCCGGGTGCGTGTAGATGCGGTGACTTCCTTGAATACGCTTCAGTTCCCAACCCTGTTCTCCAATCACAGTTCAATTTCCGCAATCCGCACCTGATCTTCTGCTGAAGATTGTTCTGCAGCTACGGCTAGCCAACCTTCTGCCGCTTCATGGATATTAGCCAACGTTTCTTCAAAGGTGTCTCCTTCGGAAACACAACCGGGCAAGGCGGGTATTTCTGCCCAGTACCCACCTTCTTCAGGAGGGTGAATCAGAACTCTTAATTTCATGGTTCCACTTGCAGATTATTGGCGTGCAATTTCGGAAAGCCTACCTACAGCCTCTTCCAATGCAAAATGAGCCTGAAGGGGGGGCTTATTTCTAACACAAGATGAGCCTGAACT
>JBOIDW010000384.1:0-3341 GCA_050740655.1 Gammaproteobacteria bacterium | reverse complement strand
CGCGACCCGGGTCGCGTCGCTGGCGCGCAGCCTCTTTTGCCTGGTGCTGCCGTCGTTGCTGTTATTCATTACTTTGCCGTGGCTGGTCCGGATGGGATGGGGAATCTATATCCATCGCGTTGACGGCCGGCGTCTACCTGGTAATGATCCTGGTATTCAGAAAACTCGGCATCACGTTGTAAGATGACGCTTACCCGGAGACGGCTATCGGTTGACCCTAAGGTGCAGACCATGACGGCCGCCCGGCATACACATCGTACCCACGCCCGGAAACCAGCATGCCTTCCTTCGATATTGTCTCCGTGGTCGATCTCCAGGAGCTGCGCAACGCGGTCGACCAGTCCAACCGCGAGCTCGGCACCCGTTTCGATTTCAAGGGCAGCGATACCCGCGTGGAGCAGAGCGAGTATCAGCTCAAGCTCACCGCGCAAAACGAGTTTCAGCTCCAGCAGGCCGTAGAGATCCTGCTCGGGCGATTAAGCAAACGCGGCATCGACATCGCCTGCCTGGAACGGGGTGAGGTCGAGACCCACGCCCGTGAGGCGCGCCAGGAGATCAGGGTGCGCCACGGCATCGAGACCGAGTTGGCGCGCAAGATCGTGCGGCTCGTCAAGGACAGCAAGCTCAAGGTGCAGGCCGCGATCCAGTCGGATCAGGTCCGGGTGACGGGCAAGCAGCGCGACGACCTGCAGGCGGTGATGCAAGTGCTGCGCGGCGCCGACCTGGGCTTTCCCGTGCAGTATGTGAACTTTCGGGATTAAGGCCCCGCGGATCCCCCATGTCTCAGTCTCCACCCACCGTGCTGGCCGGCATCGTCATGGGCAGCAAGAGCGATTGGGACACCATGCGCCACGCGGCCGAGTTACTGAGCGAGCTGCACGTCCCCCACGAATGCCGCATCGTTTCCGCCCACCGCACGCCGGACGCGATGCGCGACTATGCCCGAGAGGCCGAGGGCCGCGGTTTGGCGGTCATCATCGCCGGGGCCGGCGGGGCGGCGCACCTGCCGGGCATGCTGGCCGCTCAGACCCTGGTCCCGGTCCTCGGCGTACCGGTGCAGAGCGCTACGCTGCAGGGGCTGGATGCTCTGCTCTCCATCGTACAGATGCCGAGCGGGATTCCGGTCGGTACGCTCGCTATCGGCGAGGCGGGCGCCAAGAACGCCGCGCTGCTCGCGGCGGCGATACTGGCCACCAGCCGGCCGGACCTGCGTGAGCGGCTTCGGGCCTATCGCGAGAGGCAGACCCGCCAGGTCCTTTCCGAAACCCTGCCGTGACTGAGGTCATTAATCCGGGCGCCGTGCTGGGGGTGTTCGGCGGCGGCCAACTCGGCCGCATGTTCGCCATCGCGGCCCGGCGCATGGGCTATCGGGTGCACGTCTATTCTCCGGAGGACGATACCCCGACCGGCCAGGTGGCCGACGTCGAGATCAAAGGCGATTATCGGGACCTGGGCGCCGTCGCCCGCTTCGCCGGACGCATCGCAGCCCTGACCTTCGAGTTCGAGAACATCCCCGGCGAGGCCATTGAGGTCGCAGCCCGCCATACGCGGGTTCGCCCGGCCGGCAGCGTGCTGCACACGACGCAGCATCGTCTGCGGGAAAAGGGATGCCTGCGCCGGGCCGGGATCCCGGTGACGCCCTACGCCCCGGTACACAGCCGCAAGGACCTCGACGCCGCGATTTCCCGCTTGGGCTATCCGGCCGTGCTCAAGACCGCCGCCTGGGGCTATGACGGCAAGGGCCAATGGCGGATCACGAATGCCGCTGAGCTGGCTGCCGCCTGGGCGGGCCTGGGCGGGCAGGAAGGGATCCTCGAAAGTTACATCGACCTCGAGCGGGAGGTCTCCGTGATCGGGGTGCGCGGTAGCGGCGGTCACTACGCCCACTATGGCCCGATCGAGAATTGCCACCGCCACCACGTCCTCGATGTCTCGATCGTACCTGCCAGTCTCGCGGCCAGAATTGCGGCCGAGGCCTGCGACATCGCCCGCACGGTGCTCGAGGCGCTCGACGTGATCGGCGTCCTGTGCGTCGAGATGTTCCTCGCGCGCGACGGCCGGCTCATGGTCAACGAGCTGGCCCCGCGCCCGCACAACTCCGGCCACCTCACCATCGATGCCTATACCTGTTGTCAATTCGAACAGCAGGTCCGGGCGGTCTGCGGCCTGCCCCTGGGGGCGGCGACCCTGCTCAGGCCGGCGGCCATGGCCAATCTGCTGGGCGATCTATGGCAGGCCGGCACGCTCGACTGGTGCGCGGCGTGCGCCTACCCCGATCTGAGCCTGCACCTGTACGGCAAGAACGAGCCTAGACCGGGCCGCAAGATGGGGCACCTGACGGCCTGTGCCGAGACCCGCGAGCTGGCGCTGGAGCGGGTGCTCGCGGCGCGCGCCGCGCTGACCGCCGCGTCGGACCGCGCACGCGATTCGATGTCGTCGGCGGTAAGCAAGGGCCAGGAATCGCGGCGATAGCGATGTAGCAGGACCCTGTGATCGGCACAGCGGGCTTAGCGGTTGAAGTCTTCGATTAACCCGCGAGCGCTCGGGAAGGACTCTTCGATCCACCTCGCGAACTCTGGATCGGCCCCCAGCGCCCCGATCGCATGGGGCGCGAGGGCCAGCCCGCCGACCGCGTAGGCCCCCGACAAGGCGACGCCGCCGACGGCGAGGTAGACGGCGAGCGCGATCCCGCCCAGCACCACGCCGCCGATCGCCATGCCGCCCACGGCGAGCACGCCAAGTCCCATCCCGCCGACCGCCAGACCCCCGACTGCGATCCCCCCGATGGTCTAGGACCCCGATCGCGATGTTGCCGATCGCGATGATCCCCTTAGCGACGCGCGGGCGGCCGGTCGCCGGATCGATCCCCTGCGCGACGTGGATCAAGGGCCAGCCGAAGAGCGTAACCTTGGAGCGGTACTCGTAACCCCAGTACGCCGGGGCGCGTCGGGTCTCGGCCGGGCGGCCGTCCAGAAACTCCCCACAGTAGCGGCACTTGATGGCCGCGCCCTGGATGGATTCAGCGCAAAAGGGGCAGGTCTTCATCGCGTGTCCGATACTTCGTATTCAGTTATTCAGTGGCAACGAGAAAGCACCGCGTCCCGTTCAACCAAGCATGGTATCATCGCCCCGCAACAATTCACCGTCATTCAAACCACCACTTGTCCGCGGTCGGCATATTGTCTCGATCTCACCCGAGGAACGGTCGTTTCCCTGAGCATGAGCCAATAGAATCGCGTACGCCGAAAACCCTGCCGCCGCAATCGATACGGTACCGAGGATCATCGATTCGATTGAGCACTTGGCGATCACCCCGACATGGGGCGCGAGGGCCGTGTCGG
>JBOIDW010000383.1:0-18274 GCA_050740655.1 Gammaproteobacteria bacterium | reverse complement strand
GTCTAAGGTACCGCCGCAGTGGGTACACTGTTCTATAGCTACCCGAATGCACCTAATGCAGATCTAGAAAATGGAAGCACTTCAGAAATCGATTCATGAGTGCATACTCGATAGAGCCGATTTCTTTAGGATCGATACCAATAGAAAACTCGATTCCGGTTCTCGCATGGCACTCGGACAGTTCATGACCCCGGCCTCTGTCGCTGGCTTCATGGCCTCCCTGTTTGGGAATGCTCGGGACGATGTGGTTCTGCTTGATCCTGGTGCGGGAGTGGGAAGCTTGACTGCCGCCTTTGTCGAAGAAATGTCCGGACGCGCTATTAGACCGAGGCGGATTCGGGCAGATGCTTATGAAATAGAGCCTTTAATGTTGGAGTATCTAGCATCAGTCCTGTTAGCGTGCCCGCGTGTTTGCGCGGGCGGTGGTATTCAATTCGCAGCTCAGGCAATCAAAGACGACTTTATTGAACGTGGGGTGACGTTAGTGTGTGAAAGCGGCGACTTGTTCGGTAGTGAGTGTCCTGAGTACACCCACTGCATCATGAACCCGCCCTACAAGAAAATCCGAAGCGATTCGGATTATCGGGTTTGGTTGAGGCAGATCGGAGTCGAGACCTCGAACCTGTACACCGCCTTCCTGGCAATTGCGATAAAGCTGCTAGCAACCGCGGGAGAATTGGTCGCCATCGTTCCCAGAAGCTTTTGCAATGGTGTTTACTTCAAACCGTTTCGTGCACTGCTCTTGAGGGAGATGGCGCTTAAGCGTCTCCACGTCTTTGATGCGCGCGACCAGGCTTTCAAGGATGACGACGTGCTCCAAGAGAACATTATTTTCCACGCAGTGAAAGGGGCCAAACAAGAGCGGATAGTCATCACCTCCAGCAGTGACCCAAGCTCCGAGTGTATGACCCGCCGGGAGGTGGATTTCGAAAGGGTAGTAAAGCCTGGAGACCCGGACCGATTCATCCATATCGCGGTTAACGATTTCGACCAGATGGTGGTGGACTGTATCGGCACCTTCACCCGTTCTCTTACGGACTTGGGCCTTGATGTCTGTACCGGGCCAGTGGTGGACTTTCGCCTCCGGGCCGATCTACGGCAACAGCCTGGGAAAGGCGCCTGTCCCGTCATCTATCCTGGACATTTCAGTAGCAACTACGTGAAGTGGCCGAAGCTCGGAGGTAAGAAGCCAAATGCCATCGTCGAATCGGAAAAAAGCCGTCGATGGTTGATGGCAAATGGCTGGTACGTAGTCACCCGCCGTTTCAGTGCCAAAGAAGAACGGCGCCGTATCGTGGCTGCTATCCATGATCCTGCAAACGTACCGGGTGACAAGGTGGGTTTTGAGAACCACCTGAATGTATTTCACCGGAGTAACGGCGGTCTTGACCCGACTGTTGCCAAAGGCCTCGCGCTGTACCTGAACTCAACGCTGGTGGACCTCTACTTCCGGCAGTTTTCCGGCCATACTCAGGTCAACGCGGCGGATCTCAGGATGATTCACTACCCTGACCTCGATACGCTCGCACGGCTTGGGAAGAAGGTCGATAGGGCCTTTCCTAACCAGGAAGAGGTAGACGGACTGCTTGATGCGGAAATCGACACAATGACCAAAAAGGAAAAGAAGAGTAACCCGCTCAAGGTGCAAGGACGTCGTCGAACAGTTCGGCCCTAGATATGCGCCGGGTTCCGAGGTGCTGTACGTGGGTGATACCGGATCCAAGATGGCGCACTTTGATGAGGAAGCCTTCAAGACGCTTGGACTCACCTTCGATAGTCACGGGAAATTTCCCGACATGGTACTGTACTACAAAAAGAAGAATTGGCTGCTCCTCATTGAATCGGTGACTAGTCATGGGCCTGTAGATGCCAAACGGCATTCCAAGTTGTCTTCCTTGTTGGCGGGGACTAGTGCAGGGCTGGTTTATGTAACCGCGTTTCCAGATCGGCAAACAATGGCTAAATACCTGCCGGAAATCAGTTGGGAGACAGAGGTATGGGTAGCCGATGCACCCAGCCATCTTATCCACTTTAATGGGGAGCAGTTCTTGGGTCCGTATGAAGAAAGCAACTAACACTGCGCTCGACAAGAAAGCGGTAAAAAGCGCCGCGCCGGTGAGATTTTGCGTTAGATATGGATACTCCGTCGATCGACTGCGAGCGCGGCCTCGTGTACGGCCTCGGCGAGCGTGGGGTGGGCATGGACCGTGCGGGCGAGGTCCTCGGCACTGCCCATGAACTCCATGCAGACGACGGCCTCGCTGATGAGCTCGGAGGCGTTCGGTCCGAAGATATGCACGCCGAGGACGCGATCGGTCCCGGCGTCGGCGAGGATCTTCACCACTCCGGCGGTCTCGCCCATGGCGCGCGCGCGTCCGCTGGCGAGGAACGGGAAGACGCCGGCCCGATAGTCCACGCCTTCCGCTTTGAGGGCCTGCTCGGTCTTGCCGGCCCAGGCGAACTCGGGGGCGGTATAGATTACCCACGGGATGCTCCCATAGCTGACCTCCGTCTTGTGGCCGGCGATCCGCTCGGCGACGGCGATGCCTTCCTCCGACGCCTTGTGCGCCAGCATCGCGCCGCCTATCACGTCCCCGATCGCGTAAACCCCCGGTAGACTGGTACGGTATTGCGCATCGACGGCGATAAAACCCCGCGGGTCGGATTTCAATCCCACTGCGTCGATATCCAGCCCATCCGTACAGGCCTTGCGGCCTACCGCGACGACCAGCTTATCGAGGCTTAGGGTCTGGGCGCCCTCGGCGCCGGTGTAATCCAGGGTTACCCCTGCATCGCCCCGATTTACCGCACTGACCCGGCATCCCAGGCGTATGTCCAGCCCTTGACGCGTGAATTCCTTGAGCGCCACGGGCGCCAGGCTGGCATCGGCGGCGGGGAGAAAATCGGCTAAGGCCTCGATGATAACGACCTCGGCGCCCAAGCGGCGCCAGACGCTGCCCAGCTCCAGGCCGACGGCCCCGGCGCCGATGATTCCGAGCCGCCGCGGGACCTCGGCGAAGGACAAGGCGCCGGTCGAATCGCACACCCGCTGCTGGTCGATCGCCACGCCCGGCAGAGTTGCCGGCACCGAGCCGGTGGCGATGACGATGTGCTCGGCCTGGATGACCTGCTCGGGGCCGGCCGCCAAGGGTTGCACCGAGACGCGTCCGTCGCCGAGCAGCCGCGCCCAGCCTTGCAACCAGGTGATCGCGTGCTTCTTGAACAGGCCCGCGACCCCGGTGGTCAGCGTCTGTACCACCTGGTTCGTGCGCGCCATCATGGACGCGAGGTCCAGCGTCACCGGACCGGCCACGATGCCATGTTCCGCGGCACGGCTGGAGATCCAATGGTAATGGTGGGACGAATCCAATAAGGCCTTGGAAGGGATGCAGCCGACGTTCAAACAGGTGCCACCGAGCGCCGGCCGCCCCGCAGGGTTCACCCAGCCTTCCACGCAGGCGGTCTTCAAGCCTAGCTGAGCGGCGCGTATCGCCGCCACGTAACCGCCGGGACCGCCGCCGATGACCAGGACTTGGTAGGGGTCCGCCATTAAACCTGGAGCAAGGCCCGCGCGGGGTCCTCAAGCTGTTGCTTGACGGTGACCAGCATCTGCACCGCTTCACGTCCATCGATGATGCGATGGTCGTACGAGAGCGCCAGATACATCATGGGCCGCACCACCACCGCGCCGTTCTCCGCGACCGGCCGCTGCTGGATGCGGTGCATGCCGAGGATGGCGCTCTGCGGCGGATTCAAGATCGGGGTCGAGAGCAGCGAGCCGAACACGCCGCCGTTGGTGATGGTGAAGGTGCCGCCGCTCAAGTCCTCGATGCTGAGCTTGGCCTCGCGCGCCTGTTCGCTCAGCGCGCGGATTCTGACCTCGATCTCGGCGAACGACAGCCGATCACAATCGCGGATGACGGGTACGAGCAGCCCGCGCGGTGCCGCGATAGCGATGCCCAGGTCATAGTAATCGTGATAGACGATGTGGCCTTCCTCTATCGAGGCATTGACGATCGGGAACCGCCGCAAGGCAAGTACCACGGCCTTGCAGAAGAAGGGCATGAGCCCGAGGCGTACGCCATGCTCCTGTTCGAACAACGCGGCATAGCGCTCGCGTAGATCGAGCACCGGCTGCAGATTGACTTCGTTGAAGGTGCTGAGGATGGCGCTCTGGTGCTGGGCCGCGAGCAGGCGCTCGGCCGTGCGTTGCCGCAGGCGGCTCATCGGCACGCGGCGCTCGCTGCGTGCCGCACTCGCGTTCGGTACGGCGTCGGCCGCGGCGGACCGGGGCGAGGGATGCGCCTGGAGATAACTCAGCACATCGGCCTTGGTGACGCGCTCGCCGGCCGTATGTGCGGCAAGCGCCGCGGTGTCCAGCGCGTGCTCGCCGGCGAGGTGCCGCGCCGCCGGTCCGGTCTTGGGGGTTACGCTTGGCGCCTGCGGAACGGCGCTGGGTGCCTCGGGCGCAGCTTCCGTGTCGATGACGGCCAAGGGCTCCTGGCTGCGGGCCCTCTCGCCCTCTTGACGCAGGACCTCCTTCAATACCCCATCCTCGGGGGCCGTGACCTCGAGCGTGACCTTATCGGTCTCCAGATCGATCAAATGCTCGCCGCGCCGGACCGGCTCGCCGGGGCGCTTGCGCCAGGCGAGCAAGGTCGCATCGGCGATAGACTCGGCGAGCACCGGTACCTTGACCTCGACTAACACGCTACACCCCTGGAGTTGCTTAAGCGGTCTTCTGCTGCAGCAGGTCCTCGCGCGGGATCCGCAGCGCCTCCTCGACGATAGCCTGTTGCTGTTGGAGATGCACTGAGACGTAACCCACCGCCGGCGAGGCGCAGTAAGGCCGCGCGACCAGGCGCAGCTGCTGAGTCTCGCGCAGCCGTGCGAAGAGATGCAGCCGCGCCATCAGATACACCCAGGCGCCCTGGTTGCGCGGTTCCTCCTGCACCCAGACCACCTCGCCGGCCCCTGGATAGCGTGCCAGGACCGCGTCGACCTCCTCGGCGGGGAAGGGATAGAGCTGCTCGATGCGCACGATGGCGATGTCTTGCAGGCGTCGCGCGCGGCGCGTCTCCAGGAGATCGTAATAGACCTTGCCGCTGCAAAACAACACGCGCTCGACCGACCGCGCGTCGATCGGATCCACCTCGTCGATGACCAGTTGAAATCCGCCCCCGGTGATCTCGGCAAGGCTGGATGACGACAGCTTGTGGCGCAGCAGGCTCTTCGGGCTCATGATCACCAGAGGCTTGCGGTAGGGCCTGAGGATCTGGCGCCGCAGCAGGTGGAACATCTGCGCCGGGGTACTCGGGATACACACCTGGATATTTTCCTCGGCGCAGAGTTGCAGGTAACGCTCCAAGCGTGCCGAGGAATGTTCCGGGCCCTGGCCGTCATAGCCGTGGGGGAGCAGCATCACCAGCCCGCAGTAGCGCTGCCACTTCGCCTCGCAGGAGGTGATGAACTGGTCGATGACGACCTGTGCACCATTGGCAAAGTCGCCGAACTGCGCCTCCCAGATGACCAGCGCATTGGGCCGCGAACTGCTATAGCCGTATTCAAAGCCCAGCACCGCCTCCTCCGAGAGGATCGAGTTGAAGACGCGAAACGGCGCTTGCCGTGCGCTGATATGCTGTAGCGGCTTATGGGTCTTGTCGGTGTGCTGGTCATGTAGCACGGCGTGCCGGTGGAAGAAAGTGCCGCGCTCGCTGTCCTGGCCCGAGAGGCGCACGGGATAACCGGCATCGACCAGGCTCGCATAGGCCAGGCACTCGGCATACCCCCAGTCGAGGGCCAGCCGACCGGCCGTCATATCGCGGCGCTGTTCCAGGATGCGCTCTACGCTACGGTGCAGCACGAAGCCCTCGGGGACCGTTGTAAGACGGGCGCCGAGCACCTCGATTCGCTCCGCCGGCAAGGTGGTATCGCAGCCCTCGCGCCAGTGCTTGCCGTGGAAGGCCGCGAAGCTGATGCGCAGGTCATTGTACGCGTCATCGATCAAGGGCCCGGCCACCACCTCGTTGCGCTCCAAGGACTCGGTGTAGTGGCGCGCCAGGCGCTCCACCTCCGCGTCATCGATGAGGCCCTCGCGCCGCAAGCGCTCGGCATAGACCTGCACGACGCCCGGATGTTGGCCGATCTTCTCGTACATCAAGGGCTGGGTCGCGGCCGGCTCGTCGGCCTCGCTGTGACCGTGGCGCCGGAAGCAGACCAGATCGATCACCACGTCCTTGTTCAGCTCCATGCGGAATTCGAGGGCGAGGCGTGCCACCATCACCACCGCCTCGGGATCGTCGCCGTTGACGTGGAAGATCGGTGCCTGGACCATCTTCGCCACGTCCGTGCAGTACAGGGTGGAGCGCGAGTCCAGCGGGTCGCTGGTGGTAAAGCCGATCTGGTTGTTGATGACGATATGCACGGTGCCGCCGGTCGCGTAACCGCGGGTCTGCGACAGGTTGAAGGTCTCCATGACCACGCCCTGGCCGGCGAAGGCCGCATCGCCGTGGATCAGGACGGGCAGCACCTCGGCGCCGGTCTTGTCGTCGCGTTTCTCCTGGCGCGCGCGCACCGAGCCCTCGACGACCGGGTTGATGATCTCGAGGTGCGAGGGATTGAAGGCCAGCGCGACGTGCACCGGGCCGCCGGGCGTATCGATGTCCGAGGAATAGCCCAGGTGGTATTTCACGTCTCCGGAGCCGAGGCCGTTGCTGCCCTTGCCCTCGAATTCGTCGAAGAGCTCCGCCGGATGCTTGCCGACCACGTTGACCAGTACGTTGATGCGGCCGCGATGGGTCATACCGATGACGGCCTCTCGTGCTCCCAGCTCGCCGGCGCCCTGGATCAGCTCATCGAGCAACGCGATGGCGCTGTCTCCGCCCTCCAGCGAAAAGCGTTTCTGGCCTACGTACTTCCTGTGCAGATACTGCTCCAGGGTCGCGGCGGCCACCAGCCGATCCAGCACCCGGCGCTTCTGGTCCGGACTGAAATCCGGGGTGGCACGGGTGGTCTCCAGGCGCTGCTGGATCCAGCGCTTCTGGTTGGTGTCGTTGATGTGCATGTACTCGGCACCGATGCTGCGGCAATACGTGGTACGCACGGTGTCGAGGATCTCGCCCAGGGTGGCCTGCGGCGGCCCATACAACGAGCCCGTGTCGTAACGGCGCCCGAGGTCCTCCTCGCCGAGGCCATGGAAGGCCGGATCGAGCTCGGGAACTATGGGCCGCTCGTACTGGCGCAAAGGGTCCAGATCGGCCTGGCGATGGCCGCGAAAACGATAGGCGTTGATGAGCTGTAATACCGAGACCTGTTTTTGCCGCTGTAGCTCAAAGTATCGGTTGTCGAAGGGCGCGGCGGAGCCGCCCTGCGGTGGCGGCGCTTCGTTCACCCCCGCAAAAAACGCCCGCCAGGCCGGGCTCAGCGTTTCGGGCGCTCGTTCATAGGTCTCATAGAGCGGTTCCAGGAACGCCAGGTTCGCGTGACTGTTAACGATGTCGGTCGGTTGTCCCATAAAATACCAGCAGGCTACGGTCAATAACGCATCAAGGCGCGGCCCTCCCTACGGCGGACTGCTGGGCAATATCCATTCCAGGCATCGCTTGCCGGATCACCGTTTGCGGCCGCTTGTGTGCACTGCAATATTACAGAATCGTGACGGGCTATCCAAGCCTTGTCATTGAAACCTAAGACGATCTCCACGCCGCCGGTTAAGCCCGGGCGCGCAGCCCTTGCTGCGACGCGGAAATTATAGTTATCCTACCTATCGTTTTGGCCCGTACAGGGTCGTTCCATACTCAATTACGGAGCACCGGCATCGAACATGAGCAAAGACACGGTGACGATTACCGACAACAGCACCGGCAAGAGCGTCGAGTACCCCATCCTGCGCGGCACGACCGGACCCGCCGTCATCGACACGCGTAAGCTCTACGGCGACCTCGGGATGTTTACGCTGGACCCGGGTTTTTTCACCACCGCGAGCTGCCGCAGCACGATAACCTTCCTGGATGGCGATCACGGGATCCTCCGGCATCGGGGTTACCCTATCGAGCAGTTGGCCGAGCACAGCACCTTCCTCGAGGTCGCCTATCTGCTCATCTATGGCGAGCTGCCTGCGGTTCCCCAGATGGCGGAGTTCGAGTCCTCCATCAAGCAGCACGGCATGGTGCACGAGCATCTCATCAAGTTCTTCGGCGGTTACCGCTACGACGCCCATCCCATGTCGGTGATGGTCGGCGTCATGGGGGCCATGGCCTCCTATTACCATGACTCGATGAACATCTATGACCAGGCCGACCGCGATATTACGGCCCGGCGCATCCTGGCCAAGATGCCAAACATCGCCTCGAAGTGCTACAAGCATTGGATGGGCCAGCCCTTCGTCTATCCCAACAACTCCCTGGGCTACGTGGAGAACTTCATGACCATGATGTTCGCCAAGCCCTCGGAGCCTTACGTCGCCAACTCGGTCGCGGTGCGGGCGCTGGACCTACTGATGATCCTGCATGCCGACCACGAGCAGAACGCCAGCACCTCGGCGGTGCGGCTGGCCGGCAGCACCGAGAGCAATCCTTACACCTGTATGGCGGCCGGCATTGCCACACTGTGGGGGCGGGCCCACGGCGGGGCCAATGAGGCGGTCGTTCACATGCTGGCGGAGATTAAGGACCCCGGCAACGTGAGAAAATTCGTCGATCGGGCCAAGGACAAGAACGATTCCTGCCGGCTCATGGGCTTCGGGCACCGGGTCTACAAGAACTATGATCCGCGCGCCACGATCATCCGCAAGGCCTGCCACGATGTCCTGGACGCCATGGGTAGCGGTGCCCAGCGACCGATGTTCGAGGTCGCCATCGAACTCGAGCGCATCGCCCTGGAGGACGCGTATTTCATCGAGCGCCGCCTCTATCCCAATGTCGATTTCTATTCCGGCATCATCTTGAAGGCCTTGGAGATCCCGACCCGCATGTTTACCGTCATGTTTGCCCTGGCGCGCACCGCCGGGTGGCTCGCACAATGGACGGAGATGATCAAGGACCCGGAATTCCGTATCGGAAGGCCGCGCCAGCTCTACGTCGGCCCCGCCCAGCGCAACTACGTGCCGATGGCACAACGGGGTCAATCCGGAGGAAATGCATGAAAGCACCCGTACGAGTCGCCGTCACCGGCGCTGCCGGACAGATCGGCTATGCCATCCTGTTTCGCATTGCCGCGGGCGAGATGCTGGGGAAGGACCAGCCGGTTATCCTGCAATTGCTGGACATCCCGCCGGCCATGAAGGTCCTGGAAGGCGTGGCCATGGAGGTCCTGGATTGCGCCCTGCCCTTGGTGACCGGCATGGGTTTGAGCGATGACCCCGACGCCGCCTTCAAAGACGTCGATTATGCCCTGCTGGTAGGGGCCCGGCCGCGCGGTCCAGGCATGGAGCGCAGCGACCTGCTGGAGGCCAACGGCGGCATCTTCAAGGTCCAGGGTCAGGCGCTCAATGCGCACGCCCGGCGCAGCGTCAAGGTCGTAGTGGTCGGCAATCCCGCCAACACCAATGCCCTCACCGCCTTGCGTTCCGCACCGGACCTCGACCCGCGGTGCTTTTCAGCCTTGACCCGCTTGGACCACAATCGCGCCCTGGCACAACTGGCGCAGAAGACCGCAACCCGGGTCGGCGACATCAAGCGGATGATCGTATGGGGTAATCACTCCACCACCCAATACCCGGATATCAATCACGCCACGGTGGCGGGACGCCCCGCCCATAGCCTGGTCGGCCCGGCGTGGGTAAGCGATGAATTCATCCCGCGGGTGGCCAAGCGCGGCGCCGAGATCATTGCGGCCCGCGGTGCCTCCAGCGCCGCGTCCGCCGCCAACGCGGCGATCGAGCACCTGCGCGACTGGGTGTCGGGCACGCCCGACGGGGACTGGACCAGCATGGCGGTCGCGACCGATGGCAGCTACGGCATCGCGCCCGGACTGGTCTATTCCTTTCCCGTGACCACCCGGGGCGGCCAATATCAGATCGTCCAGGGGCTTAGCATCGATGCGGCGAGCCGTGCGCGCATGGACGCGACGCGCAAGGAACTGGAGGAAGAGCGCGACGCGGTCAGCACGCTGCTGGGCTAGGCGCCGCCCGAGCAGCGCAGGGCGCACGCACCCCACCCCCGCGCTATTTTGAACGGTAGGCGAGGAGACGCGCATGACATCGACCCCGGGCCCGGATGCGATAACGCCGGCGGCCGGGCCGGGCCGGCTGCTGCGAGGCCTGTTCTGGGCGCTGGTCGCGGTCATCGGTGCGTTCGCGGTGGGCGGTATCGCCCTGCAACGCGGCGAATCGATCAACAGCATCTGGCTCATCGTCGCGGCGGTATGCGTCTATAGCCTGGGCTACCGCTTCTACAGCGCCTTCATCGCCGCGCGGGTCTTGGTGCTGGATGCGACCCGCGCTACGCCGGCCGAGCGCTTGAACGACGGCCGCGATTTTGTCCCCACCAACAAGTGGGTGGTGTTCGGCCACCACTTCGCCGCCATTGCCGGACCCGGACCCTTGATCGGGCCGACCCTCGCCGCGCAGTTCGGCTACCTACCGGGCACCTTGTGGTTGCTGATCGGCGCGGTGCTGGGCGGCTGCGTGCAGGACTTCGTGACGTTGTTCTTCTCTACGCGCCGCAACGGCCGCTCCCTGGGGCAGATGGCGCGCGATGAGCTAGGCCCCATCGGCGGCGCGGTGGCCTTGCTCGGGGTCATGACCATCATGATCATCCTGATCGCCGTGCTGGGACTGGTGGTGGTCAACGCCATGAAGCACAGCCCCTGGGCGACCAGCACGGTAGCGGCCACCATCCCCATCGCGGTGCTGGTCGGCATCTATATGCGCGGCCTGCGCCCGGGCCGCGTGTTGGAGGGCACGGCGCTGGGCGTAGCGCTGCTCGGGCTCGCCGTGGTCGGCGGCCAATGGATCGATGCCAGCGCGGGCCTGCGGGTGTGGTTCGACTACGACGGACCGACGCTCGCGCTTATGGTGATCGCCTATGGCTTTGCCGCCGCGGTGCTGCCGGTGTGGCTGCTGCTCGCGCCGCGCGACTATCTCTCGACCTTCATGAAGATCGGCACCATCGTCGCCCTGGCCATCGCCATCCTCATATTACAGCCGCATATCAAGATGCCGGCCATCACCCCGTTCATCGACGGCACGGGACCGATCTTCGGCGGCAAGCTATTCCCCTTCGTGTTCATCACCATCGCCTGCGGGGCGATCTCCGGTTTCCACTCGCTGGTCGCCTCCGGCACCACCCCCAAGCTGCTCTCCAGCGAGCGCGACGCGCGCTTCATCGGTTATGGGGCGATGATGATGGAGTCCTTTGTCGGCATCATGGCGATGATCGCCGCCACCGTCCTGGAGCCCGGCATCTATTTCGCCATCAACAGCCCGGCGGGCGTGGTGGGGGCCGATGCGGCGCAGGCCGTAGCGCTGATCACGAGCTGGGGTTATCCGGTCACCACCGAGGCCATGCAGCAGCTCGCCGCGGCCATGGGCGAGGCCACACTCTTCGCCCGTACCGGCGGCGCGCCCTCGCTCGCGGTCGGCATGGCCAGCATCTTTTCCAGCACCTTCGGCCGAGGCTTGAGCGCGGTTTGGTATCACTTCGCGATCATGTTCGAGGCGCTGTTTATCCTCACCACGCTGGATGCGGGAACGCGCGTCGCGCGCTTCATGCTCCAGGACCTGCTGGGGAACCTCATTCCGGCGCTGGGCCGCACCGGCTGGTATCCCAGCGTCCTCATCACCAGCGCGCTGGTCGTCGCGGGCTGGGGTTATTTCCTGTACGTGGGGACCATCGATCCGCTGGGCGGAATCAACAGCCTGTGGCCGCTGTTCGGCATCGCCAACCAGATGCTGGCGGCGATTGCCTTATGCGTCGCGACCACCATTCTGGTGAAGTCCGGGAAGCAGCGCTATGCCTGGATCACCGCGCTGCCGCTCGTCTGGCTGGTCACGGTGACCAGTGCCGCCGCCTGGGCAAAATTGACCAGCCCGGAGCCCAAGATCGGTTTCCTGGCGCAGGCCCAAGCGCTCGGCAATCAGCTCGCCGCCGGCGTGCTCCCGCCCGAGAAGGCGGCCCAGGTGCCTCAGCTCATCTTCAATAACCAGCTCGATGCGGCGCTCACCGCGCTGTTCCTGGTCATCACCTGGGTGCTGCTCATCGACACCTTGCGGGTCTGTTATTTGGCCTTGACCGGCGGCCGACTTCCGCCGCTCAGCGAGACGCCGCATATCCCCAGCCGCTTGGTCGAGGACTGGGTAAGGGATTGATCAGCCCTGAAAAAGGGCGGAGCGGGTGATGGGAATCGAACCCACGCCTGAGGCTTGGGAAGCCGCCGTTCTACCATTGAACTACACCCGCGGGGCGGGGGAGATTCTATAGCCTCCGCGGAACCGGGCCAAGCCTGAGCGCAATTTCTCCGGTTATCCGGTGTATACGGGCTCGAACTTGGTAATCGTATCCATGCGAGGGGGGAGGGACACCAGGTCCGTCCCTATCTCGTTCAACGACCGACCCGTGGGGACTATATGCCTATCACGGGTGCGTGGTCCAAGATGCCAAAATGTCCGGAAACCCGGCGCCTCAGGCCGATGAATAGCCCAATAACCGTTTCCCGACCGGGATTGCGCGTTTTTGACACCTGACAGGTTCAGTCGTATCTTCGCCCCCGAGGAAAAAGGGCTACTTCGAGGCGCACAGGTGCCATGAGACTTCAATTAAGACATCTAATTTACGGCGCATTTTTTATGGCCGGCGGACTGACCTTTTTTGCTCTGACTATGTTGTATGCCAAGCGGCCTCCGCCTTTATCCGCTCCAAGTCTTGTAGCGGAGTCAGGAGAGTCCCATATTCCTTCCGACGACCATGAAGAATACCCGTTGGTTGAAGAAACGGACGAAACCACAGCTACCCAGCAAGGGCAATCGGTTCCAATCGATTCAAACGAGATATTTCAGAACAGCGATCTTTTGCGAGCCTACGTGACGAAGTTTGGATTGGATCGAACCATTTTGCAATTACACCAGCTTACGGCGTTGTATGGGGACTGTCATCAACCGGCGCATCTTGCCGGTCGATTTGCCTATAAAGTCACTTCCGCCAAGGTCTTTCAGTCCTTCCGGAGCGAATGCCATTCCGGAGGCCTGCATGGCGCCATCGAAGCCTACTTCATGGAAAACGGCATCCAGAACCTTTCTTACGATGTCGACCTGATTTGTCGCCCGGGTTTGAATGACTTTTTCTATCATCAGTGCATACACGGGATTGGTCATGGCTTAATGGCCTGGTCAAACTATGAATTGCTTGACGTTCTAAAATACTGCGATCGTCTGAAGCGAAGTCGCGAATCTTGCTGGTCGGGTGCCTTTATGGAAAACGTCGTCGGAGGGCTAGGCGGCCATCATGCCCATGGAAAGTCGGAACACCCCAACACAAAATATTTAAGCGAGGATCCGCACTACCCCTGCCGGATTCTTGAAGAAAAATACAAGGGGAATTGCTACTTTTACCAGACCTCTCGGATGATGACATTGTTCCACGGTGATTTTTCGAAAATCGCGTCAGCTTGCGCAGAGACTACGGTGTCGGTGCAGGTTTATTGTTATGAGAGTATGGGAAGAGACGCCGGCGGCGTCCATCGCGGCGACCCACAAGGCGCGATTAAGGCGTGCTCCAACGTGGCTTCGAGTGCTTCCAGAATCCATTGTCTAACGGGGGCGGTTCAAGACTCCTTTTGGGATCCCAGCGGCCAGGACAAGGCGCTCGCTTTCTGTAAGCTTCTTACGGACGAGACGGAAAAGGGCGGTTGTTACGCCGCCATTCTTACGCGCGCGCCGCAGGTTCTGACCTCGAAAAACGATCTGAAACGATTCTGCGGAAAAACCGAACCAACCTACCGCGGTCGGTGTTTGGATATGGTTCGGTGACGACGCCACAAGGATCCGAGGATCTTTCAATCATAACAAGGCAAGACCGGAGTGCCATTATTAGGGAATATATGCGCAAAGGATTGACGCCTTTCGAGGATAAGGAGGTGATGATCCTTATCACGGGGATCGCCTTAGGTCTCCTTGCGTCGCTCGGATATGCCTTCGCCGGTTACAGTTTATGGATCTTAGGACTACTCTTCCTTTCCCTCTTTATTGTTGCGGTTTACCTATATGAAAGGGGTGGGCAAGAGGAACCCCTTCTCACGAAACAGGATAAGTATGCCCTCCTCGCTCTTGTGATGATCTTTGCGCCACTCTATCTCGCCTATCTTTATAGGATTCCCTGGCAAATCAACACGGATGAAGTGGCGATCATGGCGTTTATGAAGCGTGTGACTTCGGAGGGTCGCGATCCATTAGCCGTCAGCGAATATTTTGGCTTTCCGAATCTCCCCTTTCTCCTCTTCGGCTGGGCGGGGGAATCGTTGGGTGGTATCACGCTTGCGCATATTCGGTTGGTCCACGCCGTGTCCGGACTTTTGATCATTGCGCTGAGCTATCTTTTCTTCATCCAGATCTTACCTCGTACCGCTGCTTTTTGTGCCGCGACGCTTTTAGGCGCCAATCACGCCCTCCTTGCGATTAGCCGTATGGCCATGAGAGATAACAGCGGTCTCCTGATGGAGGTCGCGGCGCTTACTCTTCTTTTTATGGGCGTCAAAAGGGGCTCGACCCTGTGGACGTTTTTAGGCGGCGCCGTGACCGGCCTTGCTTTTTATATGTACTTCCCGGGCCGCGTGACCCTGATCATCTGGTTTCTTTTCCTGGCTTTCGCCCCGCTTCTCCTTAAAGGCTTTACCTGTAAAATGGCTCTTCATCGAGGGCTCATCAGTGGATTCGGGTTTTTCATTGTGGCAACGCCCGTTCTCCTTTCAACCCTGACGACCGTTCCTTCAAGCCTGAGTTATGCCGGTGAGCAATTCCTCTTCTTACCGCAAGGACAAAAACTCCAGCAAGCCTGGTCAGCTTCCTCGACTCCTTCGGAGGCGATCAAGCAAAATATTCTAAACGGGCTTCAGACGTTCAATAAACCGCTTCATGATCACGGGTATATCTATCCCAACTACGGCCGTGGTTTTGTGGATCCTCTAACGGGCTTGTTTATTTGGCTAGGACTTATTGCGATGATGTTGAGATTGAGGACCGGAAAAGCCGGGCCCGGCGATCTGCTGGCGCTAGTGGGGTTCGGCTTTCCCTATCTGAGCTTTAGTTTTCTCCTGACGAAGGCGCCTCACTACACGCGGCTTCTTGTTATCCTACCGTTTGTGGCCTATGGGGCGGTAGACGCGATAAGAGTCTTTGTTGGCTGTATTGAAAGGATGCTTTTCAAACTGGGCCTGCGCTTCACAAAATATATCGGTCCGATCGCGACGGGCGCCTTGGTCATGATTATTATTCTTTGGAATATTTCAATCTTTAGCGACTTTGTACAAAAGGGTCTGGCCGAAGGAAACGATGTGGGCAGCACCGGGCGTTACGTGGAGGCACGCCGGAATATTTCCGGGTATACGTATTATCTGGCTGCGAGCAAAGAATATCCCTATTACAGTTGGGGCGAACCATACCAGTGGCAAGAGCGGTTAGGATTCTTCGTGGGTCCCGGTCAACATTTCAAAATCTTTGCGCCCGCAAATCGACGGCCCGCAATCGGAGCACCGCCGTTAACTCTTTTTATGAACAAGGGCCTCTGGGAAAAATGGGAAAGCGAATTGCAAATCGTTTATCCTGATCTAAGAGTTCATCGTATTTTAATGGACGGCAGTCTTCTTGCGATCGAAGTGCTATAACGATCGTTATGCTTGCTATTATCAGTCATTATCCCGGCTTAAAATGAAGCGCTTCGAAGCGCGGATACAGTCAAGAGAATCGGTCATTACCCGCGTGATCGAAAATTCGACTGTGAAGTCATTATTGTAGACGAGGGCTCTGGGGTGCAAGGTCGGTCGGGCTCGTTTAAAGGCATGCACGCAACGGGATCTCAAGCGCCTGGCGCGATTGCAGAGCGCGGACGAGCGGGATGGAAACTCTCTTTCGTCATACCGTGTTACAACGAGGGCCCCAATATCCGGCTCTTGCACTCGGAATTGACCCGGGCCATCGTGGGGCTCGCGGACGACTACGAGATCATCTTCGTCGACGACGGTAGCCGCGACGCAACGCTGGCGGAAATCAGGGCGGTCCGCGCGGGTGATGCGCGGGTGGCTTACCTATCCTTCAGCCGGAACTTCGGGCACGAGGCGGCCTCGACGGCCGGCCTCTGCCATGCCTCGGGCGACGCCGTGGTGTTGATGGACGCCGATCTGCAAGACCCGCCCGAGACCCTCGCAGAAATGGTTCGCTATTGGCGCGAAGGCTACGACGTCGTGGCCGCGCAACGGCGCGAACGGGAGGGAGAAAACGCGCTCAAGAAGGCCGGATCGATGGGCTTTTATCGCTTGTTGATGCGCTTGTCCGCTGTCGAAATGCCACTCGACACCGGCGATTTCCGCCTTATGGACCGGCGCGTCGTCGAGGCCTTCAAGCGCATGCCCGAATATCACCGCTTCGTGCGCGGCATGATCGCCTGGTTGGGCTTTCGGCAGGTGCTCGTGTCATTCGACCGCCGGCCACGCCGCGCGGGGGACACCAAGTACGGCTTACGTAGCCTCTTCGGGCTCTCCGTCACTGCGATTTCAGGTTTCTCGGTTCTGCCGCTCAGATTGGCCACCTTGCTCGGCACGATCGCGATGCTCGCCAGCATCGCGCTCGCAGGGATCATCGTCTATCAGAGGATCGTGCTCGGCATGCTCGTCGAGGGCTACGCCTTCATGATGGTGGCCATCCTCGGGCTCGGCGCCGTGCAGCTCCTGGTGCTTGGCATCGTGGGCGAGTACGTGGGGAAGATCTATAGTCAGACGCAGCGCAGACCGCTTTACGTCATCGCCGAATCGGCCGGCGTGGCCGCAAAGGACTGAGCTAGTCGCGCTTGGATTCCACACTCTACGATCAGATGTTCCGTGTCGAGCAGCGGCACTGGTGGTTCACCGGCCGCCTTGTGATCCTGGCGGCCATGGTCGAGCGCTTTGCGCCGCGCGTGGGACGACGGCCTTTGCGGATCATCGAGCCCGGTTGCGGCACCGGGGCGAGCCTCCTCTATTTCCGGGACCGCGGCTACGCGGTCGAGGGCTTCGACATCTCCGAGACGGCGGTGAGCTATTGCACGCGACGTGGGCTACGCGTGGTGCAGGCCTCCTTCGAGTATCCGCCGGCGTTCGAGCAGGGGGGCTATGATGTCGTCCTCTTGCCCGACGTCATCGAGCATATGGCGGATGAGGCCCATTGCGCAGCATTCGCCGCGCGCTTGCTCTGCCCTGGCGGCACGCTCATCGTGACTGCCCCCGCTGATCCCGGCCTGTGGAGCCGCCACGATGAGGTCCACCATCACCGACGCCGCTACCGCAAGCCCGATCTCATGCGCGTTCTCGAGGCGGCTGGCCTGCGCCTTAGGTTCTGCTCGCACTTCAATACCTTGCTGTACCCCTTGGCCTGGATCGATCGCAAGGTCCTCGCTCGCCTTCGGCGCCGGGCCGGCCCTGCTACCCACGCGGATGCGACCCTCAAGATACCGCCGGCCCCGATCAACGCCCTGCTCCACGCGCTGTTCGCCGCCGAGAGATGGCTCTTGGGCCGCCGAGAACTTCCTTTCGGGTTAAGCCTCATCGCCGTCGCATATAAGCCCGATCCGGAAAAGGAAAGCAACAGACCGCCGAGCAAATGAGCTAGCCGACGCTGGGCTGCGGACGGAGAGCCGGTTGCGCTTGCAGCGCACGGTATTCGGGTTTCACGCCGTTCTCGAGCCGCTCGGGGCGCGATCTCGCTATCGGCCTGGCCGCGACGAAGACCTGGTGGCGACTTGGGCTTCGAGCATCGCGATGCGGCGCTTAAGGGCCTCAATCTCCCGCGCCTGAGAAAAGTGCTCACGCCGAACGATTTCCCCTGCGTGGACGCGATCGCTGAAAGGCTGTCGGGCTTCGAGCGCTACTACGAACGCATCGCGCAACCGTTCGAATGGAAACTCACTCGTGCGTTTGAGTTGCGGTTCTATGATCTGACGGGCGAAAGGAAAGACCAGACCCCCGTCTTTCTCCGGGGCTAGTGTAGTGTCTCATGCAAAGCTTTACAATTAGTCTGCCCGCGTCAACGGCGGCATTTTCAGAGCCACTCGGCCCCGATTGACCTTGAGGATGATGTCGTTCACGGATTTTGTCC
>JBOIDW010000382.1:0-29149 GCA_050740655.1 Gammaproteobacteria bacterium | reverse complement strand
TTGCGCGCGGGCGGTAATGCCTTCGATGCCGCGATCGCGGTCACGGCCGCCTTGGCCGTCGTCGAACCTTACGCCTCGGGGATCGGGGGCGGTGGTTTTTATCTGTTGCACCTCGCACGGCGGCAGCACGAGGTATGCATCGATGCCCGTGAGGTAGCACCGCTACGAGCGTATCGTGACCTGTATCTGGACAAGACCGGGGCGGTCCGGGCCGGACTATCGATAGACGGGGCCCTGGCCGCCGCGATCCCCGGCGTGCCGGCGGCGTTGGTGCACCTCGCCGCGCGCTATGGAAGGCTGCCGCTCCGGCGTTCGCTGCAACCGGCGATCCGCTGGGCACAACAGGGTTTTCCCGTGACAGCGCGCTATCGGGCCATGGCGCAGCGCCGTCTGGCGGCGTTGCGCCGCTCACCGGCCGCGGCCGCGGTATTCCTCGAACGCGGCAAGGTGCCGAGGCTCGGTGCGTTGATCCGGCAAGCACACCTGGCCCGCACGCTGCGCATGCTGGCGGAGCACGGCGCGACGGGGTTTTATCAGGGCCGCATGGCGGCCCGGCTCGTCGACGGCGTGCGTCGCGCGGGCGGGATCTGGACGCGGGAGGACCTGGCCGGCTATCGCGTCATCGAGCGCCGTCCGCTGGTCGCGCATTATCGCGGGATGCGCGTGGCCTCGGCCCCGCCGCCCTCCTCCGGCGCCACGGTGTTGGTGCAGGCGTTGAATATTCTCGAGGGCTATCGCCTACCTGCGCTGGCACCGCTGACGCGCAAGCACCTCCTCATCGAGGCAATGCGCCGTGCCTATCGCGATCGAGCGATCTATCTGGGCGATCCCGATTTCATATCCATGCCGCTCCCGCGCCTGCTCTCCAAGACGTACGCGGCACAACTGCGCGCCGGTATTTCGCTTAATCGAGCGAGCCTCAGCACGGGCCGCTCCGCCGCGCCCGACGCCGAGGCGGCGAATACCTCGCACTTCTCCATCATCGATCCGGAAGGCAATCGCGTCGCTGCGACGCTCAGCATCAATTATCCCTTCGGGTCCGGTCTCGTCGCGCCGGGCACCGGCGTGTTGCTGAACGACGAGATGGATGATTTCAGCGTAAGCCCCGGCAGGCCCAATGGGTATGGCCTGGTGGGCGGCGACGCCAACGCCATAGCGCCGCGCAAACGCCCGCTGTCCAGCATGACACCGACGTTTCTGGAGACCGACACGCGGGTCGCCGTGCTCGGCACGCCGGGCGGCAGCCGCATCATCAGCATGGTGCTGCTGGCCGTGCTCGACTTCGCCGCCGGGCATGGCGTGCATTCTTGGGTCAGTCTGCCGCGCTTTCACCACCAGTACCTCCCCGACGAGGTGCAGCACGAGCCGCGCGCCTTCACAGCGGCGGAGCGAGCCACGCTCCGGGCTTACGGCCACCGGCTGCGCGGGCTCGCCGAGGCTTACGGCAATATGCAGGTGGTCATGCTGGACAAAACCACGGGCCGGCTGGAAGCGGCCCGCGACCCGCGCGGCGAGGGGTGGTCGCGGATCCTACGGGCGGTCCGCCTCCCCGCTCGACGGAACGGGTTCCGGAACGGGCTATGCGTTAGGGAAACGGCGGCCAGCCCATGGCACGGCCGGCCAGGAGGTGCAGATGGATGTGAAATACGGACTGGCCGGCGTCGGCGTTGCAGTTCATCACCGTGCGGTAGCCGCACTGATCGAAGCCCTGCTCCTTGGCGATGCGGCTGGCGGCGAGATACAGCTTGCCGACCACCGCGACATGACCCGCCTCCAAGTCATTCAAGGTCGCGATATGGGTCTTAGGGATCACCAGGATATGTACCGGGGCCTGTGGATTAAGGTCATGAAACGCCAGGACCTCGGTGTCCTCATAGGCGATCCGCGGCTGGATGGCCCCGGAGGCTATCTTGCAGAACAGGCAATCGCTCATGGTTGCGCTTGCGGCGCTACCGCATGATGATGAATGCCGCGTTGTTGCCACGCAGTACATGTAGCAATAGCGCGCCGCGCGATTCACCGGCGAGCTTTGTGAGCTCGGCGACCGTAGTTACGGCGACGCGATTGACCGACAGCACAATGTCGCCGCTGCGCAAACCGTTATTCCAGGCGCGGCTTCTGGGTTTGACCCGGGTGACGGCGACCCCCTCCACCTCACCGAAGGCCGGCGAACCGCGCGTGATCTCGCCGAAGCTCGCGCCCTCTAGGCGCTCGTTCTGCATGCGCCCGCTCCCGCCGCCCAGCTTGCCCGGCGCGACCAGGCGCGCGGTGATCTCGTTCTCCGCGGTACGGCCTAGCAACCCTTTGCGCAATACCGTGAGCGTGACGGTGTCGCCGAGCCGCAACAGCCCCACCCGATTACGCAGCACGCTGGCATTCGTCACCGGCGACCCGTTCAGCGCCACCACCACGTCGCCGGCCTTGAGCCCGGCCGCCTGCGCCGGAGAGTCGTCCAGCACGCTGACGATGACGGCACCGCTGCGGTCCCGCAGTTCGAAGGCCTCGGCCAGCTCGGGGTCCAGGTCCTGGAGCTGCACGCCGAGATAGCCGCGCTGGATCTCGCCGTGCTCGACCAACTGGTTCATGACTCCGCGCGCCATGTTGATGGGGATGGCGAAACCGATGCCGACGCTGCCGCCGCTGCCGGAGAAGATGGCGGTGTTGATGCCGACCAGGCGGCCATGGAAATCCACCAGCGCACCACCGGAATTACCGGGATTGATCGAGGCGTCGGTCTGGATAAAGTCCTCGTAGCCCTCGATGCCGAGGCCGGTACGACCCAACGCGCTGACGATGCCGGAGGTGACGGTCTGGCCGAGGCCGAAGGGGTTGCCGATCGCGACCACGAAATCGCCGACCTCGAGGCGGTCCGAATCGCCCAGGGGCAACGCCGTCAAGCGCTCGGCCGGGACCTTGATAACGGCAATATCGGTTTCCTTGTCGGCGCCCAGGCGCTTGGCCTGCAACTTACGCCCATCGCGCAGCTTGACCGTGATCTGATCGGCATTGGCGACCACGTGGGCATTGGTCAGGATCAAGCCGCGCTCGGCGTCCACCACCACGCCCGAGCCCAGGCTCTGGGTCTTGCGCTCCCGCGGCTGATCGGGAACACCGAAGAAATGCCGGAAAAAGGGGTCGTCGTAGAGGGGGTTCCGCTGCGCGCGGACCCTGCCCTCGGTGGCGACATTGACCACCCCGGGGGTCACGCGCTTCAGCATCGGCGCGACCGTAGGCGCGCCGCCGTCGTCTGCCAGGAAGGGCAAGGCCGCCTCGGCGGGTCCGGCCGTTAGGCTCAATACGGCGGCAATCACTGTCAATCGCTCGATGGCGTTCCGGTACAGGCCTACCGGCTCGCGGCACAGGGCACGGCTCGTCATGGCGTGTAGCTCGCTCGATTTACGCCTTCTTGGGCTTAGGGGCGGGGCTCTGCGTGAAGGGCGAGACCGCCTTCTCCATGCCCTTCTCCGCCCATTGGCTAAGCTCGGTCTTGCACTCCGTCAGGATATCGTTCGTGGCACGCACGATCTCGACGAAGCGGGCGTTGTACTCGTTGGCCAGGGCGGCCTGTTTGGCGAGCAGTTCGCTGGGGTCCTTGGCCGCGCTGACCAGCTCGATCTCCTTGGCACTGGCCTCCAGGCAGGTATTCAGGATACTGGCCTGCTGCTCGGTCATCTTCTCCATGATGCGGGCATTGATCTCGCCCAGCTCCTTCATGGATTCCAAGGCACTCTTGCCCAGGCTGGCCCACTGATCGATGAATTCTTTTTGCATGATACCCCTCCGTAAAATCAAAAGATTGCGGACACCACGCCCGCCCCGTCAGACCAGTGCGAGGTTACTGTGTGGGCCGGAAGCGGTCAATCTTTGCGAGGCCCGGATGGTGCAAAGCAACATCTTAACCTACGGGGCTATTACTGCTATAGTTCCCAAAGTTTCCCCTCCGCTATAGGCGGTGGGCGATATGGGGAAGTCGGTCAATTAAAAGGGTAAGAGGTTGTATTCATGACGATCACGCATGATGGCGCTATGCGCACGAAGAACAAGAAACTGCTGCAATGGGTGGATGAGGTCGCGGCGCTGTGCAAACCGGCGCGTATCTATTGGTGTGACGGTTCATCCGCCGAGTATGATCGGATCGCCGAGGAGCTGGTGCAAGCCGGTACGCTCATCAAGCTGAACCCCGCCAAACGGCCCGGCAGCTATCTGGCGCGCTCACACCCCTCGGACGTCGCTCGCGTCGAGGACCGTACCTTCATCTGCAGCCGCCGGCAGGAAGACGCCGGCCCCACCAACAACTGGATGGAACCGAACGAGATGCGCGAGCGCCTCAAGGCCGTGTTCGATGGCTGCATGCAGGGGCGCACCCTGTACGTGATCGCGTTCAGCATGGGGCCCATCGGCTCGCCCATATCGCATATCGGCGTACAGATCACCGATTCCGCATACGTGGTATTGAACCAGCGCATCATGACGCGCATGGGCCAGAAGGCGCTGGACGCCTTGGGGGAGCACGGGGAGTTCGTGCCCTGCCTGCATTCGGTCGGGGCACCGCTGCAGGCGCATCAGGAAGACGTACCGTGGCCCTGCGCCCCGGATATCAAAAGCAAATACATCGTGCATTTTCCCGAGGAGCGCGAGATCTGGTCGTATGGTAGCGGTTACGGCGGTAACGCGCTGCTCGGCAAGAAGTGCTTCGCACTGCGCATCGCCTCGGTCATGGGGCACGAGGAGGGCTGGCTGGCCGAGCACATGTTGATCCTCGGCGTCGAGGCGCCGAACGGCGAGAAGACCTACGTCGCGGCGGCCTTCCCCAGCGCCTGCGGTAAGACCAATTTTGCCATGCTGATCCCGCCCAAGGCCTTCAACGGCTGGAAGGTCACGACCATCGGCGATGACATCGCCTGGATCAAGCCGGGCCCGGACGGCCGCTTGTACGCGATCAATCCGGAGGCCGGGTACTTCGGCGTCGCCCCCGGTACCTCCATGCAGTCGAATCCGAATGCGCTGAACTCACTCAAGGGGAACTGCCTGTTTGCCAACTGTGCCTTGACCGACGACGGCGATGTCTGGTGGGAAGGCATGAGCGACGAGCCCCCGGCGCACCTCATCGACTGGAAGGGCAATGATTGGACGCCGGGCAGCGGCACCCCCGCCGCCCATCCCAATGCGCGCTTTACCGCACCCGCCACGCAGTGTCCCTCCGTCGATCCGGCCTGGGAGGACCCCAAAGGCGTCCCCATCAGCGCCTTCGTCTTCGGCGGGCGGATCAGCAAGAACTTCCCGCTCATCTTCCAGGCCTATAACTGGGAGCACGGCGTATATCTCGCGGCCACCATGGGTTCGGAGGCTACGGCTGCCGCCATCGGTCAGGCCTCCATGCGCCGCGACCCGATGGCCATGCTGCCGTTTTGCGGGTACAACATGGGCGACTATTGGAAACATTGGTTGCGCATGGGCCGCAGCCACGTCGCCACCCCGCCGCTCATCTTCCGAGTCAATTGGTTCCGCAAGGACGAGAACGGCAAATTCCTGTGGCCGGGATACGGCGAGAACATGCGCGCCCTGGCGTGGATCGTGGGTCGCTGCCGCGGCCGGGCGCAGGCCGTGGAAAGCCCATTGGGGCTGCTACCGCCGTATGAGGCATTGCAATGGGAAGGGCTCAACTTCCCGCGCGAGAGATATTTCCAGATCATGAACGTAGACCGGGAACGGGCACGCCAGGAGGCCAATGATCAGGAGGAATTCTTCACCCGCTTCGGCGATCACCTGCCGCGCGAGATGGAGATCGAGCGCGAGTTGTTGCTGTCGCGCCTCTACCACTCGCCCGAGGTCTGGGACCTGAAGCTCGCAAGCGCCGCGTAGCGGCGCACGGTCCTATAAAGCGTGGACGAAAAAAGCAGCCTTCGGGCTGCTTTTTGAGGAATTGCGTCGTCGCGACGATAGCTACGGCCTGACCATGTGCGCGCCGCTTTCAGCTCACGTTACAGTTGCATAAAAACCTAATCCAACAGACGAATGATCCCGTGTATTACCGGATAGGCTGGCTCTTTGAATGCGTACGCTCAATGTCACCACTGGATAAATCCAGAAACCGGTCACGCCGCTGCTCAGCGGCTCACCGAAGGGCTGGCCCGGCTCGATGCCTTGAACCTGCCGCCGATCTCGGAGGATGAGGTCGAAGAGGAAGTGCAGGCCGCGCGCCGTGTGCGTCGATCGCAGCAACGCGCTTGATCGGTGCGGATCGAATCTGCTCGTCTCGGGCGTGATCTCGGCTGGGTTGCCGCGCCGGTTGGTAGACGCGCCCAAGGCGGGCTTCTTCGAGCTTTGCACGAGCGAGACGCTGGCTGGCGGTGGTGGTGTCGCCGCACGCCGTGCCGCGCGTGGTGCCCACCGATCCCGATGAGCGCCTGAAGCAGCGAACGCCCGCGCACGGTGGGCGTCACTTGCTGCCTCTCACGGCTTGCGGAATATCTTGCCAAGCAAGGCCGCTGATTTCTGCTTGGCGAACGCTTGTAGCTGCGAAGTTTTCTGCTGGTCGCTGAACAGGCTCGCCACCTTGCCCCAGTGCACTTGAAGTAGGCTCGCCATAACCCCAGGGTCTGGTGGCTCGCCAAGCTGTTGCTGCGTGACGGAGTTGTCCACGAATTCAATGACGTATTCGAGCTTGTGCCACCCAGCTGCACTACTTCCCGCGTCCACAAAGACCTGTCCGCGATCACGCTCGAATCGGAGCGAGAACGACGCACCCACCATCACAAGGGCAGCGTTGCCGAACTCCTGCGGCTTGTAGTCGCGGGCGCTCGGGGCAAGACCCTTGCCAACGACGAATGAGAACGCAGGCGCGATGTCAGCTAAATCGATCATGGCATCACGGCTTGATAAGTCGAGTCCCATCCGCGCTCGGGACAAAGCCCTTACTCCCCAGGTACTCGAGCTCGCGAGCGAAGTAGCTTCCCGGTCGAACTTTATCCAGCGCCGTCGCCAGAATGATCTCGTCGCCACGAGAGACCATGCGGTCAAGGAACTTCTGGTTCGCCCCCCAGCGTTCAGCCTCGGACATCTTGTTCCAGGCTGCCTCTGGGATATTGAAGCGGCGCGCACTGAGGCTCTCGGCAAGCTGCTTGTACTCGGGATGGTGCCCGAGAACCGTTTTGCCTTCGGCCGCTACTCTCTTTGCAACCTGCACCGCGTCGCCGACCGCCTCGGCAACATCATCCGCGTGTCGGAGTTTCGAGATCCCAGCCGGCACATAGGGGATGAACATGGCCCCGGCATCAATGGCCGCATCCGCCCAGTTGCCCGTGGCGACGTCATATACGACATTGCCGAAATCCCAGATCGTATCTAGCGGGATCCGCCCATCCGGATCCACAAATCTGTATGGATTATTATTGGCATACGCATAGCGGTTGAAGCCCTGCGGATTATTCGTACTGAACCCGACCGGATCGATGGCCAGGAACCGCCCGATGCGCGGGTCGTACCAGCGGGCACCGAAATCGCTGATCCCGAGGTCGGGCTCCTCGAACTTGCCGGTGTAGCCGGGTTCGTTCGGGGCGTCGCGGTTGAGCTCTTGGCCGTAGGGCGCATACGACCTGCGCCAGACCACCTCGCCGCGTTGGTTGGTCGCGAAGATGGGCGAGCCCAGGGCGTCATTGTGGTAGTGGATGACGCGCTCCACGGCCTGGCCGCTGGGGACGAGTAGGGTGAGGAGGACGCCGAGCAGCAGTCGAGTGAGTATGCTCATAGTTTCAATCCCTTGTCTCGCTTAACGGAGAGACAGTTATCGGCGACCCTATCGTAGTTCTTAAGGCAATTTGAAAGTGCATTCCAGAGGGAGTATGACGCGCGATTCCATCGGCACACTGCCGCGGATGAAGTCGTAGTACTCGCGGTTGTGTTGGATGCGCGAGCGGGCAAAATCGATGTGCGGACTTCTCGATGGCCTGCTCCCGCGCCGGGACCGGAATGTCCGGGTTCAGCCGCTCCAGCGCCGCGCGCAGGTCCCGAACCAGCACCGCTTCCCGCTCCGACGCGGGCTCCAGCGTGCCCGCCGGCCCGAAAGCTCCGCGTTGTAGGCGTAGACACTTTCGGCCAGCGTCTGGTCCCCAGCGAGTCGATCATTCGAGACGTGCTCATCCGCGTGGATCCGGTGCTCGGCCATCACAGCCCGATCGGCTACACCCAAAAAAAAGTAGGTACCCTGCCGGTCGCGGGCGACCCCGAGGCGGTGAAACAGACCAACGAGATCGGCATGGCGATCCCGCTGCTGGACGCCATCGACCTCACCGCCTGCCCCTGGACACAACCGCCCCCTGAAGAATCAGAATCGGCTACGAATCGACATTAAAACCCAAGTCGGAGAACGAATTTACCGTGGCGGGCCTCCCGCGTTCCTCGGTGAAGACCCGTAGCACACGCCCCCTTAGTGCTCCCATACACTCCGGGGCGGCGTTACCCCGATGGCTCGCCGCGCAGTGACGCGAGGGCTTGCTCGAGCGCCGCGACGCGTGCCTCGAGCCGAGCGAATCTCTCCTCATCCGGAAATGACGCCGGACTAATGGCGTCGGGCTCTGCATCGAGGACCTCCGCGGACGCGTCGCCGAAGAGGTGCCGGTAACGGGACTCGCGCCTGCCCGGCTCCCGCGCCAGCTTGGCGACAAAGGGCCCGCCCTCACGGGTCATCAGGCCCTCGAGGGTCGCCTCCACCTCTTGCACGGCATGCAAGGGACATAACCGGACGGCGCGACTGCGCAGCTCCCCGGGGGTTTGCGCGCCGCGCAGCAACAACTCGCAGATGATCCCCAATTCCCGGGGCGATAACTGCAACGTGCCGAATGGCGTATTGCAGAAGAGATGCTGAAACTTGGGCACACGGCTGCCAAACCCGGACTTCTGGATGACGAGGTGTCGCTTTACGAGCCGGCCCAGGGCCGACTGTACGGTGGCCTCGGTGACCTGCATCACCGGGTGGCGATTGCTCTTCTGATTGCAGGCGTTGGTCAGCGCATTGATCGATAAGGGGTATTGATCCGGCGTCGTGATGGCCTTCTCGATGAGACTAGCGATCACGCGTGCCTCTACGGTATCTAGCTCTATACTCACGTTCAGCGTCCGGGACCCGGTGCGTCGGCAATATTAGATTCTCACATCGTATTTCTTGGAGAAACGCTGTGCAACGTTTTCATGCCGCTTTTAAGTAAATGAATGAGCATATCGATTGAATCATCGGCCTTGTGCAAAACGGCTTCGATTGGACTCTTTGGTTGAAACCTCGGATGCGGGCGATGATGAAATAGGCTGTTGGCCAGGGGGCCGCAGAGGCGCTCTTCGCCGTCGGCATCCTCAAGTCCAACGGCGTCGCCAACGTTGCGCAGAAGATTCGCCCACTGAATTGGAATAAACTGTGGCCGCCAGCCCCTCGCGTGCTAAGCTATCATGCTACTGCTCTCCAAAGGGGGGCGCCACGGCTGCCGGACGGGACACACGCGACAATCGACGCCATAAGCGTCGTGCTTGCGGCGCTGCTGGCGTTTGTATGGTGGTGGCGAGGAGGAGCTAGGTACGATGAGAGCTATTGCTGGCGGCGCCGGGGTGCCCGACGCACTCCCAGGGTGACCCAGGACGCATCGCGAGCTATGAGGCACCTGCCATCACTTGCCCACCCGGCGCTACGTTAGTCAGGAATAGTGTCTAGACCATTCCGGTGCTCGTGCGGCGCGGCTATGCGCATCGTCACAAACATGGGAACGGCGACATGATCGGTCTCGACCCGGACTCGGGATGGCTCACGGGTGTGCGGCGCGTACCTTCCCCCCATTGCGACCCACGGCCACCCGGCACCGCCATCGATCTCCTAGTCATCCACGCCATCAGCCTGCCGCCCGGCCACTACGGGGGCCCGTATATCGACCAGTTGTTCACGGGCTCGCTGGAGCCTACGGCTGACCCCTATTTCGCGGGGTTGCGCGGGTTGCGGGTCTCGGCCCACGCCTTGATCGATCGGCAGGGTGGCGTCACCCAATACGTATCCTTTCATCACCGCGCCTGGCACGCGGGGGTCTCTCGCTTCGCCGGTCGGCCGGCTTGCAATGACTACTCTATTGGTATTGAATTAGAAGGTTTCGGGAACGATCCATACAAAGAGGATCAGTATCAGCTTCTCGCACAGTTGACGCGCGCGCTGATTCGGGCGTGGCCGGGGATCCTCCCCGATCGGATCGTGGGGCATTGCCACGTCGCCCCCGGGCGTAAGACCGATCCGGGACCCGCGTTTCGTTGGGATAAATACAAAGGTCTAATTAACACATCTAGGGTAAACACGGTGACGGAGGCAATAAAATGAAACATCTCATGATTGTCCTGATAGCGCTCGGGGCGGAGCGGTTCTTGGGCGACGTCCTTGGCCAGTTTCGGCAGTTCAGACAGCTCGATTGGTATCACGCCCTGGCCGGTTCGGTCGAGGCGCGCGTCGGGTCCATCGAAGCACTCAAAGGCCCGGCCGGTGCCGCCCTGGTCATTGTCATACCGGTGCTTGCGGGTTGGTTCGTCTATTCGTTCGTCGCCGGGATCCATGCAATCTTCGGCGTTCTATTCGCGCTCGTATTGCTGTGGTACTGCATCGGCCCGCGAGACCTGGATACCGACGTGCGCGAGGTCTTGATTGCAGTGCGCGGCGGCAACGACACTGAGGCCAATCGGCTAACGCAGAACCTGAGTGGTGCAGCGACCCCCGTGACCGCGGAAACGCGGGGCCGTCAGGCCTCGGAGGCGGTGCTCATCGAGGCGAACAACCGCCTCTATGGCGTACTGTTCTGGTTCCTGGCGCTGGGCCCGCTCGGTGCATTGCTGTTTCGCTTCAGCGCGGAGCTTCGGCGCTATGCGACGAAGAGCGGCTCCGGCTTGGTCGCCGGCGCAGCCTTGATTCATGATGCCTTGAGTTGGATCCCGGCACGGCTCACGGCTTGCGCCTATGCCCTAGGGGGAAATCTGCCTGGCGCCCTCAATAGCTGGCGCGTGGCGGAGACCCTGGGCCTCGATCAGACCCAGGGCGTGTTAAGGGACAGCGGGATCGGTGCCTTGCAGGTCGAGGGCGAAGGCCCCGAGACATGGCAGGCGAAGGAGATCGACCGGGTGACCGCGGCCCTGGATCTCGCCTTTCGGGCGCTGGTTATCTTGCTCGGCTTCGTGCTCCTTCTGTATATATTGATGTGGGTGGCGTAGCAGCGACGGGCATCCGTGGTGGGGCGTAGCGCCCGGAGCGGCCACCCGCTCCGCGTAGCGATCTCACGATTGCGCCTTTGCTCGACGCCCCCGGTGAGCGGCCCCCTACGCCAGCACGGCCTATTGCTGCTACCCGGCTTGCAAGCGAAGCGTCCGTCGGCGGCGCTTCGCTTGCCCCTGCCAGCCGGGTTTGCAGCGCGGCGCTCGGTCACCGCGCGTATCCCGCGGGCACCGAAGTAGCGGCGCCTCTTCCGTGCATCGCGATTTTCCAGATGGGCGTGCGCATGGGGCGTTACGAGACTTAAACCAGATTGATTTAAACCAGGCTGCCGAGTAAGCTTTGCGGCCGTTTGAAAACCGGGGAGTGCATGGCAGCGAGGCGGCGCATCGTCGCCGGGAATTGGAAGATGAACGGCCTGCGCGCCGACATCGAGCCCTTGCTTGCGAGCATCCTGGACGGCTTGGCCCAAGGCTGTGCGGCAGAGGTAGTGGTGTGTCCGCCCTGCATCTACTTACCCCTGGTTAGCGAGCGCTTGCAGGGCTCCCGGGTGGTATTGGGGGCACAGAATCTCGCGCTGGAGGAGCGCGGCGCCTATACGGGCGAGGTATCGGGCCGCATGCTGAAAGAATATGCTTGCCGCTATGTCATCGTCGGACACTCCGAGCGTCGGGCGCTCTATGGCGAGCATGATGCGCTGGTGGCAGACAAGGTGGCGCGCGCCTTGACCTCAGCCCTGGTCCCGATCCTGTGTGTGGGAGAGACGCTCGCCGAGCGCGAGGCGGGGCGCACCGCGGAGGTGGTGTCGCGGCAGATCGACGCGGTATTGGCGCGGGCCGGCGTGACGGTATTGAGCGACGCGGTCATCGCCTATGAGCCGGTATGGGCCATCGGTACCGGCAAGACCGCGAGCCCCGAGCAAGCCCAGGACGTACACGCCTTGATCCGTGCACGGGTGAGTGCCACGGCACCGGAGGCCGGCCGGCGTTTGCCGATCCTCTACGGCGGGAGCGTGCGCGCGGCCAATGCGGCGAGCCTGTTTGCCATGCCCGATATCGATGGCGGCCTGGTAGGAGGCGCCTCGTTGCAGGGCGCTGAGTTTACCGCCATTTGCCGGGCCGCTTGAATATTAAAATATCCTGGAACGTAACGAATGCATACACTGTTAACCGTCGTGCACGTATTGATGGCCGTGAGCCTGATCACCGTCATCTTGCTCCAGCACGGCAAGGGGGCAGACGCGGGTGCCGCCTTCGGCAGCGGTGCCTCGTCCACCGTATTCGGGGCGCGCGGATCGACCTCGTTCCTGACCAAGCTGACCTGGGGACTCGTGGTCATCTTCTTCGCCGTCAGTTTTGCGCTCAATAACATGGCTGCCGAACTGGCCAAGGGCGGCAAGAGCGTGATGGAACGGGCTGCAATTAAAGACGACAATCCGAGCGGCGTCATCGACAGCAGCGTAAAGCCCGTAGAGGAGCAAGAGGATGCGGCGCCAGCGGAGAAGACACGGTCCGATCTGCCGGAGATCCCGCTGTCCGGTGATAACGCGGACACACCGCCCAACATACCGGAAACAGCCGCACCGGAACCGGCTGACGTCCAGGCCGCAGACGCGCCGCCCGACTTAGCCGATCAATCCAAGCCCAAGGCGCAGGATAAGGGCAAGAGCACTACACCGGCTGGCTCGGCGCCGCGGGCCCCCGAGGCCGCTGCGCGAGCGGCGGGGGACCAGAGCGCTGCGCCGGCGTCCAAACCGGCAGAAAAGACCAAGCCTCAAGGCAAACCTGCGGCCGCGCCGAAACCGGCTGCCGAGCGCGAGGTGTCAAGCCCAGCGAAGACTCTTATACTAAAGGCGCCGGCCGAGGGTAAGCCCGCAGCGCCGAGTAAGGCGCAAGGCAAGGCCGGCACGGGCCCGCGTGAATAGCGCGTCCAGTGCGTTGCGGGATTCAATGAGCCGACGTGGTGGAATTGGTAGACACGCTGTCTTGAGGGGGCAGTGGCGCGAGCCGTGCCGGTTCGAGTCCGGCCGTCGGCACCAAGCATGGCGTTCTTGAAGCGTTTGGGACGGCAGTCGATGCGGTGCGCGCGGGCATGCTAGCGCAATACCTACCCATCCTCGTATTCATCGTCATCGCGCTGGGCTTTGGCGCCATAGTGCTGGCGCTCGGTTTTTTCCTGGGCCCGCGCCGCGCCGATCCGGCGAAGCTATCGCCCTATGAGTGCGGCTTCGAGGCCTTCGAGGACGCACGCATGCAGTTCGACGTGCGTTACTATCTGGTGGCGATCCTGTTCATCATCTTCGATCTGGAGATCGCCTTCCTGATCCCCTGGGCGGTGGCGCTGGAGGACATCGGCCCGTTGGGGTTCATGGCGATGATGGTGTTTCTGGCCGTACTGGTGGTAGGCTTCATCTACGAATGGAAGAAGGGCGCCCTGGAATGGGAATAGTACCGACCGAGATCCCGCAGGGGATCTACACCACGACCTTGGACAACGTGATCAACTGGGCCCGCACCGGCTCCCTGTGGCCCATGACCTTTGGCCTAGCCTGCTGTGCCGTGGAGATGATGCATGCCGGGGCCTCGCGTTATGACCTGGATCGCTTCGGCGTGGTGTTTCGCGCCAGCCCGCGCCAATCGGATGTCATGATCGTAGCCGGGACCCTCGTCAACAAGATGGCCCCGGCGCTGCGCAAGGTCTACGACCAGATGGCCGAGCCGCGCTGGGTGATTTCCATGGGCTCTTGCGCCAATGGCGGCGGCTATTATCACTACTCCTATGCCGTGGTGCGCGGCTGCGACCGCATCGTGCCCGTCGATATCTATGTGCCGGGCTGTCCACCGACGGCGGAGGCACTGTTGTTCGGCATCATGCAACTGCAGAACAAGATCCGCCGCACCAATACCATCGCACGTTAGCCGGTTGCACCGAAGCAGCCCATGACTCTTCCCGCGGAAGACCTTGCGACGCGCGTGCGGCAGCGCTTCGCCGATCGCGTCGCCCACTGTGTAGTGGCGCTGGGGCAGGTGGCGGTCGAGCTGGCGCCGGAGCGCCTGCGCGACGTGTGCTATGCGCTGCGCGATGAGCCCGAATTCTCCTTCGAGCAGCTCATCGATGTCTGCGGGGTGGATTATTCGAGCTATGGCGCGGCGGAATGGTTGACCAATGAGGCCTCCACTGCCGGATTCAGCCGCGGCGTATCGGACGCGACGGCGCAACGGACCGATCGGCCGCGCTACGCGGTCGTTTATCATCTGCTGTCGCTTCGGCATAACCAACGGCTGCGGCTGCGCGTCTATGCCCCGGGCGATCCGCCCTGCGTACCCTCTGTGATAGAGATCTGGCGCTCGGCCGATTGGTTCGAGCGCGAGGCCTTCGACCTGTTCGGCGTGCTGTTCGATGGCCACCCGGATCTGCGCCGCCTGCTAACCGACTATGGATTCATCGGCCACCCGTTTCGCAAGGATTTCCCGCTGGAGGGCAACGTCGAGGTGCGCTACGACCCGGACCAGGGCCGCGTGGTCTATCAGCCCGTCACTATCGAGAACCGGGTCTTGGTGCCGCGCGTGATCCGGCCCGACTACCCGCTGCCGCGTGCCGCCGCGGATAAGGGGGCTAAGGCATGAGCGAGATCCGCAACATGACCTTGAACTTCGGGCCGCAGCACCCGGCGGCCCACGGGGTACTGCGCCTGGTGCTGGAGATGGACGGCGAGGTCATCGAGCGCGCCGATCCGCATATCGGCCTATTGCATCGCGCGACCGAGAAGCTCGCCGAGAGCAAGCCCTACAATCAGAGCATCGGTTACATGGACCGCTTGGATTACGTGTCCATGATGTGCAACGAGCACGCCTACGTGCTGGCCATCGAACGACTGCTCGGTATCGAGCCGCCCCTGCGCGCCCAATACATCCGCGTTCTTTTTGACGAGGTCACGCGCATCCTCAACCACCTCATGTGGCTGGGCGCACATGGCCTGGACATCGGCGCCATGACGGTGTTCTTGTATTGCTTTCGGGAGCGCGAGGACCTCATGGATTGCTACGAGGCGGTATCCGGCACGCGCATGCACGCCACCTACTACCGGCCGGGCGGCGTGTACCGCGATCTGCCCGAGCGCATGCCGCAATACCAGCCCTCGCAATGGCGCGACGCCCGGGACGTCGAGCGCCTGAACCGCAATCGGCAGGGCTCGCTGCTGGATTTTATCGACGACTTCGCCGCCCGCTTCCCGGCCTGCGTCGACGAGTATGAGACCCTGCTCACCGACAACCGTATCTGGAAGCAGCGTACCGTGGGTATCGCCGTGGTCTCGCCCGAGCGCGCCCTGCAGCTCGGCTTTACCGGCCCGATGCTGCGCGGCTCGGGCCTGGCCTGGGACCTGAGAAAAAAACAGCCCTACGAGGTTTATGATCGGATAGACTTCGACGTACCGGTGGGCGTCAACGGCGATTGCTACGATCGCTATCTGGTGCGCATCGAGGAGATGCGCCAGTCGGCGCGTATCCTCAAGCAGTGCGTGCAGTGGTTACGGCAGAATCCGGGACCGGTGGCCATCGAGGACCACAAGCTGGTGCCGCCGCGGCGCGAGGACATGAAGGCCGACATGGAGGCCCTCATCCATCACTTCAAGCTCTTCACCGAGGGCTATTGCGTCCCGGAGGGCGAGGTTTACGCCGCCGTCGAGCACCCCAAGGGTGAATTCGGGATCTATCTCATCTCCGACGGCGCCAACAAGCCCTATCGGGTCAAGGTACGCGCCGCGGGGTTCGCCCATCTTGCGGCCATCGACGAGCTGGTGCGCGGCCACATGCTGGCCGACGTGGTAGCGACGATAGGGACCATGGACATCGTATTCGGCGAGATCGATCGATGAGCGCGGCGCTGTCCGATCACGCCCGCGAGGTGATCGACCGATGGGTCACAAAGTATCCGCCGGGGCGCAAACCATCCGCGGTGCTCGCGGCCCTGCTCGAGGTGCAGCATGAGAACGGCGGTTATCTCACGGTTGCGCTGATGGACGCGGTCGCGGAGTATCTCGGCATGCCGAAGATCGCCGTCTACGAGGTGGCCAGTTTTTATTCGATGCTGGAGACCAAGCCGGTGGGGCGGCACAGCGTCTCGGTATGCACCAATGTCTCGTGCCTGTTGCGCGGTGCCGATGAGATAGTCGAACACATCGAGGCCAGGCTCGGCATCAAGACCGGGCAGAGCACCGCGGATGGACGCATCTATCTCAAACGCGAGGAGGAATGCCTGGCCGCCTGTTGCGGGGCGCCGATGATGATGGTCGATCACAGATACTACGAAGACCTCGACCCCGGCGCCGTCGATCGGATATTGGAGAGTCTCACGTGAGCGGGCTATCCCTGAATCAAGTCTGTTATCGCACCTTGGGCCTTGAGCAACCCTGGAGCATGGAGACGTATCTCAAGGTGGGGGGCTACGAGGCCTGGCGCACGATCCTGCGCGAAGAGACCCCGCCGCAGGCGGTCATCGAGGAGGTCAAGCTGTCGGGGCTGCGCGGGCGTGGCGGCGCGGGCTTCCCGACCGGGCTCAAGTGGAGCTTCATGCCCAGGGATCCGAGCGGCCCGCAGTATATCGTCTGCAACTCGGACGAAAGCGAGCCCGGGACCTGTAAGGACCGCGACATCCTGCGCTACAATCCGCATGCGCTGGTGGAAGGCATGGCCATTGCGGGCTATGCGATCGGCGCCAAGGTCGGCTACAACTATCTGCGCGGCGAGTTCATGGACGAGCCCTATGCACGCTTCGAACAGGCCGTGAAAGAGGCCTACGAGGCGGGGCTCCTGGGTAAGAATATACAGGGCACGGGCATAGACTTCGACCTCTATGGGACGCTGGGGGCCGGCGCCTATATCTGCGGCGAGGAGACCGCCTTGCTGGAGTCCCTGGAAGGCAAGAAGGGGCTGCCGCGTTTCAAGCCGCCGTTTCCGGCCGGTTACGGGCTCTACGGCCGACCCACCACCATCAACAACACCGAGTCGCTGGCCTCGGTGCCGAGCATCATGCGCAACGGCAGCAAGTGGTTCGCCGATCTCGGCAAACCGAACAACGGCGGGACCAAGTGCTTTTCCATGAGCGGACACGTGCAGCGCCCCGGCAACTTCGAGATCCCCTTGGGCACGCCCTTCCCCGTCCTGCTGGCCCTCGCCGGCGGCGTTTGGAAGCGCCGCCGGCTCAAGGCCGTGATCCCGGGCGGGTCCTCGGTGCCGGTGTTGCCCGGCGAGACCATGATGGCCTGCACGATGGACTACGATTCCATCAGCCAAGCCGGCTCCATGCTCGGCTCGGGGGCGGTCATAGTCATGGACGAGGGCACCTGCATGGTGCAGGTGCTGCGGCGTATCGCGCGCTTTTATTACGCCGAGTCCTGCGGCCAGTGCACGCCTTGCCGCGAGGGGACCGGCTGGCTGTATCGCATGTTGACCCGCATCGTCGAGGGCCAGGGCCGGCCGGAGGACGTGGAGCGGCTCGATGACGTCGCAAAGAAGATCGAGGGCCGGACCATCTGCGCCCTGGGGGACGCCGCGGCCATGCCGGTGCGCAGCTTCATCAAGCACTACCGGCACGAATTCCAGTACTACATCGAGCACGGCCGGAGCCTCATCGAGTCGCCCGTGGACAAGGCCGCATGACCACCGTCACTATCGAGGTCGACGGCCGGCCGATGCAGGCGCGCAAAGGCGCCATGCTCATCGAGGCCACGGACTCGGCCGGGATCTATGTCCCGCGCTTTTGTTATCACAAAAAGCTCTCCATCGCAGCGAACTGCCGCATGTGCCTGGTGGAGGTCGAAAAGGCCCCCAAACCGCTGCCCGCGTGCGCGACACCGGTGGTCGAGGGCATGAAGGTGTATACGCGCTCGCCGCGCGCCATGGAGGCGCAGAAGGCCACCATGGAGTTCCTGCTCATCAACCACCCGCTGGATTGCCCGATCTGCGATCAAGGCGGCGAGTGTGAGCTACAAGACCTGGCCATGGGGTATGGCTCCGATATCTCGCGCTATGCGGAGAAAAAGCGCGTGGTGCGCGACAAGGACATCGGCCCGCTCATCCAGACCGATATGACCCGCTGCATCCACTGTACGCGCTGCGTGCGCTTCGGCGACGAGATTGCCGGGCTGCGCGAGCTGGGCGCGACGGGCCGCGGCGAGCACATGGAGATCGGCACCTACATCCAGCAGGCGGTGACTTCGGAACTGTCCGGCAACGTCATCGATCTCTGTCCGGTCGGGGCCTTGACCTCCAAGCCCTACCGGTACACGGCCCGCGCCTGGGAGTTACGCCAGTATGCCGGGATCGCCCCGCACGATCCGATCGGTTCCAATATCTACGTTCACGCCCAGGGCCAGCGGGTCAAGCGCGTGGTGCCGCGCGACAACGAGGCGGTGAACGAGACCTGGATCTCGGACCGCGACCGCTACAGCTATCAGGGACTTTACAGCGAGGACCGGCTGCTCGCCCCGCAGATCAAGGAGGGCAACCGCTGGCGCGAGGTAGACTGGGACACTGCCCTTGGATTCACCGCGGAGGGCCTGCAACAGGTGCTGGGCCGGCATGGGCCGGAGGCCTTGTGCGGCCTGATCACGCCCACGGCCAGCACCGAGGAACTGTATCTATTTCAGAAACTGCTGCGCGGCTTAGGCAGCCACAACATCGACCACCGCCTGCGCCAGCTCGACTTTTCGGACCAAGACAGCGCGCCCGCCTTTCCGTACCTCGGTTGCAGCATCGCCGAGCTGGAGACGGTCGATGCCGCGCTGCTGGTCGGGAGCTATCCGCGAAAGGAGCAGCCGATGGCGAACCACAGGCTGCGCAAGGCGGCACAACGGGGCGCACGGGTGATGGCAGTCAATCCGCTGCACTATGATTTCAATTTTCCCTTGGCGCTCGAGTGGGTAGCCGGCCCCGCCGCGCTGGAGCAGTCGCTGGCCGGGATCGCCCGGCACTTGGCCCGCGACGCTAAGCGCGAACTGCCGGCCGGGCTCCTGCGTCTGCTGGCAGGTGTCAGCGCCGATGACCGACAGTCACGGATTGCCGAGACCCTGCGCAATGCCACCAACGGTATCGTGTTGCTGGGTAATTATGCCGTGAGTCACGCACGCTACGCCCGCCTGCGGGCCCTGGCCGGCAGCATCGCCGGTCTGGCCGGTGTGCGATTCGGCTATCTCGCCGAGGCCGCCAACAGCGCCGGCGCGTGGCTGGCCGGTGCCCTGCCGCATCGTGGTCCCGGCGGGACACCGCTCAAACAGGCCGGGCTCAACGCCGATCAGATGTGGGAGCGCGGTCTAAAGGCCTATCTCTCGCACGGTGTCGAGCCGGAATTCGACAGCCTGCGTCCCGGCCCCGCGCTGCGCGCCTTGGCAGAGGCGGAATTCGTGGTCTCCCTCAACGCCTATCGCAGCCCGCGCATCGAGTCTTACGCGAAGGCCATGCTGCCGATCGCGCAATTCGCCGAGTGCGCCGGGAGCTATATCAATGCTGAGGGTGTGAGCCAGCCCTTCGAGGCGGCGGTCGCGCCGCCCGGCGAGGTCCGGCCCGGCTGGAAGGTATTGCGCGTGTTGGCCAATCGGTTGGGGCTTAAGGGCTTCGAGTACGACGCCATCGGAGACATTCGGCGCGAGATCGGCAACGTGTTTACGACGGGTCCCGTCGAGACCCTGGGACTATGGAGCCTGGCGGGTCACGCCGATGCCTCCCACCGCGGCGCGGGTCTCGAGCTGATCTACCACGTGCCCATGTATCGCTGCGATCCCTTGGTACGGCGCGCTACGGCATTGCAGGCCAGCCCGGACGCAGGGGACGACCGGCTGCATATCGATCCGGCCGAGGCCGAGCGCCTGGGGATCGAGGCGGATGACGAGGTGGAATTGCGTCAGGGCGAGGTAAGGCTTGAGATGAGGGCCTGCCCGGACCCGCGCTTGCCTCCCGGCTGCGTGTTGATCTACGGCGCACGTCCAGTGGCATTGGGCCTGAATTCACCCGTAGCGTCGGTCAGCGTGACGCGGCTGCGCGCCGCACCGGATCGACGCGCGCGGGGGCCGGCGCATGCCTGAGTCCGGGGGTGCGTCCTTCTTCGATATTCTCTGGATAGCGACCAAGGTCCTGTTGATCGTAGTGCCGATGCTGCTCAGCGTCGCCTATCTCACCTTTGCCGAGCGCAAGATCATCGGCTATATGCAGGTGCGCATCGGCCCCAATCGCGTCGGCCCACGCGGCTGGCTGCAACCGATAGCCGACGTGGTGAAGTTGTTGCTGAAAGAGGTGATCATCCCCAGCGGCGCCAACCGGTTCCTGTACCTCGCGGCACCGGTCCTGGCCTTGGCACCGGCCTTGGCGGCCTGGGCGGTAGTGCCCTTCGATGCCGTCAAGGTGTTGGCCGATATCAACGCCGGGCTGCTGTATATCCTGGCCATGACCTCGATGGGCGTGTACGGCATCATCATCGCGGGTTGGGCCTCGAACTCCAAGTACGCCTTTCTTGGCGCCATGCGATCGGCGGCACAGATCGTCTCCTACGAGATCGCCATGGGATTTGCGCTGGTCGGCGTCTTGGTCGCGGCCGGGAGCCTGAACCTGAGCGCTATTATCGAGGCGCAGCAGGGTGGGTTCTGGCACTGGTTCTGGCTGCCGCTGTTGCCGCTGTTTGCGATCTATTTCATCTCCGGCGTGGCCGAGACCAACCGTGCGCCCTTCGACATCGCCGAAGGCGAGTCCGAGATCGTGGCCGGTTTCCACGTCGAGTACGCGGGCATGTCCTTCGCGCTGTTCTTCCTCGCCGAGTACGCCAACATGATCCTCATTGCGGCGCTCACCTCGGTGTTGTTCTGCGGCGGCTGGCTCTCGCCCTTCGAGGGCCTGCCGGTCCTGGAGGGCCTATTCGGCTGGGTCCCGGGCCTGTTCTGGCTACTGCTCAAGATGGCGTTTTTCCTGTTCTTGTTCCTGTGGCTGCGCGCCACCTTTCCGCGCTACCGCTACGACCAGGTCATGCGCCTCGGGTGGAAGGTGTTCATTCCCATCACCATCGCCTGGATCGTGGTCGCGGCGTTGCTGGTGACGGGAAAGGTGCCGCCATGGTTCGATTGAGCAGGCCTGGATCGACAACGATGGGAACCGTTACGCGTTACGTCAACAGCCTGCTCTTGAAGGAGTTGGGTAAGGGGTTGTGGCTGACCGGACGCCGTATGTTCAGCCGCAAGGTCACGGTGCAATACCCCGAAGAGAAGACCCCCCAGTCGCCGCGCTTCCGCGGCCATCACGCCCTGCGCCGCTATCCGAACGGCGAGGAACGCTGCATTGCCTGCAAGCTGTGCGAAGCGGTATGCCCGGCGGTCGCGATCACCATCGAGTCGGAGCAACGTGCCGACGGTACGCGCCGCACGACACGCTACGACATCGACCTCACCAAGTGCATCTTCTGCGGCTTCTGCGAGGAATCCTGTCCGGTCGATGCCATCGTCGAGACCCGCTTCTTCGAGTATCACGGCGAGCGGCGCGGCGATCTGGTCGTGACCAAGGACCAGCTCCTGGCCATGGGGGATCGCTTCGAGCAGCAGATCGCCGAGGACCGGGCCCGCGATGCACGTTATCGGTGAGCGGCTAAGCGACCGCGTGTGGACCTGACTATCTTTTATTTCTTCGCGCTGGTTCTGGTGGGCGCTGCAACGATGGTGGTTACGGCGCGCAATCCGGTGCATGCGGCGCTGTTCCTGGTGCTGGCGTTTTTCTCCAGTGCAGCCCTGTGGCTGCTGCTGGAGGCCGAGTTCCTGGCCATCGCCCTGGTGCTGGTCTACGTCGGCGCGGTGATGGTGTTGTTCCTGTTCGTGGTCATGATGCTGGATATCAATCTCGCGCCCTTGCGCGAGGGTTTCGCGCGCTACCTCCCGGTCGGCGCCGGGGTTGCGCTGGCGATGGTCACCGCCCTCACGGTGGCGGTCGGCCCCAGGTATTTCGGTACCGAGAGGGTCGGCACGGGCGCGCGGCATGCGGCCGACTACAGCAATACCCGCGAGTTGGGCGAGGCCCTCTTCACCCAGTACGTCTATCCCTTCGAGATTGCCGGCGTCATACTGCTGGTCGCAATCGTCGCCGCTATCGCGCTCACCTTGCGCCCCAAGCGCCACACCAAGGGCCAGCGGCCGGAGGAGCAGGTGCGGGTGCGGCGCGCGGATCGGGTGCGCCTGGTCAAGCTAGAGTCGGGACCCAAATCGTAGCCAAGCGCATTTGTAATTCATGTTGCCCTATCTCCATCTATACTAACAATGGGCATAACTTACGCTTTTACTGACGTCATGCCGGCGAAAGCCGGTATCCAGAATGAGCTGCTATGCCGCGCTGGACCCCGGCTTTTGCCGGGGTGACAGTTGACAGGTGGCGTCTTGCATTTTTAGGAAAATTATGCCCGTTCACGGTATACACGTCGTTCCGGCAGGGATTGCCGGAACCCAGAGTACAGGGACGTATATGGCGTCCTGCGTACTGGATGCCGGCAATCCCTGCCGGCATGACGGAGCCGATTCCGATGCGAATAGCGTTGTTGAAGTGGTTTTGTACAAGCAGTTACAAGCGAGAATCTAAGGCGGAACCCGGAATGGCCGAGCTTTCCGATTTCCTCACCTTGGGCGCCCTCGTGTTTTGTCTCAGCGTCGCTGGGATCTTCATCAACCGTAAAAACGTCATCATCCTGCTCATGTGCATCGAGTTGATGCTGCTCGCGGTGAATATGAACTTCATCGCCTTCTCGCATTTCCTGAATGACCTGAGCGGGCAGGTGTTCGTGTTTTTCATCCTCACCGTCGCGGCCGCGGAATCGGCCATCGGCCTTGCGATCCTGGTGGTGCTGTTCCGCAATCGCAGCACGATCAATGTACAGGATTTGGATAGTCTGAAAGGCTAGGTATAAGGGGCATGAAAGCGGTTTATATCGGCGTAGTGGTCTTTCCATTGCTGGGCGCGATCATCGCCGGCCTGTTCGGCCAGGCGATCGGCCGGGTGTGGGCGCACCGCGTCACCATCGCCGGGGTCGCCATGGCCTTCTTCCTGTCGTTGCTCGGCTTCAAGGACGTGGTGGTGGACGGCGCCCCGGCCTTCAATTCCGGCATCTATACCTGGCTTTCCAGCGGCGGGATCCGTCTGGAGATCGGATTTCTCGTCGACCGGCTCTCGGCCACCATGATGGTGGTCGTGACCTTCGTCTCGTGGATGATCCATATCTATACCATCGGCTACCTGCGCGATGACCCCGGTTATCAGCGCTTCTTCAGCTATATTGCGCTGTTTACCTTCGGCATGCTGATGCTGGTGATGGCCAACAATTTCATGCAGCTCTTTTTCGGCTGGGAGGCGGTAGGGCTGATGTCCTACCTCCTCATCGGTTTCTGGTATAAGCGCGAGTCGGCGATCCAGGCCAATCTCAAGGCCTTTCTCGTCAACCGCGTCGGAGACCTGGGCTTTCTCCTCGGCATCGCCGCGGTTCTGTACTACTGCGGCAGCCTCGATTATGCGAGCGTGTTCAACAAGGCGCCGGAGCTGGCCGGACAGACGGCCCGGATCTGGGGGCATTCCCAGTGGCCCGTTCCGACCCTCATCTGTATCCTGCTGTTTATCGGCGCGATGGGAAAATCGGCCCAGGTGCCGTTGCACGTGTGGCTGCCGGATTCGATGGAAGGCCCGACCCCGATCTCGGCGCTCATCCACGCCGCGACCATGGTCACGGCCGGGATCTTCATGGTGAGCCGCATGTCGCCGCTCTATGAGCTTTCCGAGGCCGCGCTCAGCTTCGTGCTCGCCATCGGTGCGATCACCGCCTTGTTCACCGGCCTGCTCGGCCTGGTGCAAAACGACATCAAGCGCGTCATCGCGTATTCCACGCTCTCGCAGCTCGGTTACATGACCGTCGCCCTGGGCGCGTCGGCCTATGCCGCCGCCATGTTCCATCTCATCACGCACGCCTTCTTCAAGGCCCTGCTATTCCTGGCTGCCGGCTCGGTCATCATCGCCCTGCACCACGAGCAGGACCTGCGCAAGATGGGGGGGCTCAGGAAATACATGCCCGTCACCTGGGCGACCTCCCTCATCGGGACGCTGGCCCTGATTGGATTTCCGGGCCTGTCCGGATTCTTTTCCAAGGACGCGATTATCGAGGCCGTGCACCACTCGCAGCTGCCCGGCGCGGGCTTCGCCTATTTCGCCGTGTTGAGCGGCGTCTTCGTCACCTCCCTGTACAGCTTTCGGCTGTTGTTCATGGTCTTCCACGGCGAGGAGCGTATCGATCACCATGCCAAGGCGCATCTGCATGAGTCGCCGCGCGTCGTCACCGGCCCGCTCGTGGCCCTGGCCGTACCCTCGGTATTGATCGGTGCGTTGATGGTGGGTCCGGCGCTGTTTGAGGATTATTTCGGCACTGCCATCCGGGTCGCGGCGAGCCATGACGTGCTGGGGCGCATGGCCGAGGACTATCACGGCGTCGCGGCCATGGTCATTCACGGTCTGACGGCCACCCCCTTCCTCCTGGCGCTAGCGGGTTTCGCTACCGCCTGGTTGTGTTATATCCGGTGGCCCAAACTACCGGAACGGCTGGCGCAATCGTTCAAACCGATTTATTGGGTGCTGGAGCGCAAGTACGGTTTCGATACCTTCAATCAAGCGGTGTTCGCCGGGGGGGCGCGCGGTACCGGCCGTTTCCTATCCGAGTTCGGCGACCTGCGGCTGATCGACGGTTGGATGGTCAACGGATCGGCTCATATGGTGGGCTGGTTCTCCGGCGTTGCGCGGCAGCTCCAATCCGGTTACCTCTACCACTATGCCTTCGCCATGATCCTGGGACTGCTGGTGTTTCTGGCCTATTTCGTCTACGGTCTAGGCCGCTGAGCGGTGCGCACGCGATACCCCCCGGAGCGGTTCGGCAACATGCGCGCCATCACGCGAATCGCGGCATAGTTCGGCAGGCAAGACGCCGGAACATCATAAAACCTGAGCTTCTCGAGAAGATGGATACTGATTTTAAAGTGCTCTACGTGATGGGCTTATGGCGATCCGGTTCGACCGTGCTGGACATTGTGCTTGGCAACCACGAACGCATCGAAAGCGTTGGCGAACTTAGAAATCTGCCGATCGTCGCCTGGAGCGGAAACGGGCTATGCGCCTGTGGAGCGACGGCCAATGCTTGCACGTTCTGGGAGGCCGTTCGTCTGCGTTGGGAAGAGAAAGTTGGCGATGGCAGGGTTCAGGAACTGATAGCGCTGCAGGACCGCTATGAACGCATGCGTTCGCTGCCGACGTTGCTGTGCGAGACCCTTTGGTCATCCCCCAACTTCCATCGTTACGCTGAGTTAGTTGGCGCTTTATACTCGGCGATCCGGGATGTCAGCGGTAAGAACGTCATCGTCGATTCCAGCAAGTTTCCCGCGCGAGCATACGCACTGCTGCGCATGCCCGGTATCGACGTACGCCTTCTCCACTTGGTCCGCGATGGCCGGGCGGTAATCTGGTCGTGCAAGAGGAATCCCAACACGGACTTGGAAGGAAACGTTCTCGACCATAACCCTTCCGCCGTAGCCCGAAACACCGTCACGCAATGGCTGATGATCAATCTTGCGTGCGATATCCTGGCAAGGCTCGCGCGCGGTAGAGCGGTGCGCATCCGGTATGAAGATTTCGCCCTCGATCCTTCGAGCGTGCTGGGGAAAATCGGCGAAATTGCGGGGCTAGATCTTTCCAGGATAAGCGAAGGCTTGGCGCACGGTCAGGACATGAATGTCGGGCATACGATCGCAGGCAACCGCGTACGCATGCAGCGGACGGTTCGGCTAGCCGGCGACCTGGAATGGAGGGATAAGCTCCCGGCGGAAGATCGTGGTCTATTCTGGCGGCGAGCGGGGTGGCTAGCGAGGAAATATGGCTACGAGAAGTCCTGACGCGGTGCACGTGAGCATCCGCATGCCGAACCATCGAAAGTTGCGCTCCACCTGCACCCCTCTGGAAACGTGCAGGGTGGCAGGTCGCGATTACGGCGAACGATTAACGCGACGCCGCTTATTCCGACGTTGAGCGAGGCGCCATGCCGTATTTGAGCCTGATGATCTGGCTGCCGATTGTCGGCGGTCTCTGGTTGCTCTATGCGGGCGGCCGGAAAACGCGCGAAACCGCGCTACGGCACGCACTCGCCGTGTCGGCCGCGACCTTCCTCTTGTCGCTGCCGCTTTATTCCGGTTTCGTGACGGGCACACATGAGATGCAGTTCCAGGAGCGCTGGACTTGGATCCCGGCCTTCGACATCTATTACCACCTGGGGGTGGACGGCATCGCCATGCCGCTGGTCCTTTTGACGACCTTTTCCACGCTGCTGGTCGTGCTTGCGGCCTGGGGATCGGTACACCAGAAGACGGCCCAATACCTCGCGGCGTTCTTGCTGTTGGAGGGCTCGATGAATGGCGTGTTCACGGCCATGGACGCCATTCTGTTTTATGTATTTTGGGAGGCGATGCTCATCCCGATGTTCCTCATCATCGGGATCTGGGGCGGAGAACGGCGCATTTACGCCACCGTCAAGTTCTTTCTCTATACCTTTCTGGGCTCGGTGTTCATGCTGGTCGCGCTGCTCTATCTCTACGCGCGCAGCGGCAGCTTCTCGATCCTCGCCATGCAGGCGTTGCCCCTGGGGCTGGAGGTCCAGAAGCTTGTCTTTATCGCCTTTCTGCTCGCCTTTGCCGTCAAAATACCCATGTGGCCGGTGCATACCTGGCTGCCGGACGCCCACGTCGAGGCACCGACCGGCGGCTCGGTGATCCTTGCCGCCATCATGCTGAAGATGGGCGGATATGGCTTCTTACGCTTCAGCCTCCCCATCGCCCCGGCCGGCAGCGAGACCTTTTCCGGACTCATGATCGCCCTGTCGCTCATTGCCATCGTCTACATCGGTTTCGTCGCCTTGGTGCAGCAGGACATGAAGAGGCTCATCGCCTACTCGTCTATTTCGCACATGGGCTTTGTGACCCTGGGCTTCTTCATCGCCTTTGCCCTGGTGGCAAATCCGGTACTCACCAAGAGCGCCGCCATGGGCCTGGAAGGCGGGATCATGCAAATGCTCTCGCACGGCTTCGTATCCGGGGCGATGTTCCTGTGCGTGGGCGTCCTGTATGACCGACTGCATAGCCGGCAGATCGGGGACTACGGCGGCGTGGTCAACACCATGCCGGTGTTTGCGAGTCTCATGATGTTGTTTGCCATGGCCAACGCCGGGCTGCCCGGAACCTCGGGCTTCGTCGGCGAGTTGCTGGTGATACTGAGCGCCTATCAGGCGAACTTCTGGTTCGCGCTGCTCGCGGGCTCGACCTTGATCCTCGGCGCGGCCTATACGCTGTGGATGTACAAGCGCGTGATCTTCGGCGAGGTCGCGAACCAAAAGGTTGCGGCCCTCAAGGACCTGGATCAGCGCGAGCGCCTAGTGCTGGGCAGCCTGGCGGCGGCGGTCGTGTTGTTCGGGGTATGGCCGGCGCCCGTCTTCGATGTCATGCACGCGAGCGTCGATCATCTGGTCGAACAACTCTCACAGCCTAAGCTCCCGTAACGCGATGTCCGATTTCATCATCGCCCTACCCGAGGTCGTCGTGCTGTGCATGGCCTGCGTGGCACTGCTCGTAAGCGTGTCGCGACGCGGTCAGAGCGGGGAGCGGGTCTATCGCGTCGTCCAGGTCACGCTGTTTGCGGCACTCGTGATCACCCTGGTCTTGCATTCCAGGGAGCCGCGGCTCGCGTTCCATGGCCTCTACGTCAACGACGCGATGGCGACCTTATTAAAGGCCGCGCTGTTGCTGGTCTCGTCAGGGGTGATGCTCTACTCGCGCGATTATCTGCGGTTGCGCGGGCTGTTGAACGGCGAGTACTTCGTGCTGGCGCTGTTCGCCGTGCTCGGCATGATGGTGACGGTCTCGGCGCACAATTTCCTCACTGTCTACCTGGGCCTGGAACTGCTGTCCCTGTGCCTTTACTCCATGGTGGCCATGCATCGCGATTCCAAAGAGGCCTCCGAGGCCGCCATGAAGTATTTCGTGCTCGGTGCCCTGGCTTCCGGCATGATGCTTTACGGGATCTCCATCCTCTATGGTGTCACCGGCAGCCTGGATCTGGAAACCGTCTCCGGTGCGTTATTCGCCCATGCCGACCGCAGCCTATTGCTGGTGTTCGGCACCGTGTTCCTCATTGCAGGCATCGCCTTCAAGCTCGGCGTCGTACCTTTTCACATGTGGATCCCGGACGTCTATGAGGGTGCGCCGACCTCGGTGACCTTGTTCCTGAGCACCGCCCCCAAGATCTCCGGCTTTGCGATCTCCATACGCCTTTTAGTGGATGGATTGGAAGGGCTGGTCGCCGACTGGCAACAGGTCCTGGTGCTGCTCGCCGCCCTATCCATGACTACCGGTAACCTCGTGGCCATCGCCCAGACCAATATCAAGCGCATGCTGGCCTATTCGACCATCGCCCACATGGGTTTTCTGTTACTGGGTCTATTGGCCGGGACCCATTCGGGCTATGCCGGCTCCATGTTTTACGCGACGGTCTACGCGCTGACCGGCATGGGCGCCTTCGGCATGGTGATCCTGCTCGGGCGCGGTGGTTTTGAATCCGATCGACTCGAGGATTTCAAGGGTCTGGGCGAACGCAGCCCCTGGTTTGCATGCGTCATGTTGATGCTGATGTTCAGCCTTGCCGGCGTACCGCCCTTCGTAGGCTTCTGGGCCAAGTGGTTCGTGATCAAAGAGGCGATTGCCGCGGGCTTTGTGTGGCTAGCCGTCATCGCAGTGAGCACCTCCATAGTCGGCGTCTTCTACTATTTGCGTATCGTGCGGCTCATGTACTTCGAAGCTGCGCCCGAGGCGCACGCCATAGGCTGTAGCCGCAATATGCG
>JBOIDW010000381.1:0-7780 GCA_050740655.1 Gammaproteobacteria bacterium | reverse complement strand
GGGGGTCATCGACGTGGTGATCGGTCCGCGCATCGAGACCGAGGGCCGGCGGCCGGAGGAGGTGACGGATGAGGCGGAGCGTTGGATCGAAGCGACCTGTGCACGTCTGTGCTCGTCCCCATGAGGCAGAAGCGTCTAACGGCGGCCGATGTCAGGCCGGTCCGCAGCGTACCGTGGCCGATCGGGTTCCTGCTCGCCGCGGCCGTGCTGGGGCAGGTCGTTTGGCATGGCCTGCGCCCGCAACCGGTCGCCCAAATGCAGGTCTTGCGGCCACCGCCGGAGATCGGCGTACTGCGGGTCGCGAGTCTCGGTGATCCGGAGTTGCTGGCGCGGGTGCTGAATCTTTGGCTACAGTTCTTCGACGTTCAACCGGGCCTCAGCATCCCGTTCCGGGAGCTGGACTACGGCAAGGTCATCCCCTGGTTGGAACGCATCCTGGCCCTGGATCCCCGTGGCCAATACCCCCTGCTCGCGGCGAGCCACCTGTATGCGGAGGTACCGGTCGAGTCCCAGCAAAGGCAGATGCTGGAATTCGTCTATCGGGCCTTTCTCGATGACCCCAACCGACGCTGGCCGTGGCTGGCGCACGCGGTCTACGTAGCCCGCTACCGCTTGCACGACGGGCAGCTCGCATTGCGTTATGCGGAAGCCGTTGCCGAACGGGCGACCGGGCCGGAGGTACCAAGCTGGGCGCAACAGCTACGCATCTTCGTATTGGAGGGGCTGGGCGAGATCGAAGCGGCCAAGGTATTGCTGGGCGGGCTCATCGAGAGCGGAACCATCCGGGACCCTCACGAGCTGCGCCTGCTGGAACGACGCCTCCGGGATTTGGAGGCACGGCAACCTGCCGGGGCCAAACACGAGCGGTAGCCGTGTCGGCGCTTCGGCGCTAGCGTCGCCCGTTCAACAGGTGGGCCCGGCACTGAACGTGACGTTAATTAGCCGTTATTCGTGTAATCAATAAGATGGGTTTGTGGTATGGTTACTGCTGACGGAACTGGAGCAACGTCAAGACAGGTGCGTGAGAATTAGCAGGGGTGGATTACGGCGCAATCGGCGCGCCCAGACCAACCTTACAATGCAATTCGTTCCAAGAATACCTGCCAAAAGGGGAAAACTACACTCCATCGGAGAAACGTCATGAACAAGTTTAGCCAACAGCGCGGTTTCACCCTCGTCGAGATCGCTATCGTCTTAGTCATTATCGGTCTCCTGCTGGGCGGGATATTGCAGGGCCAGGAGCTGATCCGCAGCGCCCAGGTCAGAAATCTCGCCGATCAGAATTCCAACGTCCAGGCGGCCTATTATGGGTTCATCGATCGCTACCGCTTGATCCCGGGCGATCTGGCGGGGGGGAATGGAGCCAACCAGGCATGCAGCATCTTGGGAACCCCGCGGCTACCGAATTGTGCAACCGTGGGCGGCAATGCGAACGGGCAGTTGGACGCGGGTAGTTTTCCGGAGGCGTCAGCCCTTTGGGCACATTTACAGGCCGCGGGCTTTCTCCAGGGGACCTATGACGGGAGTGCTACCAACGCTGCTACGTATACCGCCCCAACGCCGGCACAAGCACCGACCAATCCCTGGGGCGGCCATCTGCTCATGGGGCAATCCCCTGATTACCTGGATACCTTGGTAACGCCTGCCAACCGACTCCATTTGATTACGGGCGTAACAGTACCGGTTGGGATCATGCGCGAGCTGGATCTCAAGATCGATGACAGCCTGCCCGCGACCGGTGTGCTGCGCGCGTCCGGCGCGACGACCGCGACCTATGGGGCCGTGGGCGCTAGCGCCACGACGCCAACCTGCGTCGATACGGGCGTGACACCGAATATATGGAACATTACCGGCGAGCAGGTCGATTGTAACGGCTACTATCTGTTCTAAGCCGGCGAAGGCGGTTCGGCGGACTTGAAAGCAACACAGGGCCCGCATGCGCGGGCCCTGTGCGTTCTAGCCCAAACATAACTACTGCGAACGGGCACAATTTACCGAATCTACATTAACCTCTCTAGCCGTCACCCCGGCGGAGGCCGGGGTCCAGTGCAGCTTACTAAACCCCTCCTGGATGCCGGCTTTCGCCGGCATGACGTCGGAGTAATGATGATCTTTGACCTTTGTACGTATATTTGTACGTATAGACGACCATGGACGCCGATGCCGCGTTTGCGCTGGATCTCCGTGGCGTCACCAAGGCCTATCACCGGCAAGCCGTCCTCCAGCGATTAGACCTGCAAGTCCGGCAGGGGGAGTGCCTCGGCTTAGTGGGTATCAACGGTGCGGGTAAGACGACGCTCATCAAATGCCTGCTCGATTTTTGCCATCTCGATTCGGGTAGCGTACATCTCTTTGGCATAGACCACAGACGCAGCGAGGCGCGGGCGCGGCTGGCCTTTCTACCGGAACGCTTCATCCCGCCTTACTTCATGAGCGGCTGGGATTTCCTGCACTACATGGCGCAATTGCACGGCGTGCCACGCGATCCGGCGGAGTTGAGGCGGATACTGGCCGGCGTCGATCTACCCGTGGCGATGCTGGACAAGCCGGTACGCGCGCTCTCCAAAGGCACGGCTCAGAAACTGGGGCTGGTCTCCGTCCTCGCGGCCGACAAGGCGTTTTACGTGCTGGACGAGCCCATGAGCGGCCTGGACCCCAAGGCGCGGGCCTTGCTCAAGGCCTATCTCCTGGAACGCCGATCGCCGGGGCAGACGCTGCTCTTCACCAGCCATGTCTTGAGCGACCTCGCCGCGCTCTGCGATCGCTTGGCGGTTCTACACCGCGGCACCATCGTGTATTGCGGGACGCCCGCGGGCCTTGCCGATCGGTATGGGGCAGCGACGCTCGAGGAGGCCTATCTGCGCTGCGTGGCCGATTAAAGGCCATCCGCGCCGGCCGCCGCCATGGCGGCGGCCGTTGCCTGGATAAACGCCCAGCCGTCGCGCACGTGTCGCAGCTCGGTATGCGTCTGTCCCACGCACAGGCGCAGTACGTAGCGTTCGCCGAGCCGGGTATGCGAAAGGAATAGCCGGCCGCTGCGGTTGAGTCGCTCCAGCAACCGCCGGTTGAATTCATCACCCCCATGATGCCGGAAGCAGACCAGATTCAGCACCGGGGCTATCACCAGCTCAAATGCGGGCGATCGTTCTATCCAGCCGGCCAGCTCGTGGGCCAGACTCACGTGCCGGCGGATGTGCCGGCGCAGGCCTTCGATGCCGTAGTGCCGGATCACCATCCACAGCTTGAGGGCGCGGAAGCGGCGGCCCAGCGGTACCTGCCAGTCCCGATAATCGATAGCCGCCCCGGAGGCGCTGGCCGGATTCTGTAGGTATTCCGGTTGAATGCTCAAGGCCCGGATGAGACTGGCGCGGTCCGCGGTGTAGAAACAGTCGCAATCGAAGTTGGTCAAAAGCCATTTATGCGGGTTGAAGCAATAGCTGTCGGCGTATTCCAGCCCGGCCTGGAGATGCCGGTATTCCGGGCACAGCGCCGCGCTGCCGCACATGGCGGCATCTACGTGTAACCAGACCCCCTCGTGCCGGCATAGCGGCCCGATCGCGGTCAGGGGATCGAAGGCGTTCGAAGAGGTCGTACCCAGGGTCGCGACCACCATACAAGGCCGGAGCCCGTGCCGGCTATCCTCGGCGATCTGCGCGGCGAGCCGATCGGGACACATCGCATAGCGCTCATCGACCGCAACGCGCCTGAGCATGTCGCTGCCTAGACCTGCAATGCGCACGGCCTTTTCCACCGAGGCATGCGCCTCGCGCGAGGCGTAGACCACGAGTCTTCGGTCGCAGCCTAGTCGATTACCCTGGCCTTGTGTGGTCCGCTCGCGCGCGGCGAGCAAGGCGCACAGCGTCGCGCTGGAGGCCGAGTCCTGGATCACGCCGCCGCCCGCCCGGTCGGAGCGAAACGCTAGCGGCAGGTCCAACATCTCCACCAGCCAATCGAGCACACGGGTTTCCAACTCCGTGCAGGCCGGGCTCGTGACCCACATCATCCCCTGCACGCCGAGGCCCGCGGCGAGCAACTCGCCGAGGATCGAGGGTCCCGAGGTATTGGCCGGGAAATAGGCGAAGAAGCTAGGAGACTGCCAATGCGTGATCCCGGGCAGGATCACCCGCGTGAGGTCCGCCAGCACGCGATCGAAGGGCTCGCCCCGCGCCGGCGGGTGCGCGGGCAGGCCCTTGCACAGCTCCCCCGGGCGGAGTTGCGACATCACCGGATACTCCTCGATGTGTCGGTAATAGTCGGCGATCCAGTCGATGACCGCATGACCGTGGCGGCGGAACTCCTCCGGCGTCATGTGCCGGCCTGGTTCCAAGTCCTCGCCTTCAGAATCCACTCTTTCCGAATCCATACGCTATCCAAGCCTTGTTCAATCGGCCCGACGATGCCTTGCGGATCCATGTAGCTCAGTTCGATCAGGCGCTGCGCCTGGGGGCGCGGTAAGCCTAGGGTCTGTTGCCATTCAGGCCAACCCTATGAAAGCAAGCGGCCACCAGCGCGATTATAGCGGGTGGCAAGCCAAGCGGCCGCGTGGACCTCGTGCGTATCGGAAGTGCCCCGCCCGAAGGGCGGACGGGACCGGACCAAGGGATCTCCGGTGCTCCCGGCAGGGCCGATTACCCTGCGTGGCCGAGGGTGGCGGGTTCAGCCACGCCTGTCGCCGCGATCAACTATGACCACCGTTGGCACGCGCGGCCCGATTGCCTATACTCGCCAGTGGCAAACCGGACCCTGCCCCGCCGGTCCGGGCGTGAGGAGGTACCTGCATGAACGACAAATACAAGAACCTCTTGTTGGTCTATCCCAAGTTCCCACCGACCTACTGGGGCTCCCAGTATTATCTCCCGCTGATCGGAAAAAAAGCGGCGATGCCGCCGCTCGGGCTCATCACCATCGCGGCCATGACGCCCGAGGACTACCCGTTCCGCCTCATCGACCTGAACTGCGAGGACTTGGAGGATACCGATCTGGAGTGGGCCGACGTGGTATGCCTGTCGGCCATGCTCACGCAGAAGTCCTCGCTGTTCCGGGTGGCGGCGCGTTGCCGGGCGGCCGGCAAGCTGGTGGTGTTCGGCGGCCCTTACCCGACCGCTTGCCCCGAGGAGTGCGCCCCGCACTGCGACGTGCAGGTCCTGAACGAAGGCGAGATCACCTGGCGGGAGTTCCTCGAGGACTTGGAGCGCGGGAGTTACAAACCCGTGTACACGACGCCCGACAAGCCGGATGTCACCAAGACCCCGGTGCCGCGCTTCGACCTCTTGAACCTCGATTACTACGCCATGCTGGTGGTGCAGTTCTCGCGCGGTTGTCCCTATCTCTGCGAGTTCTGCGACATCACCGTAATGTTCGGGCGCAAGCCGAGGACCAAGACCCCCGCCCAGATGCTCACCGAGCTGGACGCGATCTACGAGACCGGGTTCCGCGGGGTGATCTTCATCGTCGATGACAACTTCATCGGCAACAAGAAGGAGGCCAAGAGGTTCCTGGTCGAGTTGGCCGCGTGGAACGCGCGACGCAAGCACCCGTTCTTCTTCGGTACCGAGGTCACGGTCAATCTCGCCGATGATGCCGCGTTGATGGACCTCCTCGTCAAGGCCAACTTCATCTGGGTCTTCATGGGGATCGAAACGCCCTCGATCGAGAGCCTGAAGGAGACGCGCAAGTTCCAAAACATGAAGGGTTCGCTGGTCGACCGGATGAAGGCGATCCAGGGCGCGGGGCTCTTGACCTATGGCTCCTTCATCGTCGGCTTCGACAGCGACACCGCGGATATCTTCGACCGCCAGATCGAGTTCATCACCGATGCGGCGATCCCGAACGCCATGATCGGGCCCCTGGTGGCCCTACCCGGAACGCCGCTCTATACGCGCATGAAGAGTAGCGGGCGCCTCATCGAGGACATGACGGGTGACGAAGAACGCACCCTCGGCTCCGGGTATACCAACATCGTGACGACCATCCCGAGAAAGCAGTTGCTGGAAGGCCACCTCCGGGTGATCCGCACGCTCTATGACCCGGACGCGTATTTCAGCCGCGCCATGGAGATGTTTTCCCGGATGGGACATCCGGCGGCACTCGGGGAGCGTGTGCGGCGGTTGTTCTTCCTGCTGGCCTCAGGCGTGAGAAACCTGGTCTCCAAGTGGATGAGCGGGCAGATCACGCTCGCGTCGATCCGGTCCCAGTACCGGCAACAGCAGAGCGTCATGGCGACCTTCCCGGAGCACTACAAGCAGGCGAGCCGGGTCTTCACCCGGCGCGTCATGCGGGAGTACCCCGACCAGGTCCCGTTCATCATGCACTACGTCACGCTCGGCTATCACTATCACATGTTCACCTTCGACCATGCCGTGCCGGGCCTGACGAAGCTCTTGCAGGAGGAAGAATTGCTGGCGCAGGCGTCGCCGCCTGGGCGCGAGGCCTCGGCCGCCTGAACCGGCGTACGAGGGATAGAACGCGGCAGCCATCGCGATTCACTTCCAGATCGGCTCCCCGGTGAGGGCGCGGCACACCTCGAGGCCGGCGCGGAAGGCGTCCTCGTGGAATCCGTATTTGAAATACGAGCCGCAGAAGAACGTGCGGCCGTTCTGATTGAGCGTTTCGAGCTTCGCCTGGGCATGGATGGCACCGAGGTCGAAGACCGGGTGTTCGTAGTGCAGTTCCTTCAGGACCTTGGCGGGATCCACGCGGCTCGTATCGCCGAAGGTCACGAAATAATCCGCAGTCTCCGACACCTTCTGTAAGGTGTTCATATGATACGTCGTCGATGACCGTGGGCGCCGGTCGTGCTCGTATTCGACGTGGTAGTTCCAACCCGCCCAATGCCGCCGGTTCCTCGGCATGAGCGAGCGATCGGTGTGCACGAGCACCCGGCTCTTGTGATATCGAAACGTGCTCAATAGCTCCCGCTCCTGGGCCGTCGGATCCACGAGCATCGCCAGCGCCTGATCGGCATGGCAGGCGAGTACCACATGATCGAAGCCCCGGCGCTCGCCGCGGTCGTCTGCGACCTCGACCGCCCCGCTTCCCCGCCTGACCCGCGTCACGCCGCGATTCATGAGGATCCGGTCCCGGAACGGCTCGCTGATCCGATCGACGTAGGAGCGGCTGCCGTTGACCACGGTCCTCCAGTGCTTGCGGCCCGTGACGCCTTGCAACGCTCCGTGGTGGTCCAGAAACTCCACCAACGTCAAGACCGGATACGCCAGCATCTCCTCCGGCGGCAGCGACCAAGTGACGGCGATGAGCGGGATCAAGAAGCGCTGCAGGAGGTCGTCGCTATAGCCCCTGGCCTTCATGTAGTCGGCGATGCTGAGCTCGCGGTATCGGGGTTCGGTCAGGACCTCGCGCGCCTGCCGATGGAACTTGACCATCTCGAAGAGCATCTTGAGGAAGCGCCAGCTCCGCAGGTTTTTGAGATCGCAAAAGCAATAGGTCAGGCCATGGGTCATGTACTCCAGGCCGTCGGGCTCGATCTGGAAGCTGAAGCTCATCGGGCAGTACCTGTTAGGCACCTTCAGCTCTTCGAGCAGGCGTATGAAGAGCGGATAGGCGGTATTATTGAACACCACGAAAGCGGTATCGAAGCGCACGGTCTCTCCGCCGTGCGAGACCGTCACCGAGTTCGCGTGTCCACCGATGTAATCGTTCTTCTCGTACATCGTCACATCGAACCGCTCGTGCAGGAAATGGCCGCAAGCGAGGCCGGCCGCGCCGGTGCCTATGATGGCCACAGTGGGTTTTATCATGGTTTATTGCCTTCTCTCGTGGT
>JBOIDW010000380.1:0-6768 GCA_050740655.1 Gammaproteobacteria bacterium | reverse complement strand
TTCAAGTTCCAGTCTGTTCTCGGGCGTTATCGCCAATGCTGCGCTGCTCGTCCACATGCCGCACAACATAACACACGCGAATCGCATTGTAAAGCGTTGCATGAGACACTACACTAGCAAGGATCGGTGGCACTCCACCACGGTAGCTGAACTCGCCTCTTACGGCCCGCTTGGAATCAGGATACTCCGGAGCCTTGCGGCCGACCAAGAGCCGAAGGCGCTCGACCGCGATAAGATAAAGCGATGAGCCGTCCTCCTGCCCGATAGCCACGCGGTTATTAAGGCCGGCATAACTGCTTTGACCTGCGCCCCAGAGCGTGTTCGGCTTGTCGAGCCAGCCGGATATAGCTTCCCATGCCAGTGTTCCTTTGGGCACCCAGTAGTATCCGGGGTCAATTACGTGATTCTCGCGTTGGTGGGGCAGCGGTTGATGGCTTTCGCATGGCACCACGACGATGTCGAGCAACGCCCGTCTTCGTATCGTCGTTCCTCTTCCGAGATTTCATGTGTGGGGCGCGTGCTGACCGGACGCACCCATTCTCCAGGACTGTCGTCTCGCCACTCTTCGCCCGCGATGCAGCGCCCCGACGTCTTGCGAGAGTTCGCAAAGCAGACTATGGTTTTGCCGTATTTCATGTGCGCTCCACGTTAGCGTTTCGAGAAACCCAACGATCGGCTTCATCCGTCGCCGACGAGCGCAGCGAGTAGAGGGCCCAACAGCGCAGCCGTTGGGCGGTCACGTGTAAAATCGACCCCGTCATGCCGGCAGGGATTGCCGGCATCCAGGACGCAGGACGCCATAAACGTCCCTGTACCCTGGGTTCCGGCAATCCCTGCCGGAACGACGGGTCGATTCCCCCTGCTCGCAAGGGATGGTGGTTGAGAACTCAAGCGTATAAGGCAAGGAGAACCTAGCGCAAGTCATCCACGGGTAACGGTGACCGTGTCGAGTAACGATTCAGTCCTTCGATCCCTGGCCGCAGCCGCCGCTGCGCGCTATGCGGGGGCGGGGCGATTTACCATGGGCTTCGTGCGCGGCAAGCTGGCCTGTGACCCCGTCTATCGCGCGCTCCTCACGCAGGGCCTGCTCCCCGGACGGGGCCGCGTGCTCGACCTCGGCTGCGGCCGCGGACTCTTTCCTGCGCTGCTGTGCGCCACGCGGACATGGCTGTATGGCAATCCCTGGCCGCAGGAGTGGCCGACGCCCCCCGTGGGGCTAACGGTATACGGGATCGAGCGGCATTCCCGACACGCGCTCATAGCGCGCCGCGCGATGGGCAGCGCCGATCGGGTCGAAATCGCCGACCTCACGGATTGCTCGCTGCCTTATTGCGACGCGGCCTTGCTGCTCGATGTCCTGCAATTCCTTCCGGGCGAGTTGCAACAGACCCTGCTGGAGCGCGTCGCCGGCCGGCTGGCACCGGACGGGGTACTGATCATCCGGGAGGCCGATGCCGGCGCCGGGCGACGCTACTCGATCACGCGCGGCGCCGAGCGGCTGTGCGCCGTGGCGCGAGGCGGCTGGCGCCAGGCCTATCACTACCGGGGCGCGGACGAGTGGCGGCGGCTGCTCGGCCGCGTGGGATTCGAGGCCCGCGTCGCGCCCATGAGCCAGGGCACACCGTTCGCGAACGTGATGCTGGTTGCGCGTCCCGCGCCGGCCCGGGTCGCGGAGACCCGGGATCGGTAAACCCGATCAGGTGAAGTAGCGCAGGGCCGCAAGCACGGTATCGGCATCGGCGATGGCCGTGCGTGCCTGCGCCTCGTCATACGCTTGCCCCGGGATCAAGTCGATCTCGCCATAAAACGCCAGCTCGCGCTCTTTGCGTAGTCGGCGGGAGATCCGCGCCAGTACCGGCAGATCAGGGCCGAGCTCGGGCGGTAACCGGGCCTGCTGCGCCAGCAGTATCTCGCCCACATCATGCCATTTCGGCGGGTCCACACCCGCCCACCGCAACATGCCCTTCAGCGCCAGCTCGACCAGCTCCTGGGCCTCGCGTACGACGTCGGGATAGGCCGCAGCCTCGTACAGCAGGTCGAGAACGGCGCGACGGATGCGAGCACGGCGCAGGTAATCGCGGGCCAGTTCATCGACGGTCATAACGCGATGCGGTCTCCGGGTTTGAAGTCCGGTGTCAACACCCAGTAATAGCCCCCGCCCTGGGTTATCCGTCTAGCCCCCATGGCCTGCAAGCGGGCGGCAAGACCGTCCAGATAGCCGCGCAACAGCCGCTCCGGATCATGCAGCAACCGGGCTTGCTCGACCATATCCAGGAACAAGAGACTGCCCTGCCGCAACTCTTCGGGCGTCTTGATCACCGCGGACAGATCGGTGTCGACACCGGCGCCCCGGGCGCGCTTGAAGAACGGGGCCAGGTCCTGCTCGACCTGCTCAAACTCATCCAACCGCGAGGAGCGTGCGGCTGGCAGCGGCGCGGCGATAAGAAGGACATCGATGTCGGAATCGGGTCTCATGGTCCCCCGTGCCACCGATCCGAACAACGCCAGGCTCTTGAGCCGAGCGCCGTACACCGCCTGGCAGGCGGGCAGCAAGGCCGAGACGATAGTTTGAAAGTAGTCGCTATACATCGGTGCCGGGTGGGCGTGGGCGGAATGGCACGGCCATTCTCCCATGCGCTTGGAACCGCGTAAACGCAGGTTACGCCCTCACGGACCCATCCGGCCCGTGCAACGCCGGACGCAAGAGGGGCTGCAATGCGGTGTGAGCTCACGCCGCCGGAAAGCAATACGGCGCCCCGAGCGCCGTATCCCATCCCGATCGAACTACAGGCTCAGGGCACGCCCCGGGTGCGCTCGCAGCGGCGCGCCCTGTCGCGCCCCGAGCCGCCCGTGCAGGTGTCGGCGCCGCTGCCGCCTTTCAACAGGTCGCGGCCAGAGCCACCGTGCAGGCGATCGCGGCCCCCGCCCCCGGCTAGTCTATCGTTGCCGCCATCGCCGAAGAGCCGATCCGCCCCCGCCCCGCCCGACAAGGTGTCAGCGCCGCTGCCGCCGATCAATGTGTCGCGGCCGGCGCCGCCCTTGAGCCTGTCCCGGCCGTCGTCGCCATAGAGCTGGTCCTTACCACCGCCGCCGGCGAGCACATCGTTGCCCGTACCGCCACAAATGAGATCGTCACCGCCTGCGCCGTTCAGGCGGTCATTGCCACCGAGGCCAGCCATCACGTCTGTGCCGGAGGTACCGGACAGGGTGTCGTTACCGACCGTACCGAACAGCGTCGCCACAACGCCGCGACATCCGATGTCGTTTCTATGCCAGGCAACCTCGTTGTCGAAGGCCGAGGCCGCGATGGCGTCCAGGTCGGCGTCGCCGTCCAGGTCACCGACCGCGACCGAGTTTGCCCGGCCGGCGGTGGTGGTGATCGTATTCAGCACCCAAGCGGTGCCCCGACCGGGCGCGCCGACGTTCTCATACCAGGCGACCTTGTTGTCATAGACCGAGGCCGAGAGGGCGTCCAGGTCCCCGTCGCCGTCCACGTCGCCGATTACAGCCGAGCGCACCCCGTTGGCCGTGGTGGTGATCGTATGCAGCACCCAGGTCGTGCCGTTACCGGTACCGGGCGTGGTGACGTCCACGTTCTCGTACCAGGCGACCTTATCGTCAAAACGCGAGGCCGACACGACGTCCCGGTCCCCGTCGCCGTCCACGTCGCCGACCGCGACCGAGTAAGGTCCGCCGGCGGCGGTGGTGATGGTATGCCGCAGCCAAGTGGTGCCGTTACCGGTACCGGGGGCGGTGACGTCGACGTTCTCGTGCCAGGCGACCCTGACGCCCACGCGCGAGGCCGAGAGGGCGTCCAAGTCCCCGTCGCCGTCCACGTCGCCGACCGCGACTGCGACCGCGCCGACGGAGGCGGCGGAGATGGTACGCAGCACCCAGGTGGTGCCGTTACCGGTGCCCGGGGTGGTGACGTCGACGTTCTCGTACCAGGCGACTGTGTCGTCACCGCGCGAGGCCGAGAGCGCGTCCAAGTCCCCGTCACCGTCCACGTCTCCGACCGCGATCGAGTAGGCCCCGTTGGCGGCGGTGGTGATGGTATGCAGCACCCAGGTAGTGCCGGCACCCGGCGCCCCGAAGTTCTCATACCAGGCGACCTTGTCGTCACCGCGGGAGGCCGACAGGGCGTCTAGGTCCCCGTCACGGTCCACGTCGCCGACCCCGACCGAGCTCGCGCCGTTGGCCGTGATGGAGATGGTATGCGGCACCCAGGTGGTGCCGTTACCGGTACCGGGGATGGTGACGTCTACATTCTCGTACCAGGCGACCTTGTCGTCATAGGCCGAGGCCGAGAGGGTGTCCAGGTCCCCGTCGCCGTCCACGTCGCCGACCGCCACCGAGCGCGCGTCATCGGCGCTCGTGGTAATGGCCGGCATGAGCGTGAAGGCCACATCGGACGCCTGAGCGGGCGCGGCGGCTAGACCGGGCAGCGCCCCGGCCACGAGCAAGACGCTTCGCAGCAGCGGGGGGCGGAAACCTCGGACCCGCGAGCACGAGCGACTCTTCCTGTTACCCGGTGACATAGGACCTCGTGATCGTGTTATTACCGAAAACTACGGAGCGCCGTCAGTTTAGCATGGCAATAGTGGACGGGACGACGTGTCGTTGGCCGACACCGATAGCGAGGTGATCCGACGAATGGCCGCGACGTGGGTTGAGGTAAGATAGGCCTATGCGTTGCCCATACTGTCTAGCCCCCGACACGCGGGTCATCGATTCCCGGTTGGTCGATGAGGGGGAGCAGGTCAAGCGGCGCCGCGAGTGCGCCGCTTGTGAGGAGCGCTTCACGACCTTCGAGGCCGCCGCGCTGGACCTCCCGGCGGTGATCAAATCCGACGGCCGCCGCGAGCCGTTCCAAGAAGACAAGCTGCGCGCCGGGATGTTGCGTGCGTTGGAGAAGCGCCCGGTCGCGCGCGAGCAGATCGAGACGGCGTTGGCCGCCATCAAGCGGCAGATCCGTGGGCGCGGCGAGCGCGAAGTCCCGTCGCGGGCCGTCGGCGAATGCGTCATGGGACAACTGCAGGTCCTGGATCAGGTCGCCTACGTGCGTTTCGCCTCCGTCTATCGCAGCTTCGAGGACGTGCAGGCCTTTATCGACGAGGTCGCCCGGCTGTCCAGCGAGCCGCAGGGTACGGTTCGCAAGCCGGTGGAACCGGTGGAAGCGCAAAAAAGGCCTTAGGCAGGCTGCCGGCAGAATGTTTGCGAAGGCCCCTGCGAGCTGGAGTAGCGAGGACCATCGCTACATGGCCATGGCCCTCAAGCTCGCGGAACGTGGGTTCAACACCACGCATCCCAACCCGCGTGTCGGCTGTGTGCTGGTGCGCGACGGGGCGATCGTCGGGCAGGGTTGGCACCGTGCAGCCGGCGAGCCGCATGCCGAGGTCCTGGCATTACGCGAGGCGCGGGATCGGGCGCGCGGCGCGAGCTGCTACGTGAGCCTGGAGCCGTGTTGCCATCAGGGCCGCACGGGCCCCTGCAGCGCGGTGCTCATCGAGGCTGGCATTACGCGGGTCGTGGCGGCGATGGCCGATCCCAATCCGCGCGTCGGCGGCCAGGGCTTCAAGCAGTTATGCGCCGCGGGCATGTCGGTCGAATTCGGCCTGATGGCGCGTGAGGCCACCGAGATCAATCGCGGTTTCGTGCACCGCATGCAGCGCGGCCGGCCCTTGCTGCGCTGTAAGCTGGGCATGAGCCTGGATGGCCGGACCGCACTGGCCAATGGCGCAAGCCGCTGGATCACCTCCCCGCAGGCGCGGCGCGACGTGCAGCGCTGGCGGGCGCGCAGCTCGGCGGTACTGACCGGGATCGGCAGCGTGCTGAAGGACGATCCGCGCCTGACGGTGCGCGAGCTGGACGAAATGCCGGTGCTGCGACAACCGTGGCGCGTGGTGTTGGACTCGCGGTTGCGCATACCCGCCACCGCTCGCCTGTTTAACGAAACGGCCCGCGTAATCGTCATGACCACGCAGACCGATACTGCCGGTTACCGGGCCTTGGAAGCCAGAGGCGCCGAGGTCATCGCGATGCCCAATCCGGGACGGCGGGTCGATCCGGTTGCGGCGCTGGCGAGGCTCGCGGAGCTGGAGATCAACGAGGTCCTGGTGGAGGCCGGTCCGACGCTCACCGGGGCCTTGATTTCGGCCGGACTCGTGGACGAGCTGCTACTCTATATCGCACCCAAGCTGCTGGGCGGTGAGGCGAGACCGATGGCGTTCCTGGGCGAGATCGAGCGGCTTGCCGAGTGTCCGCAACTGGAGATCATCGATCTCAGGGTGCTGGGTAAAGACCTACGATTGCGGGCGCGGTTTGCGAGGGGATGACGGGGGCCGCAGGGCTTACGGCACAGGGCGAGGAGATCTCTAGAGGTCCCCCTCGGTAAAGAGGGGATGCCGCCGGAGATGGAGGGCGCTTGCTTGAGCTACGCAGCATGTTCACCGGTATCGTAACCGCGGTCGGGCGAGTCATTCGCGCCGCGTCGCAGGGGCAGGGTACCCGACTGGAGATAGAACCAGGCCGACTGCCGCTCTCCGATCTCGCGATCGGCGACAGCCTGGCCGTTAACGGCGTCTGCCTCACGCTGGTAGACCTCGCGCCCGGTTGCCTGGCGACGGACCTCGGCCGGGAGACCTTGGGCGCGACGACGTTCGGCCGCGTGCGGGCCGGCGACCCGGTCAATCTGGAGAAGGCGCTACGTCTCTCCGATCGATTGGGCGGGCATTTGCTGAGCGGCCACGTCGATGGGATCGGGACGGT
>JBOIDW010000379.1:0-5505 GCA_050740655.1 Gammaproteobacteria bacterium | reverse complement strand
ACCCACATCGTGGAGGCGCGCAATGACCCCACGCAGGGTCATCGCTCTAAATGCCTTTTTTAGTTAACGCATTTAGAGTTCTTATTCCCCGGATGCATGACCCGAACGATGCCCTTCGTGCCTCAGTACATCCTACCCGGACTTTGAACGCTGCCATGTCAACATAACGTCGTCCGCAAGCGAACAATGTCCGAGCGCCCCGTGACCATGGGGTGGCTCAATCCTTGCCTTCTGCTCCGAGTCTTAAATTTGAAACCATTCGGAGCCAAAAATGCGTACAAGCCTTCGTCTTCTGCTAGTCTCACTCACCCTCCTGACCGCGCTGCACGCCAATGCTCAGCAGTCGGCTCCAAGCTCCAATGCGCAGCCCGACGTTGCGGCCCAGGCGCAAACCGAGATGGAGGCCGCTTTCACCGCCGCGCAGGCCGCGATGCAAGTCGGGCCTGCGGAGATCAAGTTTCTCGATCAGACAACCTTCAAACTACCTGCTGGGTTCGTATTCGTCCCCACCGCGGAATCTAAGCGCCTGCTTCTCAGCATGGGCAATGCTCCCGGAGACGACCTCTTGGGTACGGTGTTTCCGCAAGATGAAAAAGCCAACTGGTTCGTTGTCGCTCGCTTCGAGAATTCAGGCTACATCAAGGACGACGACGCCAAGGACTGGAACGCTGACGAATTGCTCGAGGGCCTCAAGCAAGGCACCGAGGAAGCGAACCAGGAACGCGTAGCGCGCGGCATTCCGCCCATGGAGGTCATTGGTTGGGTGGAAGCGCCGCACTACGAAGCCGCGACGCATCGCTTAGTTTGGTCGGCCTCGACACAGGATAAAAATGCGCCCGCCGATGCGGAAAAGGGCATCAACTACAACACCTATGCGCTCGGACGCGAAGGCTACATCAGCATGAATCTCGTGAGTGATCTCAGCTCCATCGAGGCGCAGAAGCCCATCGCGCGACAACTTCTCGGGGCGTTGGATTACAACGAGGGCAAACGCTACAGCGACTTCAATGCTTCGACCGACACGGTCGCCGCGTATGGTTTGGCGGCGCTGGTTGCGGGCGTGGGCGCGAAGAAGCTCGGACTCTTGGCAGTGATCGGCGCATTCGTCGCGAAGTTCTTCAAAGTGATCGTTCTGACCGCCATCGGCGCTGCTGCCGGCATCGGTAAACTGTTGAAGGGTCGGCACGCGTAATACCGCAGCAGCATGAAATCACTCGCGCTGCTTTTCGCCAAAGGGTTCTCGATCCTCAAGCTCGGCAAGGTATTGACCACCGGCGGCACCATGCTGCTGTCGGTGTTCACTTACGCGTTGGTGTTCGGCTGGCGCTACGCTGTGGGTTTCGTGGCCTTGCTGTTTGCGCACGAGATGGGTCACTATCTCGCGGCAATTCAACGCGGGCTGCCCGTAGGCGCGCCGATCTTCATTCCGTTTGTCGGCGCGTGGATCGAGCTCAAAAAGCAGCCGCATGATGCCGAAACGGAAGCTTACGTCGGTATCGCCGGGCCCGTCGTCGGAACGCTCGCCGCGCTCGGCTGCTATTTCCTCGCCCGCGTCTGGGACAGCGACCTACTGCTCGCGCTCGCATATTCCGGATTCTTCTTGAACCTGTTTAACCTCATTCCGTTGTCACCATTCGATGGGGGGCGAATCACGGCTGTGATCTCACCGCGCATCTGGTTATTGGGCGTGCCGATGTTGATCGCGCTCTTCTGCTATCGTCCCAGTCCGTTGCTGGTGCTGATGGCCTTCGTCGCCGCGCCGCAAGTAATCAAGGCATTTCGGTACGATCCCAACGCCCCAGAAAACCAAAGCTACTACGGAGCAACCGTGCGAACGCGATTTGAATACGCCGCCTACTACCTCTTGCTCGCGGGATTTCTCGCCGTCATAGCATACGACGTGCATGAGATGCTCGACGCGGTGCGCGTTACCGGTCGATCCTAGGGCCATAAGCTCGTGATCGGCGCGAGCACCGTGCAAGGCCGCGGCTGGTCTCCATCCTGCAATTGCAGCAAGCGGCCGCCGCGCGGCACTGTCACATCGTGTTCGTCGGTGCGCTGGACGAGGCCCAGCGGCGCGGCCCTCGCGACCCGCGTCATCACCGGCGATCACTAGCCTTCGTCACAGGCGACGAGATGCACGACATTGGCCGGGCGTGAATCTCGGTCCTTCCTTAGCGGGTTTGTGCCATGTGACCCGATTGCATGCCGCCGCCGGCCGCCCTACTATCCCGGTCTTCCGTTCCCGATTGAGTGATCCTATGGACGAGCAGACCCGCATCGCGCTTGAATCGGCGGCCTTCAGGCGCCTGATCGAGCACCTCCGCACCCATAGCGAGGTGCAGAACATCGACCTGATGAATCTGGCCGGATTCTGTCGTAATTGCCTGTCGAAGTGGTACCGCGAGGCGGCGCTGGCGCGCGGCCTCGAGATGAGCGATCCGGCTGCACGCGAGGCCATCTACGGTATGCCCTACGAGGCGTGGAAGGCGCAATATCAAAAGGAGGCACCGGGCGGCCGCGCACCGTCGCCGGACGCCGCCGGTCACGGGCACTGAGTGCTCGTGCAGCGCAGCTAACGCGGCGCAGGCAAGGCGTAATGCTCGCGCAGGATTGCGCCGGTAAACGCGGCGCGCAGATAAAAACCGCGCGGCAAGGCCGCGATGCGCTCGCCCTGCGGACCGACCCCAGCAGTGCGGGCGCGGCCATCGGCGGCCTTGGGGCGGATCTGGAGATAGGTTCCGTAATGCGCACGGATGTCGCGCAGGCGGCCGAGGCAGACCATCTCCATCAGCTCCTCGAAATCGCGCTTGAGCACCGCCTCTTGCTCGGGCCTCGGGCTCCACAGGAGCGGCGTGCCGATGCGGCGTTCGGCCATGGCCTGCTGCGGGCGCGACTGCACCGGCACCCACAGCACCCGGCGTAGCTTGCGACACACGAGGGAATCCTCCCAGCGGAGGCCGATATGGTCGGTCAGGGGCACGGTAGTGACGTGGGTGGATTCCCTGGGCCGGCCCTCCGCATCGACCGGCAGGGTCTTCAATTCGATGCCCAGCTCGGGAAAGTCCGGCACCGGCAGCGAGCCACCGCTCGCCCCCAGCGCCCGCTCCAGCAACTCGCCGATGCGGCCCTTGCCGCGCAGTGCTTCACGCGGCAGGGATTGCTTGAGCCGGTGTGCCAGTTCCCCGACGCTGACCCCGGCCAATTGCCGCGCCCGCTGGACCAACTCCTCCTCGCTGTGCGGCGTGCGGCAGACCTCGAATGGCATGGCGTCCGCTAGCATACACCGGCCGGACTGGGTCGGGTGCAGCGGTCCGAGTAGCCGGTTGAAGGCGCTGAATCCGTTGAGCCAGGGAGAAAACCGTACCGCATGCCCGAGGTCTTGATCAGGGTCCCGGCCGCGCTGCGCGGATTCACCGGCGGCAAGCCGGAGGTGCGCGTGGAGGCGGCCACGGTGGGGGAGGCCCTCGCGCGCCTGGGGCAGTCCTACCCGCCGGTCCTGGTACGCATCCTGACCCCGGACGGGCAGCCGCGCCCATTCGTCAACGTCTTTGTCGGGGAGCAGCGCATACAGGGCCTGCAAGGTCTGGATACACCGCTAGCCCCGGGGTGCGTCATCTCCATTATCCCGGCGGTCGCCGGCGGGGGGCACGAAGCACCGGCGCGCTGCGGATGCGCACATTGATCCGAGCGTTCACAGGCGGCGGGGGATGAGGTTGCCCGCGGCCTCCGAAAGGTCGGAATCGAGCTTCTCGCTATACAATAATCCCGCGAAGGCAATGCCTGATCAACGCCTCCGCGGGTGCAATACGGGCAGTTTACTTACTGCGCGTGTAGGTGAACTCCATGGACTTGAATTCCTTTCCATCGGGACCCTTCTCGAAGAACTCGTGGACCTCCCGATCCGGACCTTCGTCGCGGGAGGTCATGCGCATCGTCTTCTTGGCATTGGTCATCGCGTCCATGTAGGAGCCGCTATGGGTGCAGGCGCCCTGGTCGTCGCACTGGCCGGTGCTCAACATGATCCCGGTGCCCATGTTGTCGTTCCAGGTGCCCCAGAACTCCGTGGACACGTTGTCATAACCGGTAAGGCCATATCCCTCGAAAGGCTTGTCCATATAGGTGCTGCTGACCTTCTCCGCCAAAACCCGGCCGCCCAGCATTAGCTCGCGTTGCACGATGCCGCTGGACTCGGTGGGCGGCTTCGTGGGGTCCATCCAAAACGCGCCTGCGAATTCCCACTTCCCCGCCTTGGTAGCCAACCACCGGTGCTGCGGCCCGGGCTTGGCCGCCTTTTCCCAGGTCTCCATCATGGCCTTCTGCCCGGCCGACATCTCCTGCTGCTGGCTCGGCTTGTCTTCTGCCGCGGCCGATCCGGCGGCCACGCCCAGCACGAGGGCGAATGCGGTCGCCGTTGCGACTTGCTTCATCTTCTCCTCCTTTCTTGGGTCTTTCGCTAGGAATACTTACGGTCCGGTGGGCCGCCCGCGAGTATAGACTGTTTCGTTTCCAATAAGCACCGCCCCGCGCGGTACGGGAAAGGTTTCCTACCTCAGCGAGGGCACACTAAAGCACGCTGTTATGTTCAACGATGAGCCGCATCAACGGGCGCGGCCCTAAGTCCCGCGCCCCTTCAGCGTGACCAGCAATGTCTTGGACGCCCTGTCGTGCCAACATAAGCGTTTGCGGTCGACCATACACCACAGAAAACCGAGCCCTAGGCTCGCCCACGAAAGAACTGCGGCGAAAAACCGCAGGCTTGCCTGAGGCCACGACACCCGGCCACCACCGCATCGCATCAGCGCGAGGCGCCAGGCCCGCATTCCCAAGGTCTGGCCGCCACGCACCCACGGCCAGGTAAAATAGAAAAAGCACACGCCAAAGAGCAAGAGAGTGTACCAGAGGTTGCTGGGTGGAATGGTGCGCCCCTCACGCGCCGCCACTAACAGTAAGGTAAGCATGAAAAGCACGGCACTCAGCAGGACAGCGTCGTAACCGATGGCGGCCAGCCGCCGCCATAGCGGAGATCCCCGGACAGCAACGTGCTTTTTCGCTGATAGCACCAACGCCCTATATCACCCTTACGATTAGAAACAGCGGGCCATTTCTCAACGAGGCGCATCGTAGCGGGCTGTCCCTCCCCTTGGGGAAAGCACGATCTGCCAGAGCTGATTATGCCTTGCTCGAAATGCCCCCGCACAGCTCAGCAAATAGTATTTCCACATGCGATAGAAACGGTCATCGTAGTTACTCTTCAAAGTTTCCCAGCTTTGATTAAAGTTCTTAAACCAATGCATTAGCGTGGTGTCGTAGTCGGGGCCAAAGTTCTGCCAATCCTCCAACACAAACCGACTTTCGATGGCGGCCGCGATCTGCTCGGCGGAGTGCAACATGGAATTGGGGAAGATGTAACGTTCCATCCAAAGATTGTTCGTAGTGTCGGTTTCATTGGCGCCAATGGTTTGCAGCACAAAGATACCCTCTTCGTTCAAGTGCTCCGACACC
>JBOIDW010000378.1:0-5964 GCA_050740655.1 Gammaproteobacteria bacterium | reverse complement strand
GACTCGATGATCCAGGCGTCGGTAAAACTGATGGGGTGCCCGAGCAGCCACATGACCAGATAGACCTCGGCCACCCCTAACAGCCAGTTGGCGAGGGCCAGCAAAAAGGCCCCGGCAAAGCGCTCCCGCTGCTCGGTGTAGAAACGCGCCAAGCGATCATCGACCTCGTGTATGACCGACAGGATGTTGGACAGGCGCAGCGCCAAGCCCGATCCGCCCAAGAAACGGCCCAACCAGGAGGCGGCCCGGAATCGCTGGATGAGATAGAACAGCACGATGCCGAGCCCCAGCCCCGCATACCCTATCCAGGCGATGGTCTTGTGCGAGGCATGCAGACCGTCGGCGGGCGCCAGCATCCAGAAGCCGATCGTCAGGAACAAAACCAAGGCCAACAGGATCACGGTCTTGGCGAGGATTAGCGAGACCCCGGAATCGCGGTATCCGATGCCATAATGCGTCTTCAAGATATACGCCTTGACCGGTTCTCCGCCCATGGCCGCGAAAGGCGTGACGTTATTGAAGGCCTCTCCTATCATGCGCACCCCGTAGAGCCGGCCCAGCCAGCGCAGGTCCAGGGGGACGTTGCTGAGAGTCAACTGCCAGCCGGCCACGTCGGCGCCGAAGGTCACGGCATAGAGCAATACCATCGCGAGGATCCCGGGCGCGCCGACCTGGGCGACCTGGCGGGCGACATCCAGTAAGTCCAGGTCGCGCACGACTAGACCGAAGAGTAGTAAGCCGAAAAACAAAAAGCCCAGCTTTAAATAGTTCACGTGGCCTAGTCCTAAAAAATAACGCGCATGCGTAACCCAGTAGCGGACCTTGCGTGCTGTTTGAAACGCAGGTACCGAGCCGGTCTCAGTTCTCTGTAGCGATTATGCCACATAATTACGAGAATTGTAGCTATCTCGTGACATGGAATCCTAAGCTAAATGGGGTACTGTTGCTTTCCAGCCCCATGATACACTTTACTGCAAAGTACGCGGACCCGATAAATACCTTCGGAAGAGGGAGTACGGCCGCCAGCCCTTGCGGGGAAACCATCGCTTGCGCCGGGCACCAATATTCCGAAGATATTTCTTGTACACCATGATGAGCGACATGATAAGCACGATCGATGCCTTTACGGGACGCGAAATCCAGCGCCTGCGCGAACAGTTTCTCGCGCAGGATGAGTTCCTGGTCATTCCCGATTGTCTACCGACGGCTACGTTGGCCGATCTACTTGGGGCCTTGCCGCGTTTGCGGCCCGCAGTGCATCGCAACTTCATCCCCAAGCACAAGAAGGGCGGAAGCATAAGTCGCTACACGCTCGATGCGAGCGCCCCGCAGTTCCCAGGGCTCTACCTCAACCCGGACCTCCGGCGGGGGCTGGAGCAGATCACCGGCCAGACGCTGCTCGATTGTCCGGCCGAGGACCCGCATACCTACGCGCTCTATTACTATACCGAGCCGGGCGATCACATCGGCTGGCACTATGACACCTCTTATTACCGCGGTATTCGCTATACGGTCCTGATCGGTCTCGTGGACCGCTCGAGCAGTCGCTTGGAGTGCCAGCTCTATCGGGGTAACGCCAAGCGCGAGACCGAGGACCTGTCGCTGTCCCTGGCGCCTGGGATGCTGGTGATCTTCAATGGCGACAAGGTCTATCATCGCGTCACGCCGCTAGGCGCGAACGAGGAGCGTATCGCCCTCACCATGGAGTACGTAACCGACCCCAGCATGGCTTGGTTCCCGCGCTTTGTCTCCAACATGAAGGACGCGATCGCCTATTTTGGCCTGAAGGCCGCGTTTGGGCGCCGGCGGGCGATCTAGGTTATGCGCCAGGGCGCTAGCTGGGAATGCCTTCGCTGGCGTGAGTACCGGCATGGCCGCAAGGAATCGCGGAACCCCTGCCTGGCGGTTTCATCCGCAAATTCATCCTCAAACAACCGGAAACACGGCATTAACCGGTCTCCGGAACGCACCACGTGCACGCACTGATCCTCGCCGCCGGATTGGGCAAGCGGCTCGCCCTCCCTCACCCCAAGTGCCTGCTGCGTTTCGGGGGCGAGACCCTGCTCGGCCGGCATATCCGTTTGCTGCATGGGTTAGGCATCGATGCCATCCATGTCGTGACCGGCTTCGGGTCGCAGCAGGTGGCGCAGGAGTTGGGCCGGCTTGGCCTCGACCACGAGGTCCGCCTCGTGTTCAACCCGAATTATGCGGCGGGCAGCGTGGTGAGCCTCTGGTGTCTCGTCGATGTCTTGCGTCTAGGATGCGAGGTGCTCATCATGGACGCCGATGTCCTGTATGACCCGCAGATCCTGGCCCGGCTCGTGGGTTCGCCGCATGCCGGCTGCTTTCTGTTGGACCGCGATTATACGCCCGGGGACGAGCCGGTGAAGCTCTGCGTCCGTGCCGGGCGCCTGGTCGAATTTCGCAAGCGCATCGCGCCCGATTTAACCTACGACTTCAGCGGCGAATCGCTGGGTTTTTTTCGCTTTGCGCCCGATATGGCCGGCCGCCTCGCCGAATGGACCGAGGCCTATATCACGCAGGGCCGCAGTCACGAGCCGCATGAGGAGGCGATCCGCGATCTATTGTTGGAGCACGCCGATCGGATGCACTACGAGGACGTCACCGGCCTGCCCTGGATCGAGATCGATTTTCCCGAGGACGTCGTGCGTGCCGAGCGCGAGGTCCTGCCCCGCTTGAACCCCACCGATGATTGAGGCGGGGCTCGCCATGTCATCGAAGGCCGCAGCATTGCGCCGGTTGCTGGAATCTACCCGGCTCGACTTCCTCATGGAGGCGCACAACGGTCTCAGCGCCCGCATCGTCGAGGAGGCCGGATTCTCCGGGATCTGGGCGAGCGGGCTTGCGCTCTCTGCGCAATATGGGGTGCGCGACAACAACGAGGCGAGCTGGACCCAGATAGTCGAGATGCTGGAGTTCATGTCCGACGCGACGCGCATCCCCATCCTCCTCGACGGGGATACCGGCTACGGCAATTTCAACAATCTGCGCCGGCTGGTTAAAAAGCTGGAGCCGCGCGGTATCGCCGGCGTGTGCATCGAGGACAAGCTGTTCCCCAAGACTAACAGCTTCATCGCGGGAGAGCGCCAGCCGCTGGCCGACGTGGATGAGTTCACCGGCAAGATCAAGGCCGGCAAGGACAGCCAGAACGATGCCGACTTTTGCATCGTGGCGCGGGTCGAGGCGCTGATCGCAGGATGGGGATTGAGCGAGGCCTTGCGGCGTGCCGAGTGCTATCGGTCGGCCGGCGCCGACGCGATACTCATCCACAGCAAGCGGTCGCGGCCCGACGAGATACTGGCCTTTGCCCGCGAATGGGCCGGACGCGCGCCGCTCGTCATCGTCCCGACCAAGTACTACAGCACCCCGGTCGAGGTGTATCGCAAGGCCGGCATCAACCTCGCGATCTGGGCCAATCACATGCTACGCGCCGCCGTCGAGGCCATGCAGCGTTTGGCCAAGGCCATACGCGAGCAGGAGACCACGGTACACGTCGAGGATCGGATCGCCCCCGTCGAGGAGGTGTTTCGTCTGCAAGGCGCCGAGGAGCTGGCGGCCGCCGAGCGGCGCTACATCGGTGCACGGGCGGCGCCGGGCCGGGCCGTGATCCTGGCCGCGAGCCGCGGTCAGGAACTGGACGGCCTCACCCGGAACCGGCCCAAGGTCATGTTGCCGGTGGCCGGCAAGCCCATCCTGCGCCGTCTGGTCGATGAATTGAAACGACTAGCCGTCAACGATATCACCGTGGTGGCCGGTTACCGGGCCGAGTCGGTGGATGCAGGCGGCATCCGGCTCATCGTCAATCGCGACTACGATAGCACCGGCGAGCTGGCCTCGCTGGTCTGCGCCGAGCCGCAGCTCGGTGACGATACGATAGTCCTGTACGGCGATCTGGTCGTGCGCTCCTACATTCTGCGCGATCTGCTCGATCTGGACGCCAAGCTCGCGGTAGTCGTCGATTCCGCATCGGGCGATACCCCCCTCAGCGGCCGGCCCGATTACGCCCGCTGCTCGCGGCCCGACGATCGCTCCTGGATCGCCTCCGAGGTGCTGCTGGAGCACGTCGGCAGCGAGCGCGCACCGGCCGGCGGCCGCTGGATCGGGATGTTGCGGATGCGCGGTGAGGGGCGGCGCTGGCTCTGCGAGTCTCTGGCCGCACTCCAATCGCGCCAGGACTTCAACACCCTGGTACTACCCGACCTCCTGAACCACCTCATAGACTGCGGGCGTCCGATCCGGGTGCTGTACATCCATGGCCATTGGCTGGACGTCAACTCCCTGGACGATCTGGACCGTGCCGAACACTTCGCCTGAATACGCCCATTTGCATTCGGCATGATCGAGGCCCGGACCTTCATCGAGGCCGCCAGGCAACGGGGCTACGCACGCTACACCGGCGTGCCCTGCTCCTTCCTCACGCCCTTTATCAACTATGTGATCAACGATCAATCGCTGAGTTATATCTCATCGGCGAACGAGGGCGACGCCGTGGCGACCGCGGCCGGCGCCGCGATAGGCGGCCAGCGTGCCGTCACCCTGTTTCAGAACTCCGGCCTCGGCAATGCCGTGAGCCCGCTCACCTCTTTGAACTACGTGTTTCGCATCCCGACGCTGCTCATCTGCACGCATCGCGGCGAGCCCGGCGAGCCTGACGAGCCGCAGCACGCGCTCATGGGCCGTATCACCGGGCAGCTCTTCGACATCATGCAGGTCGCGTGGGAACCGTTCCCGGCACAGGCACAGGCGGTGGAACCGGCCCTGGACCGGGCCCTCGCGCATATGCAGCGGGAACGCCGGCCCTATGCGTTCCTCATGCGCAAGGGCAGCGTGGCGCCGAGCATGCTCCTCGCGCAAACTGCGTTTCGGCCCTGCCTACCGGCCCGCGAACCACGCCGCTACACGCGGGCGGCGGCGCGGCCTACCCGCAGCGAGGCGCTCCGCACACTCGCCGAGCTGACGGCCCCCGATAAGACCGTGCTGATCGCCACCACCGGCTACACCGGCCGCGAATTGTATGCACTCGCCGATCGCCCCAATCACCTCTACATGGTCGGCTCGATGGGCTGCGCCTCCTCGCTGGGACTGGGTTTATCGCTGGCCTGCCCGGATCGACAGGTCGTGATCATCGACGGGGATGGCGCCGCGCTCATGCGCATGGGCAATCTCGCCACCCTCGGCGCCTATGCCGGCCCCAACCTTGTCCATCTCGTGCTGGACAACGAGGCCCACGACTCGACCGGCGCCCAGGCCACGGTCTCCGCGGCGGTCTCTTTCGCGCGGATCGCCCAAGGCTGCGGCTACGGCCTGACGCTGGAGGGCGACGATCTGGCGCTGATCCCCGCCTTGCTGCAGGCCGAAGCCGACGGCCGGCCGCGGCTCGGCCATCTCAAGATCCGCACCGGGACCTTGGACCCGCTACCGCGTCCCGCGGTCACGCCCCCGGCGCTCGTCGAGCGCTTGATGGCGCATATCGGCACGCGGTTCTAGCCATGATCCTCCTCAATCCGGGACCGGTCACGCTCAGCGAGTGCGTGCGCCAGGCCTTGTTGCGCCCGGACCTCTGCCACCGCGAGCCGGAGCTCGCCGAGCTGCAAGGCGAGATCCGTCGCCGTCTGCTCGCCGTGTATGGACTTGCGCCCGAACGCTGGAGCGCCGTGCTGCTGACCGGCTCCGGCACCGCGGCGGTCGAGGCGATGTTGAGCAGCCTGATGCCGCCCGACGGCGAGCTGCTGATCCTGGAGAACGGGGTGTATGGCGAACGCATGCGCCAGATCGCCGCCGCCCACGGCATCGTCCATCAGGTCCTCACCCATCCCTGGCAGGCGCCGATCGATCCAGCCCGACTCGCCGCGACGCTCGAAGACCGGCCCCGAATCTCCCATGTCGCCGCCGTCCATCATGAGACCACCACCGGCAGGCTCAATGCGCTCGCCGAGCTCGGCC
>JBOIDW010000377.1:0-1704 GCA_050740655.1 Gammaproteobacteria bacterium | reverse complement strand
GTATATGCCTCTTTCGTCCCAATGTACGCAAGCATTTCGGCAGCGCGTGCTTTTAATGCGCCTGCGTGATTAAAAAAACTCGAGCCAGTATGGCCGTCCTGGCCTGGATTAGGGTCCACGACGAGCGGTTGGCCTGACCAGATGAACTGCACCAATGGCTTGATCGCTTCGGGATTCCGCATCTCACCCAAGGTAGCAAGGATCATTAGGTGGCGATCTATATCCTTAACCGGCAGTGCGAGCAATCGCTTCGCAAGTGCATCTACAATTTGCGGATCCATCGCGACGCGCGAGATCTCTTTACGGATCGCATCCGTTTGCGAGTGCGGGATTGTTGCGACATTGGTTAGGAATTCATCGACGGAATTAACAGTTAGCGGAATGACCGTGATGGTAGCTGGAAGCGAGGGACTCGTGGCCTTAGGTGGGTCATCGGCAGATGAGGTCGGCGCCGGAGCATTACTGGCGCAACCAGTGATAAGAGTCATAAAGCCAAAACTGTATATAAAAGTGCGTCGAACACCGCGTTGCATTGCCCTTGTTATTGATCGCATATGACACCTCCGATAGATTAACCCAAGAAATGGACGCCGATTTTTCTTGACTACAACTCTCTATGACCTTCGTTTTGTCGCGGCAATCGGGATTCTCTGACTTCGTTTCTAGCAAACTCCTAAACGACCCAGCTCACCTGCTGGGGCCTCTGCAAGAGCTTCATGTCGCGCGAAACCAGTAGGGCGGCCCCGGTCAGGTGCAGCGCCCGGTGTACGCCCGACATGGGCATGGACTGATGGGGTGGAAGTCCCCTGTAGTAGTACCTGTATTGTCCAGTTTGTGGACGATTATAACTACTAGCCGGCGGCAAGGGCAATCCCGCGAGAGGTGGTCTGAAGGGTGAGCGGCGGGATAGTACCGCGAACGCCCAGGCCATGGACGGATGGGGCCGGACCTGCAAGCGAAACAGGAATGCGAAGCGCCGCAGGTCCGAGCGCGGCGTCGACACAATCACCGACATCCATGAACTGCTGAGGCATGAGCAGGATTTGGAGCGTTACACGAAGTACACCCGCTTGCGTTGGGGAATACGTCGCTTGAGAAGATTGATAACGGCGTGTGGAAAGCCAGGGCCAGGGGCGAGTACCCGAGCGCCGGCGAAGCTGGCCGGGGGCGAAGCCGGCCCTGCTTGGCGCGCCGAGTACGCAGTCCCGCCTCGAGTAGCCGCTCGAGGGTTCGAGCGTCGATGTGTTCCGTGATCTTGCCTTCGTTGAGCAGTCGTTGGACGAGCGCGTGGCCATACACGCGCCGCTTCAGGATCCCGGATCGATAGAGGTCCAGAAAGCCGTCGACGAACATCTCGGTGCAGCCGTAGAGGCCGCGCTCGAAGCGCTCGGTGTCGCCGATCTGCTCGATCTGCGGATCGAAGCGTTCACGCACGCGACAGTCGTCGAGGACGTCTCGCCAGGTGGCGTTGTGCTGATGGCGGAGCTGCAGGCAATAGACGATCGCATCCCCGAGCTCACCGATGCCGATCTGGAGCGTGCCCGCGTCCTTCACCAGGGCGCTGGCATACAGTCCGATCAAATACTCCACCGTGCCGATGGCGAGGTTCGGCGGGCAGTACAGATCGTAGTCGTAGCGCGCATGTTCGACGACGAAATCCAGAGCGCTATCCGCGATCTCGGCACCGCCGAACATGAACGGCAG
>JBOIDW010000376.1:0-4194 GCA_050740655.1 Gammaproteobacteria bacterium | reverse complement strand
TAGGAGAGCAGACCGGAGACCGAAGACGGGAGACCGGGGAAGGACTGGGAACTCAACTTTCCCCCACTGTAGGCGAGAGTTATTTGTTGGCCGTCAGGTCGGGTAATGCCCGTCACCTGCCGATCCGCGTTGTACGTGTACAGGGTTCGGGGGTCAGGGATCGGGGGTTGGGGATTGGGAGGAAGATAGGACTGCTCCAAGTTCACTGCGGTATAGGTGAACTCATGCGCTGGCCGCCCTGGCGGGGTGATCGACGTGACATTGCCACTGGCATCGTAGCTGTACGCGATGACACGGTTATCCGGCAAGGTCTGCTGCGTCACTCTCCCTGCACTGTCGTACTGGAACTGCACCGTGCGCGCGGCACTGTCGGTGATCATGGCCGGACGGCCTAACGTATCGTAGGTGAGACTGGTACTGCGTCCGCCTTGACTGCGGGAGGCTAAGCGCCCCCGACTGTCATAACTGAAGGCCGTGGCTGCGAGATTGCCCTGTTGCTGCTGCGTCACTCGCCCTTGGGTGTCGGTCACGGTCGTGCGCACACGACCCGCAGGTGAGGTGTCCGTACTGGTCCGGGTCGTGGCATTGTAGGTCCGGGTCGCCGTGCGGCCATTGAACGCCACCGTATCGGTCTGAGCAGTGAGACTCAGCGGATTGGTGGGATCACTGAGATTCGTCGTCCGCGCGTTGGTCAGCGTGCCATTCTTCCCGCCCGGCGTGGTCACGGCCAACGACGTCGGCATGGGCGACTGTAAGCCAAAGCGCGGATCCCCCGTCACCGCCACCGTCTGCGTGATGCCGTCGGATTGCGTCACGACCTGACTGCCATCGGTGCGAATCTGCGTGGTCTCCACCGTCCCATCCGGCATGGTATTGGTGCGTTTCTGTTGCCCATCCGCCAGATATTCCACTTTGTAGGTACTGCTCTGCCCTCCCGTGGTCACACTGCTGACTTGATAGCCAGTGGCCAGATTGGTGCGCGTCAAGGTTTCTCCGCCCCCGGCCGGATCACTCGTCTGGATCAAACGCCCAGCACCGTCATACTGAAAGCTCGACGCGGGTTTGCCGGGCGGGGTCGCACTCGTCAGCAACCCGCCAGCCGTATAGCTGAAAGAGGTCGTCTCGCCATTGGAATTGGTCAGACTGGCCAGATAGCCATTGGCATCCAAGGTGATACTGTTGTTCTGGCCATACGGCCCGGTGATGCCGGTCACAGCGCCACTGGCATCCCGCGTAATCGTGGTGACGTTGGTGTTGGCATCCGTCACCGTGATCAACTTCCCGTTACTGTCATAGCCAAAGGAGTAGATGACACTAGTGGTCAAGGTATTGACCGTGCGCAGATGGCGCCCGCGGCTGTTGAAGACGTAGGCTTCGCGGCCATCCTTGGCTGCCAACACGATGTCCGTGAGTCCGGCAAAGCCAGGGAGCGTCGCCTGCACCCGCCGCACCCGCGCGTTCGTCGCACTATTGGAGGGGTCGGCAATGTAGAGGCTCCCGTCAGCCCCAACGGCGACTCCACTGGGGGAGTAGAATGACGCGGCCAGCGCGGGACCCCCATCTCCGCTCACCGTATTTCCTCCGTTGCCCGCCACCGTGGTGATAATGCCCTCAGGGCTCACAGCGCGAACCTTGCGAGTCCCCGTTTCGGCAATGTAGAGGCCACCGTCGTCCGTCACCGCGAGCGCATCAGGGAAGCCGAGGCTCGCTTGGGTCGCCAGAATCCCATCCGCGGCCACTCCGCCCGTGCGCGTGCCCGCCACCGTAGTGATGATCCCCCCGGTGCTGACCCGCCGGACCCGCCCGTCCGTGGCCGTCAGATACAGACTCCCATCCGCCCCAAGGGCCACCTCCGTAGGCGTGACGTTGGCTTGCGTCGCCGGCCCCCCATCCGTCAGGCTGCTCCCCCCTCCGGCAATGGTCGTCATACTCCCCGCGGGACTCACCCGCCGCAGGCGGTGATTGCCCCAATCCGCGATATAGACCGAGCCATCGGCCCCGACCGCCACTCCCTTGGGGGTATTGAGCAGCGCCGCCGTGGCTGGCCCCCCATCCCCGCTCAAGCCTGCCGTCGTGCTGCCCGCCACCGTCGTAATAATGCCATTGCGCACCCGGCGGATCCGATGACAGCCAAGGGACCCCTCCACAATGTAGAGACTCCCGTCCGCTCCGAGGGCCACGTCGCTGGCCCCACACAGGGGCCCTGCCGTCGCAGATCCCCCGTCAACCAGGGCCCCACCCGCACCACCCGCGACCGTCGTGAGTATACCATCCGGACGCACGCGCCGCACCCGTTGGCCGGTAGCGATATAGAGACCGCCCTCCGCATCGACGACCACATCATTCGCGCCACCTAAGACCGCACTGGTGGCTGGTCCTCCATCGCCACCAGCCGTACTGCCCCCGCCGGCAACGGTCGTCACCCGATTGCCCAGGTTGTCACTGCTCCCATCGCGCCCGCTCACCTGCGTGCCATCGCCGAGATAGAGCGTCTGCCCGATGGGGTCATACCCGTGCTGCGGCGCGAGACTCCACCCGCCCAATCCCTGCTCGTGCGCATCCCAGCCCCCAATCAGGCCACTCCAGCGGATTCCCAGCACCACGTCCGCGCGCGAGCCCGCACCCTGCGGTTTGGGAAATCCAAAGGCTTGCCCGAACACCCGCTCCAGCGTGGCCGGCTCCTGGTAGATCCCCGCATAGACAAACTCGATAACGGTCTCGCTCGGCTGCTGCCCGTTGAGGAACCGTCCGTAGGCGTCCTGCCCATCCCAGGTGAAGGTCGTGGTGAGATTGGGTTGAGGCGCAAAGCTCTGACTGAACTTGCGCCCTGCTACGCGCGTCGTCACCGCAATCCGTTGCACCGAGGCTGGTAAGGTGGCCCCACTCACGGGAATCGCCAGCGTGTAAGCGCTCACCTGCCCGCGACTGCGGCGGCTCTCATAGTGCAGCGTGAAGGGTGTCCCGACGAGGTCGGCCTGCTGACCCACGGTTTGGTTTTGTACCGCGAGGTCTGCCCCGGCGCTGCCCGTTGGGCTCCGATCGGCCGTGTCCAGGAACGGCATGTTGGCGCTCAGCGTCTCCAGCCCCGGTCCGTTGGGACTGATCGCATCAGCCGGTGGGCCGGCCGGCCAGTTGCAATCCCAGCGCGCAAAGTAGGGCAGCGACACCCGCCACAGACTGCGCCCGGCAGGATAGCGCTGGGCCAGTTGCTGCTGCTCGGCACTCGTGATCCCTACCGTCGCGAGCGTGGCCGCATCATCCGCCACGGTGTCGTTATTGCTATCAAGTTGCGCGACCCCGCCACTCACCGCGAGAATTTTGATGACTCGGCCATTGGCCTCGGGAATCCAGGCCGCCTGCTGGCGGTCATACGCGCCGACGGGCACGATACCGCCCACGGCAAAGTCCAGGAAGTTTTCGACATACATGGGGACGGGTTGGCTGAGGCGCACCTCTTTGGCGCCGGTCGCTAGGGCTTCATCCGCACTGAGCTCAAAGGCGTAGGTGTAGGCACTCGTGGGCGGTAACTCCCCCGGCATACTCTCTGGCCCATTAGTGCCCACGGTATATTCGGTCAGTCGCACATTGAGGGTCGTCAACGGCTGCGTACTGCCATCGGCCATCACTAGCGTCGCCGTCGTCCCTTGCGGAATCATCACCACCGCCTGCCGCGTCCCATCGGCATCGGTGACTGGACTGCCCACGGCTACTTGCAGCGGCTGCGTCGTGTCCGTCAGATCGATCGTGGTGACAACGGGATCAGGCCGTAGCAACACCACATCGGGTAACACGGCATAATCCTGCCACGGCGCGTCGATCTGCCGCTGCGCCGGTAAGTACCCTGCCTTGGCATAGTTAAACGTCAGCACGCCGCCGCCATTCACCGCCATATCGAACATGCCATCGGCCCGGGAGAGAGTTTGGCCCAGCTCTGGATGATTCAATATGGTAATCGTCACCCCAGATAAAGGACTGTTGTCCTTCTTCAATACCTTCCCTCGGATCACCGCCGCCCGCTTGGCCTCGATCGTCCCCGCCGCCACTCCCGTCTGAATCGGAGTACTGCCGGTGTACAAAAACGCCGTGGCGTCAAACACCGTCGTCGCCACCGTGCGATCCAGCGGCGGCGCCACCGTGGCCGGATTAGGCGGCAACGGCGGCTCGACGGTCACCGTGGCGGGCACACTGCTGTTG
>JBOIDW010000375.1:0-10035 GCA_050740655.1 Gammaproteobacteria bacterium | reverse complement strand
GCGTTACTGCAATCATTCCCGGAGCCCGCTGGGATCTCGCACCTGAACCGGACAGCGCAGTTCCTAGCTCCACACGAGAAGTTCGTGCTGACGGGCGCTACCCCCGGTGGGTGACCGAACACCACATAGCTCGCGCCGGAGTTTGGGCCGTTCGGGACGGCGCCACCCGCCCCGATGATGAGGTCCTGAAGCCCATCGCCGTTCACGTCGCCGGCCTGGCTCACCGAGACGCCCGATCGGTCACCGGCCGCGACGCCCCAGAGCCGGAAGCCGTTCTCGCCGTTGAGGGTCGAGAGATTGAGATTGGCCGGGAAGGCCGCGAGCGCCGTGCCCGGTGCTAAGGCCGTCAGCCCCAAGGCCATCCACAGCCCGGAGCGCCGCCGGAACGGCGGGTATTGCCCTGAGGCACGTTGCGATGGGCGTTTCTTTTTAGACATAGCTACCTCCTGATAGGGTTGTTAGTCTCCGTCTAATTTTTGTGCGCCGATGCTATTCCCCTTCCCCCACCGTAGCCCAAGACCGCACGAAAATCATACGCTGCACCTCATCGTTCCGAAACCCGAGCGCCACTATACCTCGTAGATCTCCGCGACCGCACCGCTCAAGCGCACCCGGTGCGCCGTGTCCCCCGTCCGTAGATCGATCACGAGGACCCCGATGCGCGCCTCCGCCCCCTTGACCGCTCGACAGACTCGTGTTCGGCACGACCGTGCGCATAGCAATTGCCGGAGAATCCAAGGTTATTTAAAGAAAACCCTTAATTTGCGGGTTCTCGCCCCTTTCTTATAGCTGACTTCTCCCTGCCAGGGGGAAGGAGCACACGTGAGGGGGTGTGCACGGGGTGTCATTGCAAAATGCCGGGTCTGCGTTATCATTCGCTCACACTGTTTCCGTACCCTATTCCTTTAACGGAGAAACGCTATGAACACACGTGATTTTTCAGTCATCAGTACTCCAGGCTCGGTCCTGGCGACCAACAAGGTCATCCGCAACACGTACATGCTACTGGCCATGACCTTGCTCTTCAGCGCCGCGACCGCCGGCCTGTCCATGGCCTTTAATCTTCCCCATCCGGGTATTTGGATTACCCTCCTAGTGTATTTCGGGCTGCTGTTCCTGACCGCCCGGCTCCGGGATAGTGTCTGGGGCTTGGCTAGCGTCTTTGCCTTGACCGGTTTCATGGGCCTCACGCTGGGCCCCATGATTAACGCTTATATCAGCCATTTTGCCAACGGTGCCCAGTTGGTGATGATGGCGTTGGGCGGCACGGGCGTCGTATTCCTAGGCCTGTCGGGTTATGCCTTGACCACGCGCAAGGACTTCAGCTTCATGGGCGGATTCCTGTGCGCCGGGGTGCTTGTGGCCTTTCTGGCCGGTCTCGCGGCGATCATCTTCAATCTGCCGGGAATGGCGTTGGGCGTCTCCACGATGTTCGTGTTGCTGATGGCGGGGATGATCCTGTATCAGACCAGCGAGATCATCCATGGCGGCGAGACCAATTACATCATGGCCACCGTCGGGCTGTACGTGGCGATTTACAACCTGTTCACCAGCCTGTTACACCTGCTAGGCGCCTTCGGCGGCGACGAGTAGCCTAGCCGGGCGTCCGAAAGAGCGAGCCCCGTGCGCCCAGGCGCAGGGGGCTTTTTTTGCGGCCAATGGTTACACGTGCTTCGCGGCTGGCGGGTACGGCGCATGCGCCTAACCCGCGCCACCTCCCTAAAACGGGATGTCGTCGTCGATATCGGCGGGCTCGGGACCCGCGGCAAGCGCCTGCGATGGCGCGGTTTGGCCTTCCGCGCGCGGTTCGCCCCGCGACTCCATGTCCGGCCCCGGCGCTCCGCGGCCGCCCAGCATCTGCATCTCGTTGGCGATGATCTCCGTCGTATAGCGCTCATGACCGTCTTTGTCCTGCCACTTGCGGGTCTGGATGCGCCCCTCGACGTAGACCTGCGAGCCCTTGTGCAGATAATCGCGCACGATCTCCGCGAGCTTCGCGTAAAAGACCACGCGATGCCATTCGGTGCGCTCTTTGGTCTCCCCGGTCTCGCGGTCCTTCCAGCTCTCGTTGGTGGCAATGCTCACGTTGGCCACCGCCTGGCCGCTCGCCATATAACGGACCTCCGGCTCGTTGCCGAGATTGCCGATGAGGATAGCCTTGTTGATGCCTCTCGCCATGTCGTTACCTCTAAGGAGTGTACAGGTTCATTCGTTGTGCACGCTCAGTTCCTGCGCCGGACTCGGGAACATCCGGCCGACGCGGATTATATGATTACTGAGCGGCCCCGGGCATGCCCATGGTACGGGCGACGACCAGCCATACCACGCCGAGTGCCGCACCCAGGCCATAGGCCCCGGCAGCCCCTAGCTTGCCGAACAGCCAGCCCCCCGCAGCCCCGCCCAGAAAGGTCCCGATAAACTGCGCCATGGCGTAGGCCCCCAGGGCGGTGCCGCGATGTGCTGCCGGGGCAAGCCGCGATACCAGGGTCGGCAGAGAGGCCTCCAGGTAATTGAAGGCCACGAAGAACAGCAACACCATCGCCGCGACCAGCGCCAAGCTGTGCGCAGACCCGGCCAGCACCAGCTCGGCTCCGGCCAGTGTGGCGATCGCCCCGATGAACACGGATTTTCCGCGTCCCGGCCGTGCCGCGAGCCGGATCAGCGGAAACACCGTCGCCGCCGAGGCCAGGATCACCGGCAGATAGAGTTGCCAGTGCGCGGCGCTGGCTAACCCCAGCCCGTCGCGCAGGGTCACGGGCAGGGCTACGAAGGTGGCGGTCAGGATGGCATGCAGGAGGAATATCCCGGCGTTGATCCGCAGCAACGCCGCTTGCCCGAGCAGGCTGCGCAGGTCGCGCGGCTCGGGCTCGCGATGAAACACACTGCGCGGCTGCGGCACCACCCAGCACAACACCGCGATCGAGGTGAGGGCAAGCACCGCGGCGGTCCAGAACAGGCCGGGCAGCCCGATCACCGCATCGAGCGCCGGGCCGGCGACGAAGGCGCTGAGGAAGGCGAAGCCGATGGTCACGCCGATCAAGGCCATGGCCTTGGCGCGCTGCGCCTCGCGGGTCAGATCGGCGGCCAGGGCCATGACCGCCGCGGCGATCGCCCCTGTGCCTTGCAGCGCGCGGCCGAGGATCACGCCGAGGACGTGCCCGGAGAGCGCGGCCACCGCTCCCCCCGCGGCGAACAGCAGCAGACCGGCGATGATCACGGGTTTCCGTCCAAAGCGGTCGGAGAGCATGCCGAAGGGGATCTGAAACAGCGCCTGGGTGAGGCCATAAGCGCCGAGGGCAAGCCCTATCAGGAACGGCGTTGCGCCTTGCAGGCGCCCGGCGTAGAGCGCCAGCACCGGTAGGATCAGGAACAGGCCGAACATGCGCAGGAAATAAATCGCGGCCAGCGCCGCGGCCGCGCGCCGTTCCTCGCGACTCATGCGCTCGGAGTAAACCGTCTCGTCTTTTTGCGTCATGCGGTGGACTATAGGATGATTGGCAGTTGGTCTATGGATACCCTGAGCATACGCGGCGCGCGCACCCATAACTTAAAGAACATCGATCTCGACCTGCCGCGCGACCGGTTGATCGTGATTACCGGACCGTCCGGATCGGGCAAGTCATCGCTGGCCTTCGATACCCTGTTCGCCGAGGGCCAGCGCCGCTACGTCGAATCGCTGTCGGCCTATGCCCGTCAATTCTTGTCGCTGATGCAGAAACCCGACATCGATCATATCGAGGGCCTGTCACCGGCCATCGCCATCGAACAAAAGGCCACCAGCCATAATCCGCGCTCTACGGTCGGTACCATCACCGAGATCTACGATTACCTGCGCCTGCTCTATGCGCGTGCCGGCGAGCCGCGCTGCCCCGAGCACGGCACGCTGCTCGACGCCCAGACCGTGAGCCAGATGGTCGATCAGGTCCTGGCGCTGCCCGAAGGCATGCGCGTCATGCTGCTGGCGCCTTTAGCCCCCGATCCGGAACGCGGGAGCGCCGAGATGCTGGAGCGATTGCGCCAGCAGGGCTATGTGCGGGTCCGGATCGACGGCGCAGTTCATGATCTCGATGCCGTGCCAGCGGCGCAAGTATACAAGAATGCCGCCATCGAGGCGGTGGTGGACCGGCTGCGCGTCAAACCCGACCTCCGGCAGCGCCTGGCGGAGTCCTTCGAGACCGCCCTGCGGCTCTCCGGCGCCACCGCGCGGGTGGCCGCGCTGGACGATCCCGACTGGCCCGAGCTGTTGCTCTGCGGGCATTACGCCTGCCCGCACTGCGGCTACGCGCTCCGCGAGCTGGAGCCGCGGGTGTTTTCGTTCAATAGCCCGAGCGGCGCCTGCCCGCACTGCGCGGGCCTGGGCCAGGTCGAGGTCATCGATCCGGCGCGCGTGCTGCGCTATCCCGAACTCAGCCTGCCCGCCGGCGCCATCCCCGGCTGGGACCGGCGTAACGCGCATTATTTCCAGTTGTTGAACGACCTTGCCGCGCATTACGGCTTCGATCTCGATCAGCCGTTCTGTACGCTGCCGGCCGACGTACAGCGCAACATCCTGGAGGGCAGCGGCAAGGAATTGATCGCGTTCACCGAGGTGCGCGACCACGGCAGGCCGCGCACCCGCCGCCGGCCCTTCGAAGGCGTGATCCCAAATCTGCAAAGGCGCTACCGGACCAGCACCGAGCAGCCCCTGCGCGAGGCCCTGGTACGCTATGTCGCTACACGGCCCTGCCCAGAATGTCACGGCGCACGCCTAGGACCGGCCGGCCGTCACGTGTTCGTGGGTGATCGGTGCTTACCGGCGTTGACCGAGTTGCCCATAGGCCAGCTCTGCGCATTTTTCGCCGGCCTCAGCTTGAGCGGCCGGCGCGCCGCGATCGCCGCCAAGGTCTTGCACGAGGTCCGGCAGCGCCTGGGGTTCTTAATCGACGTGGGGCTGGATTATCTCAGCTTGGCGCGCACCGCCGAGACGCTGTCCGGCGGCGAGTTGCAGCGCATCCGGCTGGCCAGCCAGATCGGGGCCGGCTTGGTCGGGGTCATGTATATCCTCGATGAACCCTCCATCGGCCTGCACCAGCGCGACAATCACCGCCTGCTCGCGACCTTGGCGCGGCTGCGCGACCTGGGCAACACGGTGATCGTGGTCGAACACGACGAGGAGACCATCCGTGCCGCCGATGTCGTCGTCGACATCGGGCCCGGTGCCGGCGTCCACGGCGGCCGGGTGGTGGTCCACGGCCCGCCCGCGACGGTGATGGCCGATCCCGACTCCTTGACCGGCGCCTATCTCTCCGGCCGGCGCACGGTGCCGGTCCCCGCGCGCCGCGTGCCCTACGATCGCCGGCGCGTGGTGAGGCTACGCGGGGCACGCGGCAACAATCTCAAGGGACTCGACGTCGATATTCCGGTCGGGCTTCTATGCTGTATTACCGGCGTCTCGGGCTCCGGAAAATCGACCTTGGTCAACGACACCCTGTTCCCGGCCGCATTGCGCCAACTCGCGCGCCGCGGCCCGGAGCCCGAGCCGCATGACGCGATCGAGGGGCTGGAGCAATTCGACCAGGTCGTGGAGATCGATCAGGCGCCGATCGGCCGCACGCCGCGCTCGAATCCGGCCACCTACGTGGGGGTATTGACGCCAATCCGGGTCCTGTTTGCCGCTACCCAGGAGGCGCGCGTCCGCGGTTATGCGCCCGGGCGCTTCAGCTTCAACGTCAAGGGCGGGCGTTGCGAGGCCTGCGAGGGTGACGGCCTGATCCGCGTGGAGATGCATTTCCTCCCCGACGTCTACGTGATCTGCGAACATTGCCGGGGCGCGCGCTACAACCGCGAGACCCTGGAGGTGTGCTACAAGGGCAAGAGCATCGCCGAGGTGCTGGACATGACGGTCGAGGAGGCGCGGCGCTTCTTCGACCCGGTGCCGCCGGTCGCCGACAAGCTGCAGCGCCTGGTCGAGGTCGGGCTGGCCTATATCAAGCTCGGCCAGAACGCCACGACCCTGTCCGGCGGCGAGGCGCAGCGCATCAAGCTCGCGCGCGAGCTATCGCGACGCGACACGGGGGCCACGTTGTATATCCTCGATGAACCTACCACCGGACTGCATTTCCATGACATCGAGCAACTCCTGGAGGTCTTGCTGCGGCTACGCGAGCGCGGCAACACGATCATCGTCATCGAGCACAACCTGGAGGTCATCAAGACCGCCGATTGGGTCATCGACCTGGGGCCGGAGGGCGGTGATCGCGGCGGCCGGATCGTAGCGGTTGGAACCCCGGAGCAACTCGCCGCCGCGGCGCATTCCTACACCGGCCACTATCTCGCCCCGCTGCTGGCAAACGCTGGCCGCAGCGTCAGAAAACGCGTAGCCCAGCGGGTATGAAGTGAGATCAACCTATACGTACAACGGTCAAAAATTATCATTACTCCGACGTCATGCCGGCGAAAGCCGGCATCCAGGAGGGACTTCATAGGCTGCACTGGACCCCGGCCTCCGCCGGGGTGACGGCTAGAGAGGTTAATGTAGATTCGGTAAATTGTGCCCGTTCGCAGTATAGCGGCGGCGCCCACTCGGCCACCGCGTATTTCGGCGGGGGCCGGGGTGGCCCCGCTAAACCCAGGACTACTGCCGTCCGGCGCCCGGTTGTGCAAGGACAGCACGGCCATAAACGTGTAGTGGATGGCAATCGATGCGTGTTGCGAATAACGGAGGAGAACGTATGCAAGCCCTGATCTGCGGGTCCATCGCCTATGACCACATCATGGTGTTTCCGGACCGTTTCAAGAACCACATCCTGCCGGACAAGATCCATATCTTGAACGTGTGTTTCCTGGTGCCGGACATGCGCCGTGAGCTCGGCGGTTGCGCCGGGAACATCGCCTATAACCTCGCCCTGCTGGGCATCGATGGCCTGCCGGTGGCGACCGTGGGGCGCGACTTCGGCCCCTATGCCGAGTGGTTGGACCGCTGCGGGGTGCGCCGCGACGCCATCAAGGTTTGCGAGGAGGCCCTGACCGCGCAGGCCTTTATCACCACCGATCTCGATGACAACCAGATCACCGCGTTTCATCCCGGCGCCATGAATCTCTCGCACTTGAATCCCTTATCCATTACCCCCGCGGCGCGTATCGGGATCATTGCCCCCGACGGCCGCCAAGGCATGATCGATCACGCCCGCCAACTCGTCGAGGCCGGGGTGCCCTACATCTTCGACCCCGGTCAAGGCATGCCCATGTTCCAGGGGCACGAGCTCATGCACTTCATCGATAAGGCAAGCTATGTCACGGTCAACGACTACGAGTGGCAACTCATGCAGGAGCGCACCGGCCTGAACGCCGCGGCGCTAACGACAAGGCTCGAGGCCTTGATCGTGACCTTAGGCGCAAAAGGCTCGGTGGTGTATACCAAGGGTAGGCAATACGAGATCCCCGCGGTAATGCCACGCGCCGTCAAAGACCCAACCGGCTGCGGTGACGCGTTCCGGGCCGGGTTGATTTTCGGTCTCCTCCACGGCCTCGACTGGGAGACCACCGGACGCATCGCCTCGCTCATGGGTGCCTGGAAGATCGAGCACGCCGGGACCCAAAACCACCGCTACGATCGCGTCCAGTTCGAGGCGCGGTTCAAGGAGGTCTTCGGGCGAAAAATCTAGTTCGGTCCCGAGACCCAGGGATTTGTTCGTCGTCTGGAACGGCCTGGCCGGAAGGCCTGGCGGCCACGTCTTGATGCTTATTAATTTGCGTGATCCGACGGGTTGCGAAGTCGAGGCACCGGCGACCGGGCTCGCGGGCAGCGGGCGCCGGTCGGGGCACATCCAAGGACATCATTGTGCCATGCCGGCGGCGCTGGCGATCGGCACGGTCTCCGGCATCGGCACAGCCGGCACGCTATTATCCCCACTGCCTGCCGTTGCGAGTCGCCGGAAGCTTTCCGAATCTTCCATCAGCTCATCGTAACCACCTTCCGCCACGACGCGCCCCTTCTCGAATACATAAATCTTCTCGCACGTCTGTATGGTAGACAGCCGGTGTGCTATCACGATCACCGTCTTGGTTTTCTTCAAGGCCAGGATAGAGCGAACGATCTCTGCCTCGGTTACGTTGTCGACCGCACTCGTGGCTTCGTCCAGGACCAGTATGTCCGGGTCGTTGTACAACGCGCGCGCGATGGCGATACGCTGGCGCTGACCCCCGCTGAGGCGTATCCCCCGGTCGCCGATGACCGTGTCAAAGCCCAAGGGCATGTCCTTTTCGACGTAATCCGCGATATTGGCGATTCTTGCGGCACGCCGGACCGCTCCGTGGTCTATCTCACCGTCCGGCACACCGAAAGCGACGTTCCGCGTCACCGTGTCATCGATCATCTGGATGTGCTGCGGCACGTAACCAATGCTCCTCTGCCACGGCCGCACGTTATCTCGATCGATGACGGTGCCGTCGACCCGCATGGTTCCGCCACTCGGGCGGAGCAAACCGAGTATGATATCCGCCGCCGTGCTCTTACCCGCGCCGGACGAGCCGACCAAGGCCACCGATTGATTGCACGAAACACTCAGCGAGATGTTCTTCAACGCGCCATCCTGACACCCCGGATAGGTAAAGCGGACGTTGCGTAGCTCCAGGCCATGCTCGAAGCGCATGCGCGGCGCTTGATCCCGTTCCCCGGCCGCCGCCATCTTGTCGCTCGCCAGATCCAAATGTGCGGTAACGGTATCCACGGCCTTCGAATAGAATCGCACGGAGGTCAGTGCCCCCATGATCTGCTGGAGCGCCGGGAGGATCCTGTAGCCCGCCAACGCATACAGGGTGGCGAACGGGACTACTTGAGACAGGTCCTTCCGCACTGCCGACATGAAAAGCACGATTGCCAATAACCCGCCAAACGCGAGAAACTCGATCGCGTATCGCGGCGTCTGAGAAACCATGTTATACAAGACGGAGTTCTTTCCAAAACGCTCTATCGCGTGCCGGTATTTGTCGATAAAGTACGCTTCCCGATTAAAGACCTTCACGTCCCGGACTCCGGGCAAGATCTCTCCCAACAGCCTGAACCGCTCGCTGTTGGACGCCATCAAATCGTTCCCCGAGCTGGCAACCATCTTCCTGGTTACCAGATATATCGCGCCGTAGGCGCCCCCCAAGACTACCGAAATGATTAACGCGAGGGCGGGATCGTTAAATACGAGCATCAGGACTATCGCCATGACCACTACCCCGTTCGCCGCGATCGTTATGAACGGCTGAACGACACCGAGTATGGTATTGTTTATCTCGGAATTGAGGTTTTTCTGCAATTCGGAGACGTTGGTAGTGATATAAAAGGTATAGGGCATCCACACGTATTTCGACAGCAACCTATTGTTCAATGAACAATACATGCTCCATACGTAGCGAAGTTGCAGCCAGACGGCAAACACACCGAATACATTTTTCAGGAAGAATATCGCTAACAGGCACACACCGACGAACAGCAAGAACTGGTGCGGATCGCCGAAGGACGACCACGCATGGAGGTCACGCAGCCATGCGTTGCTCTCGATGATTTCCGGCTGAACGAGTATGGCCATGAACGGCACGATCGCGCCTATGCTGACTACCTCCAGTGCGGCCATGATGATGATGACCGCGACCACGGTGATCAAGCGGCGCTTATCGCGGGGTTGCATGAGCCCCCGGATCTTGTTAATTGGGAACATCATCGTCTCGTGAGGTCTAGCACGCTTGCCGCTATACCGTGAACGGGCATAATTTTCCTAAAGATGCAAGACGCCACCTGTTAACTGTCACCCCGGCGAAAGCCGGCATGACGTCCGTAAAAGCGTAAGTTATACCCATTGTCAGTATACATCATCGTACCGGCGTCCAGACCACCATCTCCTGTCCCCTGACAAAACGCAGCAGCGCAATTAGTGCCGCAAGATTCGCCAGCACGAAGTAGTAGGGTTTGTTGAGCAGGTTACCGGCCGGGCCCCGGCCTTGCAGGACCCAGCCTGCCAGCGCGATCGCGTAACCTGTCGCCTGCACGATAAAAGCGAGGGTGTAGAG
>JBOIDW010000374.1:0-9458 GCA_050740655.1 Gammaproteobacteria bacterium | reverse complement strand
ATCCAGTACAGCGCCGTTGCCCATAGGCGCACCGGTGTCATAGCCATATCAAGAACCAGCACGGGGAGGGGCTAGAGTCCATGGCGGTCATGGTTGCAAGAGCCAGGGCGGTGTTTACCGCCGCGCTGGCGGTCATGCTGATCGCGCTGCTAGGCATCGACAGCGGCTACGCGGCCAACAGCAACTGCACCGGCGCATGCGCGAATAGCTCAACCTTTTTGAGCGTTTCGATGGTCAAGGACGTCATCGCCCGCGCCGTCCGGGAGGCCCAGGTACGTAACCGCGAAGCGACGATTGCAGTGGTAGACCGGGTCGGCAATGTCCTTGCGGTGTTCCAGACCAACGGCGCGTCCCAGAACGTCAGGATCACCTCCGGGAGGTTCAGAAACCGGCGCGCTGCATCCGGCCAGGCCGGCCTGGATGAGCTGCAACTGCCGATTGTGACGCTTGCCGCCATCGCCAAGGCGATCACCGGCGCCTACCTTTCCAGCGAAGGCAACGCCTTCAGCACGCGCACGGCGAGCCAGATCGTGCAGGAGTTCTTCAACCCCGGCGAGCGCGGCCAGCCGTCCGGGCCCCTGTTCGGCGTGCAGTTCAGCCAACTCCCCTGCGGCGACCTGGTGCAGCAGGGCGCTCCACCGGGCATCGGACCGAGGCGCTCGCCGCTGGGCCTGTCGGCCGATCCAGGCGGGCTGCCGCTGTATTTCGGCGGCACGCCCGTGGGCGCCATCGGTGTGGTCTCCGACGGTAGATACAGCGCGGACGCCAATATCTTCAACAACGACCGCGATGTCGACGAGATCATCGCGCTGGCCGGTACGGTGGGCCTGGAGGCACCCGTTAACCGGCGCGCCGACCGTATCTCCGCGGGCGGTTTGCTGCTGCGCTTTTCCGACGCGGACCGCAGCGACCTTCGCGCCGATCCTGGTGCGGCGCCGCCTTATGACGATATCGACCAGGGGCGGGCCGGCGCCCTGGTGCCGGTCCTTGGCTTTTTCGACGCGCCCACGCCCAACAGCATTCAACGAGGCCGTGCGTTCGGCCAGCCCGAGTCCGGCATCGAGCCTGCGAAGAACATCAATCCTCGCCTGTTTCGCGGCCTGGATGCCTTCGTGCTGAGCGACGGTAACTCCAACAATCGTTTCCCGAGCAGGACCGGAGCCCGCAATAAGGGCCGCAGACTGACGGCACGCGAGGTCAATGCGGTCCTGCGCGAAGGTCTGAAGATCGCCAATCGCGCGCGTGCCCAGATCCGGCAGCCGAACGGCAGCCAAGCCCGCGTGTCGCTGTCGGTGGTAGACACGCAGGGCACCATCCTGGGGTTCGCCCGCACCCGCGATGCGCCGGTATTCGGCATCGACGTGTCGTTACAGAAGGCGCGCGCGGCGGCGTTTTTCACCGCGCCCGATGCCGCCCGCAAACTGAGCAGGGCCGGCGGCAGGATACGCAGTTACGTCCGTGCCGCGCAGCGATTTGTCGATGCACCGCACCGCGGCCGGCTGTACGCGGATCGAGTCGCGTTCAGCAACCGGGCCATCGGCAACCTGGCACGCCCGTTTTTCCCGGATGGCAGCGTATCGGGTCCGACCGGCCCCCTGAGCCGTCCTAGTCGCAATGATGGCCTATTCAGGATTGGCGTCAACGAATGGAGTGTGTTCAACGTCGGTCTGCAACTGGACCTCGTGGCAGCCGACGTGCTTGCCGCTGCAACGGGGCAAGCGCGTACCAACTGCACGGCGTCCAAGCCCTCGCTCCAGCGGCGGTTGGCGAACGGTATTCAGATCTTCCCCGGCAGCGTGCCCATCTATAAAGGCACGACGCTGGTCGGGGCCTTGGGGATCTCGGGCGACGGCGTGGACCAGGACGATATGGTGTCCTTTCTGGGTGTGCACAACGCCGGCCGTGCGCTGCGGGGCCGCATCGGAAACGCGCCGAAGGGGATCAGGGCGGACACGGTCGCTATTACCAGCAGCGGAGAGACCGTGAACTTGCGTTACGTACAATGCCCGTTCGCGCCCTTTATCGGCAGCGATGAGCAGACGCCATGCAACGGGAAGTGACGGTGCATCGGGTCGAGTGCGGGACCCTCCGGGGTAAAGGTTCATAATGGAAACTCGCAACTGGTATTTCGGGTTAATCGTCACCGCCTTGCTGCTGGCCGTGGAGACGGCCTATAGCGCCGATGCAGCGGGCACGGACGGCGCCGAGCCGAGCGTCCCCGCCGCCGGCACGCCCGCCGCGCCGCGGCTCCGACCGGGGACACGCGCGCCGCGGGCGGAGGAAGACGAGGCAGAGCCGAGCGCCCCTGCCGCCGCTGGTACGCCCGCCGCGTCACGGCTCCGGCCGGGGACACGGGCGCCGCGGGCGGGGGAGCTCGAACCCGAGGGGCCCGCAACGATATCCCCGGAGGACGAACGCGAGCAACCGGGCATAAAACCAGCGCCCGCGGAGGCCGAACCACCCGAAGTGACCGAACCGAATAGTGGCACGGGCCTGGAACCGATCCCATCGCCGGCGCCCGCCGCGCCGCGCCACCGGCCGGGCGCGACCCTACCGCAGACAGGGGAATCGAATACCGAGGTGCCTGCAACGATATACCCGGAGGACGAACGCTACCGGCCGGGTGCGGAGCCCGCGGCCGAGCCCCCCGAGGTGACCGATCCGAATCGTGCCACCGGTCTGGAGCGGGTCCCGTCGCCGGCGCCCGCCGCGCCCGGCGATTTCATCCCGATACCGGACCGCTGGCGTCTCGCGAAAGACCTGGGACTGGTCAAAGAACCCTGGTACGACCCCTACAATCGCAACCTCCTGAAGGCCGATCGGCCCGTGTATCGCGACTGGTTCGTCAACCTCAGCGTGATCTCCGATTCGACGCTCGAATTGCGCAGCGTGCCGACACCGGTCGCGCCGCAGGTGGGCAATTCGGCCGGGGCGCTGGATACCTTCGGCGGGAGCGACCAGTTGCTCTTCAACCAGAATTTCATCTTTTCCCTGATCGCCTATAAGGGCAATACGGTCTTCAAACCGCCGGACTACGAGTTTCGCGTGACGCCGGTAGTCAACGTCAGTCACGCGGAGGTCGAGGAGTTGCGGGCGCTGCATATCGATCCGCGCGACGGGGAGACCCGCGACGACGCCCAGCTCGCCATGCAGGAGCTGTTTCTGGACGTGCATATCCGCAATGTCTCGGACCGCTACGATTTCGACAGCGTGCGCTTCGGCATCCAGCCGTTCTCGACCGATTTTCGCGGTTTCCTGTTCCAGGACAACCAGCTCGGGATCCGCTTCTTCGGCAGCCGCGACAACAATATCTGGCAATACAACGTCGCCTGGTTCAGGCGTTTGGAGAAGGACACCAACAGCGGATTGAACGACATCTCCGACGACCCGCGCGACGACGACACCGTGCTCGGCAACCTCTACCGCCAGGACTTCCCGGTGCGCGGTTTCACCTCCCAGGCCACCGTGGTCTATAACCGCAACCGCGAGGGCGACGACGGCCTGTTCTTCGACGACAACGGCTTCCTCGCGCGTCCCGCGACCCTCGGCCACGAGCTGGGGCGCGACTATGACGTGGTCTATCTCGGCTATAACGGCGACGGCCATTTCGGCCGCTTGAATCTCACCGGGTCGTTTTATTATGCGCTAGGGGATGAGTCGCGCGGCACCTTCATCGATGCGGAGACCGACGTCCGGGCCTGGTTCGCCGCCGCCGAGGCCTCGCTGGATTTCGACTGGATAAGGCCGCGCGCCTCGGTGGTCTACGCGAGCGGCGACGACGACGCCTTTGATGAGACCTCACAGGGCTTCGACGCGATCTTCGAGAACCCGCTCATCGCCGGGGCGGATACCAGTTATTGGATCCGCCAGGCCGTCCCCAACATCGGCGGCGGCGGGGTCACGCTACAGACGCGCAACGGCGTGTTGAGCTCGTTACGCTCCTCCAAGGAACACGGTCAGTCCGACTTCACCAATCCCGGCGTCGAGCTCTATGGGCTGGGCGCCGATTTCGACGTGTTGCCGGAGCTGCGCGTCTCGGCCAACGCCAACAAGCTGTTCTTCGAGGACACGACGATCCTCGAGGCGGCACGCAACCAGGCGCGGATCGATTCGGATATCGGCTGGGACCTGTCCCTGGCCTTCATCTACCGGCCGTTCTTCACCCAGAACCTCGTCGGCCGCCTGTCAGGCGCGGTGCTGGTGCCAGGGGACGGCTTCCGCGACCTGTTCGTCGATCAGGTCTCTTACTCGGTGCTTGGAAACATCATCCTGACTTACTGATTTACTGATTTACTGATTGTCGAGTATGCCACGTTCCACCGCCCGCTATCTCTGTCTCATCACGTGCCTCGGCGCATGCGCCGTGCCCGGCGTGTCGCAGGCCGAGACCCCGCAGGACATCGCCTATACCCAGAGCCCGCCCGCGCCCGGCCAGCAGACCGAGGCCCAGGCGCAGGCCAAGACCGCGGGCTGCATGACTTGTCATACCGAGACCGATCGTTACACCATGCACGAGAACCCGGGCGTGGTGCTGGGCTGTGTGGATTGCCACGGCGGCGACCCTGCGGCGCGCAAGCCGGCGGGCTCACAGCCGAACGATGCCCAGTACCGCGCGGCGTTGGATCAGGCGCACGTTAAACCGCGCCACCCGGAGTACTGGCGTTATCCCAAGAGCGCGACCCCGGAACGCTCCTACAGCATGTTGAATATGGAGGCCCCGGAGTTCATTCGCTTCATCAACCCCAGCGATTACCGGGTCGCCCGCGAGGCCTGCGGCGCCTGCCATCTGCCGCAGATCCTGGCCAGCGAGCGCAGCCTCATGGCTACCGGTGCGATGTTCTGGGGCGGCGCCTCTTACAACAACGGCATCCTGCCCTTCAAGCGCTATCTACTTGGCGAGTCCTACCAACCCTTGACGGGGGAGGCACGCCGCAAGGCCGAGGCGAAAGGCGACCCGCTCACCATCGGCCAGACCATGCACAGCGCCACTCGCGTCGATGCCAAGATGCAGGCACGCGGTGTGTTACCCCAGCTCGCGCCTCTGCCCGCCTGGGAGGTATTGCCGCCCGCCGACGTGTTTCGCATCTTCGAGCGCGGCGGCCGCAACATCGGCAACCTGTTCATGGAGACCGGGCTGCCGGACGCCCTGGGTCAACTCCAGCGCTTGGAGGAGCCGGGCCGTCCCGACCAGCGCCAATCGAACCGCGGCCCCGGTACCGGTGCGCGCATCGCAGTGCCGGTCATCAACCTCTACAAGACGCGCCTGAACGACCCCTTCTTGTGGTTCATGGGTACCAACGATCAGCCGGGCGATTACCGGTCTTCGGGCTGTTCCGCCTGCCACGTGGTCTACGGCAACGACCGCGATCCGCGCCATTCCGGACCCTATGCGCGCCACGGTCACAGCGGCACCACCGTCACTGTCGATAAGACCATCCCGCACGGCGAGAGCGGCCATCCGCTGCGGCACGAGTTCACGCGCGCCATCCCCAGCAGCCAGTGCATGATCTGCCACATGCACCAGCCCAACATGTTCGTGAACAGCTACCTCGGCTATACGATGTGGGATTACGAGTCGGACGCGCCGAACATGTGGCCCAAGGAGCAGCGCTACGTGAGCGGCTGGGACGCGGGTCTCGCCTCGGGCGTAGACCCGCACAACATCATCGGTCATAGGAAGGCCTTCGAGATCACCATGCGCAACCCGGAGGAGGCGGCCATGCGCGGCCTGTGGGGGGACGTCGGGTTCCTGAAGGGCGTCTGGGACAACAACAAGAAGATGAAGGATACCCAGTTCGCCGACTACCACGGTCACGGCTGGAACTTCCGCGGCGTCTATAAACGCGATCGGCACGGCCAGCTCCTGGACGCCAAGGGTAATGGCGTCTCCGATCACGATCCCAACAAGTTCCAGAAGGCCGTGCATCTCTCCTCGGTGCACGTCGACGTCGGCATGCACTGTGTGGACTGCCATTTCGGCTCGGACACGCACGGCAACGGCCACATCTACGGCGAGGTGGCGCAGGCCGTAGAGGTCGATTGCGTGGACTGCCACGGCACGGTCGATGAATATCCCAGGCTGCGCACCAGCGGACCGGCCGCGCCCAAGGGCGGCAATGACATGAGCCTGCTGCGCACCCAGGATGGGCGCAAGCGCTTCGAATGGCGAGACGGAAAGCTCTATCAGCGCTCGGCCCTGGATCCGAACAAGGAATGGCAGCTCTCTCTGGTCAGGGATAGCGTGGATCCCTCGCATCCCGACTACAACGCCAAGGCGGCGCGCGCCAAGACCGTGTCCAAGGACAAGTCCATGGTCTGGGGACTGGGCGTGGCACCCGCGCAGCGCGCGCACCAGGATCAGAACATGACCTGTTTCGCCTGCCACAGCTCCTGGGCCACGAGCTGCGGCGGCTGTCATCTGCCGATCCAGGCCAACTGGAAGACCCGCCGCCAGCATTACGACCGCGACGAGGTGCGCAACTACGCGACCTATAATCCGCAGGTGGCGCGCGACGACATGTATCAACTCGGCAGGCATAGTCCGGTCAAGGGCGGCCGCATCGCCCCGGTGCGTTCTTCCTCGGCGCTGGTGCTGTCCTCGCGCAACGCCAACCGCGAGCTGATCTATATCCAGCAACCCCCGATCGCCGCGAGCGGGTTCAGTTCCCAGGCCTTCGCGCCGCATTATCCGCATACCGAGCGCAAGACCGAGACCAAGACCTGTACGGATTGCCATATCTCCAAGGAAAACGACAACAACGCGATCATGTCGCAGTTGCTTCTGCTCGGCACCAATTTCGTGAACTTTGTCGGCTACAACGCCTGGACCGGCACCGATGGCGGCATCGAGGCGGTGCGCGTCACCGAGTGGGACGAGCCGCAAGCGGTGGTCGGGAGTTATCTGCACAAGTACGCCTATCCGGACTGGTATCGCGAGCATCAGTCGAACGGCCAGGTCCTGAAGGAGGCCTATGACCATGACACCGGCGGCCGCGTCGGTTGCTTGCAGCTGCGCGGCGAGTATCTCTATGTCGCGCAGGGCGAGGCCGGCTTCGAGGCCTACGACGTGGCGAACATCGCCAACAAGGGCTTTGGACAGCGCTTCATCACCGCGCCCTTCTCGCCGCTCGGTCATGACACGCAGGTCGATACCACCAATGCGACTTGTGTGGCGTTACCGACGAATCAGCCGATCCACCCGAATCGCCGTTATCAACCGGCCTTCGGCTTGAGCGGCGCGCAGATGAAGCGGCTCATGGACGACGAGAACATGGAGCAGAGCCTCCATCCTATCTACAATTACGCCTTGATCACGGATTCGGAAGAGGGACTGATCCTCGTCGACGTGAACAATCTGGCGGACCTGGAGCCGCGCAACAACTTCTTCAAGCGCGCGCTGACCTGGAACGAGAACGGGATCTTGAAGGGCGCGCGCCACGTCACCATCGGCGGCTACTACGTTTATATCGCCGCCGATGCGGGCCTGGTGGTCCTTAATCTCGATAATCCCTTGAGTCCCCGCGTTGCCGCCGTCGTCCCGATGGACGAGGTACGCGCCTCGGCCTTGCAATTCCGTTATCTGTTCGTGACCGAGCGCAGCGGCCTGCGGGTGATGGACGTCACGGATCCAAACCAGCCCAGGCTCATCGACGGCGCCCGGGTCCCGATCGCGGATGCCCAGCGTGTCTACGTCGCCCGCACCTATGCCTACGTCGCGGCCGGCCCGGACGGCCTCGCCATCATCGACGTGGAGCGCCCGGAGCAGCCCAAGCTCTACATGAGCTACAGCGCCGAAGGCCGCATGAACGACGCCCGCGACGTGGTAGTCGCGACCACCAACGCGAGCCTCTTCGCCTATGTCGCGGATGGCCGCAACGGCCTGAAGGTCGTGCAGCTCACCTCGCCCGAGACCCAACCGCGCTTCTATGGCTTCAGCCCCGAGCCCAAGCCGCAGTTGATCGCCAGCTATCCCACCGCCAACCCGGCCCTGGCCTTATCCAAGGGCCTGGATCGCGATCGGGCGGTGGACGAGACCGGCCACCAGATCGCCGTGTTCGGCCGGCTCGGTTCCCGGCCCTTCAACCTCCGGGAGATGCAGAAGCTCTATCTGGACCACGAGCATAAACCCTGGTTCGTCACCGACGCCGTGGAGCAGTCCAAATTCAAGGACGGCCCGCGCCCGCCACGCCCGCTCGACGCCGACACTCCCTACGATCCGGCCGATCCCTTCGAGCGTTTCATTAAAAACATCGAAGATTATTTTTATCGCCGCTAGCGCTGCGGCGTACGGGGGGCGCGACGCGCGGACGCAAAGCATCATGGACGCGATGGAACCAACGGGTGCCGGACAGCTTCGTTACTACCCCCTCACAGGCGTCCGACTATTGAATGCCCAATCGACGCCTTTGCCACGCGCTACGAGTTTTCCGGCTTCCGCTGGATCGCTTTTCCAAAAAGTTCTTCGAGCCGGGTTTGTTGACGTGCTGCTCGGACCGTCGAATATCTACCTTTCACTGCAGCTATATATATATACTAGCGGTGTCGGACCGACAGACCATCGCAGGTAATCGTTTTTACGGTCCTTTGCGGCAGGACCGATCCGATTTGCCGGATTGGCGCGCGCACACACCGTCGGCTAGCGCAACCGCGGTTTTTGAGCGATCAACTACATGCCTGACTTAGGCGATAACGCCCTATTACCTTATAGTTACGACCCCGGCCTGGTTGCGATCTCGGTGCTGATCGCGGTCCTGGCCTCCTACGTCGCCCTCAATTTCGCCGCTAGGCTCACCACCACCCGCGGGCGGGAGCGCTTCGGTCTGCTGCTCTGCGGTGCGGTCGCGATGGGCACCGGGATCTGGTCCATGCACTTCGTCGCCATGCTGGCCTTCTCCCTTCCCATCCCCATGTTCTATGACGTGCCGACTGTCGTGCTCTCCCACCTGGCGGCGGTGGTGGCCGCCGGGGTTGCCCTCCATGTCGTCAGCCGCGAGGCGATGGGCCCCAAAAGTTGGCTCCTCGGCAGTGTTCTGATGGGATCCGGGATCGGGGCGATGCATTACACGGGGATGCTCGCCATCCGGCTACCGGGGGTGATGCATCACGAGCCCATGATGGTAGCCTTGTCGGTCATCATCGCCGTCGTGGTGGCCATGGTGGCCCTGCGCCTCCAGTTTGCGTCGAGGCAAAGCGAACGCGCTATAAAGCTCCGCAGCGCCCTGCTCATGGGCCTGGCGATCCCGGGACTGCACTATACGGCCATGGCCGGGGCTAGTTTTACCGGCGCGGGCGTACTGGGCGATACGAGCTATGCGATGAACGTCTCCCACCTGAGCAGCGCTATTCTGATCTTGGGGACCTTTACGATCCTGGGCCTGGCCCTGCGCATCGCCTTGGGCAATAAGCGCCGCGAAGCCTTGTTGCGCCGGTTTGATCTTATCCTCAATAATGGGCTCGAT
>JBOIDW010000373.1:0-12498 GCA_050740655.1 Gammaproteobacteria bacterium | reverse complement strand
CGGCCGGTTGTCCTCGACGACGAACAGCCCCATCAGCCCCATCGCCACGTGCACCGGGGCCTGTTCATGGCAATGGTAGAGTTGCGTGCCCGCCACGCGCGGCGTGAACTCATAGGTGAAACTCTCGCCCGGCATGACCTGGATATGACTGGTCTCCGGCACGCCGTCGTTGCCGCGCTTGTCGCCGTGCATGGGGTGGTCGAGGTAATACGGATGGTCTACCCCATGGAGATGGATGGTATGGGGCAGATAATGGGTGTTCTCCAACGTGATGCGCACGCGGTCCCCGACCTCGACGCGAATCGTCGGCGACGGGGCGCGGATCATCGGCGTCGCCTCATAGCTCACGAAGTCCTTGGTGACCATGCCGTGGGTCTTGGGGGCGAACACCCAGAATCCCGGCTGGATCCCGGGTGCGATGGAATACCCCGGGACCGGGAAGGCCACGTCCGGCGAGCGGCCGTTGAGCTCGGCGACCTCCAGGCGTATATGCACGTCATCCGGGTCTCCGTCACCGTCGCGATCGTCGGTCAGGACCACCGTGTCCGGCGACAACCCGGCCTTCATCAAGGTATCCATAGAGACATTGTTGGTACCCTTGACGAAGGCGGCGACCGCATAGGGGTCATCCGGGCTGCAGGCGGCGGAGGCCTCTACCATGAGCCCATCGATGACCTGCGCGGCGCGCCATTCGGGACGCTCATCGGGGCAGATGGGCTCCGGCTTGCCGATCTCGACCGCCGTCTGATTTCCGGGGTTGGTCTGATAGGGCCGCCCTACCCGCGGGAACCACTGATAGAACTGCTGATCGAGCTGCGGGTACCACCATACCCCGGCGGTAATCGCGAGCACTACGACGAAAAATACGCTAACGATCCGGCGATTGATCATGGCGTTATGGATTGGTTGATACTATTCCGAGTCTACCCTTACCACGACGCTTGCGCCAAGAGGCGCCACGCTACCCCGACGCCCGTAAGTCAGGCCCCGCTTAGGGTTTTAAAAAAGGGCTCCTCGGGCGCCACGCGCAGATCGGCGCCCTTGGCCTTGGGCAACCGGGGGGAGGGCGGCTCAGCGGACCAGGAAGCTCTTCACTTCCTGTCCACCTTGACGAGCCGGGGGAAAGAAAAACGAACTGCAACCGCTACTCAGTCCTTCATCAACCACTTATAGTAAAAATAGATGCCCGCGATCACCACCACGGCAACGACCATGCCGACTGGGGACTTAAGCTTTTCGACCAATTCAAGAATACCGCCCATTGCTCTATCCTCGCGAAATAATATCTATACAATTCGGAAATGACGCCGCTCCACGGAGGTGCGGCGGCGCGGCAATCATACGGGAGCGTACCGCCGTGTTCAAGCCGCCTGAACCGGGATCTTCGAACCTATGCGCGTGATGCGATTGTTGCGATCGACGTAGATCAAGGTTGGTTTATGGCACCGCAGCTCTTCCGGTGACAGGGCGGCATAGCTACAGATTATGACGCGCTGACCCGGACTCGCCCTGTGTGCGGCCGCGCCATTGATGGAGACCACCCGCGAGCCGGCCTCGGCGCGGATCGCATAGGTGGAAAACCGCTCGCCGTTATCGACGTTGTAGATATGGATCTGCTCGTACTCGCGGATCCCCGCCGCCTCGAGCAGTTGCGCATCGATGGCGCAGGACCCTTCGTACTCCAGCTCCGAATGGGTCACGGTTACCCGGTGGAGCTTGCACTTTAACACATTGAGAAGCATAACTATTTTCGAGTCTGACGAGCTAAGATTATGGCTCAATCCGGCGGTTCATTCAATAACACCGTCGGATCGCCCGACCATTGCAGCTATAGTCGTGCCAGCGCGCCTTCCAGAATCGTGCGGTGATCACGGCAATACCTGCGATCCTGGATCATACCGCGGCTCGGCGGCGTGAGCGCCTCGGGATTGACGCCCTGCGCTGTCCGTGCTGATCCGGCCGTCCTTGAATTGTGCCGGTCCTGACGATTCGTTCTCCCTGAGGGTTGCGGCGACAGCGAACAGAGGTTCCCCAGGGTCCCTAAAGCAGGCCGTAGGCCTCCACGGTCAGGAAGGCCGGTAGCTTGGTGGTGGTCACCAGCTTATCGAGCAGTGTCGCCGCCTCTTTGAGCTTGCGCGAGGCAAATCGAGTTTCACCGATCAGCGCCCGCTCCCGATCCACTTCTCTACCCAGCTCGGCCCGGAACAGCTCGACGGTGATCTTGCGACCGTCCTCCAGTGCCCCTTTCGGATAGCGGATCCACTGCCACAGCAGGGCACGCGAGATCTCGGCCGTCGCTGCGTCCTCCATCAGATGCGCGATGGGGACCGCGCCCTTGCCGCTCAACCAGGATTCCATATACAGCAGCGCAGCGCTGATGTTGTGCCGCAATCCGGCGAGCGTTATGGAGCCCTCAGGTAACGTCAATAGGTCCGCGGCGCTCACGCGCACGTCCTCGCGGCGCTTGTGGATCTGGTGCGGGCCCGGCATGTGTTTATCGAACACCGCCTGCGCCACCGGCACCAGCAGGGGGTGCGCAACCCAGGTGCCGTCATGGCCGTCCAGCACCTCTCGCTCCTTGTCGGCCCGCACCTTGGCGAGCGCCGACTCATTGGCCAGCTCGTCTTCCTTGATCGGGATCTGGGCGGCCATCCCGCCCATGGCATGGATGGCGCGGCGATGACAGGTCTTGACCAGGAGCCGCGAATAGGCGTGCAGGAAATGCTGATGCATGGTCAATTGGTTGCGGTCCGGCAGCACGAACTCCGGGTGGTTGCGCAGGCACTTGATGAAGCTGAAGATGTAATCCCAGCGCCCGCAGTTAAGCCCGGCCGCGTGCTCTCGCAGCTCATATAAGAGCTCGTCCATCTCGAAGGCAGCGGTGAGCGTCTCGACCAGCGCGGTGGCGCGGATCGTCCCGCGCAGTATGTGCAACGCGTCTTGTGCATAAAGGAACACGGCGTTCCACAGGCGCGCCTCCTTGCGACTCTCCATCTTGGGGAGATAGAAATACGGCGCCGTGCCCTTGGCGATGAGCCGCTTGGCGTTATGAAAGAAGTATAGACCGAAGTCGAACAGGCTGGCGGGGATCGGCTCGTCGTCCAGCACCACGTGCTTTTCCTTCATATGCCAGCCGCGCGGGCGCACGATGAGCGTCGCAAGCCGGCCCGGGTTCAAGCGATAGACCTTAGCGTCCGGTCCCGCATAACTGATGGCGCCGTCGATCGCATCGCGGAGATTCACCTGACCGTCCATCATCTGCTCCCAGGTCGGGCTCGAGGCGTCCTCGAAGTCCGCCATGAAAGTGCTGGCGCCGGAATTGAGCGCATTGATGATCATCTTGCGATCCACGGGGCCGGTGATCTCCACGCGCCGGTCCAGGAGGTCCGCAGGGATCGGTGCGACCGTCCAATCGCCTTCCCGCACGTGCCGGGTCTCGGCTAAGAAGTCCGGAACGCCGCCTGCGTCGAAGTACTGCTGGCGGCGCACGCGTATCGCCAGCAGCTCCTTGCGCCTCGGTCCGAAGCGCCGCACCAACTCCTCGACGAACGCCAGCGCCTCCGGGGTTAGGATGGTCTCGTATTCCGGCGTGATCGTGCCGCGTAGGTCCAACAAGCTGTTCATGTCATCGCTCGGGGCCAGCGGGGCTTTCTTGGAATGATTCCCGCCTCTCAGCGTTTGCCCGTCTGACCCGGGATAAGCCGGTCCAGGAGGATCGGCAATACCGAGATCAGGTGTATGGCACGCTGGAGGTCCTTGCTGCGTACCAGGCGAATCAAGCCCATGAAACCGCCCAAGTGCTGCTCCTCCCGGCGGGTCGCGGCCAGCGCATCTTCCACGATCCGGGTGAGGTCTTGGGGAATGGCCAGGCCTTTTCCCAGTTGTCCCAACCCTTCCGCCACTGCGGCCAAGCCATTGCCCAATTGCACGATGCCTTGCGCGATCTGGGTGACCGCCGGTTGGGTGGCCGCCGTTACACCGTTCTCCTCTCGCCCCGGGCTAGTCCTCATGTGTTTATTCCTCGATCATTTCGTGGTTAAGGGATACGCGAAGTATAAAGCCACTTGTGCGCTGCATCAATTTGCGGCCTGAGACCCGCTTCCGGTACTCACGGCCCTGGGAAGGCGTTAGCATACGTTGGCGTTTGGTAGCACTGTACGGCTCCCGTGGCGGGGATGGGTAAGGATAAACTGGACCTCGGTTTGCGGACACCGTACGCTGTCACGCCCTCCGCGACCGCGGGGGCGGCGGAGGAAGCCGCAGGCGGTGTTGGTCCGGATAAGGCCAACCGGCGGGTATGCCTGGCGCAGACGCGGGAATGGGTCGCCGTATCAACCCGCTCGGGTGAATAATCGAGGTGTGCACCTCGTGAGGAGGGCGTGCGTGTCCGGAAAAGATAAACCCATGCAGTTATCCGAATACCTGAACCTGATCGGCGTTCCGGTATTGGCGCCGCGCGTCTCGCCGTTCGACCCCGGCTATGACCCGCAGACCTTGGAAGGCCACCTTGAACAAAGCGCCCATCTCATGTCGACGATGAAGATATCGATGGCCTGCTGGCAGATTGCGGACGACAAGGCGACCAGAAGAAAGGTCGAGGCGTGCCGGCGACACGGTATACCCGCGTGTACCGGCGGCGGGCCATTCGAGGTGGCGGCATGCTTCGGGGTATTGGCGGAGTACCTGGACTTGTGCGCCGGCATCGGGATGGCGCGGATAGAGGCGGGCGAGGGGTTTATCGACTTGACTCTCCCCCCCGGCCAGGTGGTCAAGATGGCAGAGGAGCGGGGTCTCGAGGTACAGTTTGAGCTGGGTAAGAAGCACGGCGGGACCTTCAGCTCCGACGTGATCGGTGGCTTGATCGATCAAGGCCGTCGCTGGCTGGATGCCGGGGCCAAGAATATCGTCGTCGAAGCGCGGGAGAGTGCCGAAAACATCGGTGTATTCGGGGAACACGGCGAGCTGAACCCGCGTGCCGCGGACCGCTTCGCCAAGGCCTTCGGTCTGGAGGTTGCCGTATTCGAGGCCCCGAACAAGACGAGTCAATTTGCGTTATTGAATTACTTCGGACCCGAGGTTCACCTCAGCAATATTCGGCTCGAAGAGGTCCTGCGCGTGGAGATCTATCGCAGGGGCCTGCACTCCGACGCATTCCAGCATGCCAATCTGCGCCCGCGGGGCCCGAGTGCATAGCGGCCGCGCCGGAACGGGCCGTATAGTACAGTGTCCTAAGCCGTCACGGTTCGCATAGCCACCCGGCGCGCGGCACGCTTGTGGATCGGAAGGCCGATTGGCGCCTCGCCCTGGCGCGGAAGCAGCTTTATCTCCGGCGCAAGCTGGAGGGCGTCATGGGCTGGCGCAGTCCGGTGGAGATGCAGGGTTTCACCGGATTCTACAAGGCGCTATGGCAACGGGCTGCGGCGGCAATCGGCGCGAGCTTCGAGGAGCTCGCCGAGGGCTTCTGGGAGGTCCGGCGGGACGGCCGGATGACCCTCATCAATAACTTCGAGGTGCGCCTGGATGACCCCGTGATCCTGCACCTGGCCGGAGATAAGGCGCTATGCTACCGATTGCTACAGCGAGGCGGCCTGCCGGTTCCGGAGCACGCCGTCTATTCCCTTGCCGAATTCGAAACGGCTGCGCAGTTTATCCGCGCCCAGGGTCCTCAGCTCGCCGTCGTGAAACCATCCAAGGGCACCTCCGGCGCGCGTGGCGTCACGACACATATCCGTACCTTGCCGGAATGCCGCAAGGCCACCGCCCTCGCGTCGCTTTACGGCGAGGCCATTCTTATCGAGCGATGGATCGCCGGCGAATCGTATCGCCTGCTGGTCCTGGACGGGAGGATGATCCATGCCAGCCGGCGGCGGGGACTGCGCGTCGTAGGCGACGGAACGGCAACGATAGACCGGCTGATGGCACGGCAGATCCGGGCCGCCGGGGTCAGTGCCGCCGATCGAGACATCGTTGCGACACTGGCCGCCCAGGGCCTCACCACGGCATCGGTGCTCGAGGATCGCCGCGAGGTCCTGGTCAGGAGCTCGCCCTTAGCCCGACACGACGTCGGTGAGCAGCGCACCGTATTCGACGAGAACGTCACCGGCGAAATCTGTGGCGCGATCCGCGCCGTCGCCGCGCAGGCCGCCGAACTGCTTTTTTCCAGGTTTGCCGGCGTAGACGTGATCACCCTGGACCCTACACTACCGCTTATAAAAACAGGGGGTGTGATCAATGAGATCAATACCACTCCAGGCTTGCATCACCATTACAACCTGATTAATCAGACCGGCGTTGATCCGGCGTCTGAAGTCTTGGTATATTTATTGAGCGACTCGTCCCGCCTGACCAGCCCCGGCTGTAGCACCGCCCGACATGAATGAATGCTTTGAACGGCTTGGCCGGCGCAAGGGATGAGGCGTGGCGGGATCGGTAGTCATCGATTCCTTTCCGGAAAGCGCACAGCGCTATCTCGAGGACCACGCCATCGTCGTAGCCGACGTCATTCGCGCGACGACCACGGCCGTCACCGCATTGCACCTGGGCCGCCGCGTCTACGTGGCCGCCACCGTCGACGAGGCGAGCGTGCTCGCGTCACGCTTGGAGGACCCCCTCATGGCCGGTGAGCTGGGAGGCAACATGCCGTTCGGATACGAAATGACCAATAGCCCGGCGCAGACCGCGAGGCGGACCGACATCAGACGGCCCATGGTCCTCGTTTCATCGTCGGGGACCCAATTGCTCATGAACGCGAAACCGGCGCGGGCGGTGTACGTGGCGTGTTTTAGAAACCTGACGGCGGTGGCCGAATACCTCAGTGGCCGGTATGACGGGATTGCGCTACTGGGTGCGGGGACGCGCGGCCAGTTCCGGCGCGAGGACCAAATGGCGTGTGCGTGGATCGCCGGGAGACTGGTGGACCGCGGGTTTCGGGTCACCGACCGCCAGACCGGGGAGTGCATGGACCGATGGCGTGGAGCGGCGCCGGAGGAGGCACGCTACGGGCGCAGCGCGGACTATCTCACGCGGTCGGGCCAGCTTGAGGACCTGGAGTTCGTCTTGAGCCATATCGACGACGTAGCGACGGTCCCGCTGCTGTGCGATCACGAGCTGGTGCCGGTGCCCGGCTAGCGGCCAGCGATGTCCTTAGATTGACGAAACCCTTGCGAGTGACGACCTTGTGAATATCGACAATACCGACCGGCCCGTACTGATCTTGAGTTGCAGGATAGGCGCCTTGGCCATTATGCGGAGCCTCGGGAGCCTTGGGGTCCGCGTCTACGGCGTGCACGCGGACCAGGACTCCCATGCCTTTCCCTCCCGCTACTGTCTGGGCAAGTTCGTGCGGGAGCTCGTGGAGGAACGGCCGCAAGACTATCTGGAATTCGTGACGGCCATCGGCAAGCAATTGGGGGGGCGAGCACTGCTCATACCGACGTCGGACGCCTTGTCGGAATTCGTGGCCGAGTATGCGGGCGAGCTCAGCGAGCAATTTGTCTTTCCCCGCAATAGTGCGCAGCTCGTCAAGGACCTCTCCAGCAAGGAGCGGATGTATCAGCTTGCCAACGCACATGGCGTCCCAACGGCAAGGACCGAGTTTCCGCGGTCCCTGGAGGACGTTTACCGGTATGCCGATAGCATCACGTTTCCGCTCATGCTCAAGGGCATATTCGGCGACCGTCTCTTTACCAAGACCGGCAAGAAGATGGTGATCGTGCATAGCCACGACGAACTCATCGACAAATACCGGCTCCTGGAGGACCCGGAACAGCCCAATCTAATGATTCAGGAGTATATCCCGGGGGACGACGATCAGATCTATATCTTCAATGGCTACTTCAACGAGCAGTCGGAATGCCTGGCGGGATTTACCGGCCACAAGATCCGCCAATTTCCCATCCACACCGGTTGCGCGACGCTGGGGATCTGCAAGGCGAATCAGGAGGTCGCCGATATCACAACCCAGTTCATGAAGGCGTTGGGCTACCGTGGCGTCCTCGATATCGGATACCGCTGGGACCCGCGCGACCGCAAATATAAGGTGCTCGACATCAATCCGCGCGTGGGGCAGGCGTTCCGCTTGTTCATCGACAGCGAGGACATGGACGTCGTGAGGGCCATGTACAAGGACTTTGCCGGCGAGGCCGTGAGGACGGGCCCCGTCCGAGAGGGCCGCAAGTGGATCATTGAGGATTTCGACCTAATTTCCTGCTTGCATTATTACCAGGAGGGCACACTCGGGCTGCTGGCGTGGCTACGCTCCTTTAACGGCGTGCAAGAGGGTACCTGGTTCAGCCTGCGCGACCCGATGCCCTTCCTGCATATGCTGGGGCGGCTGTTCAAGAAATCGCTGTTATGGCTGAGGAAGAAGCTGCCGGTCATGAAACCCGGCGACGCGGAGATCCGCAGGGCGGAAAGCATGTGATGGCGTTAGGCACCCTGAAGGGATTGATCAAGCAGGGGATCATGCGGCGAGTTCCCTTGGGTGCCCGCAAGCGCCTGGCGGTCTGGATCGGTGCTCAGCAGTGGCTGGGAACGGCGCGCGCGGCGTGGTGGTCGGCGGAGCTGGTCCGGGACCTGGCCGATCGGGATATTAACGAATACCACCGATTCCTCTGGTCGAATCACCTGTCCTATGCCGCGCCTTACGAGGTCGCAGTGCGTTTCGGAGAGGAGAACATGAAGGGGTCCAGAAGGTTGTTCTTCTCGGACTTGAAGGACCATCTCGCGGCGATCGCGGTGGATCCGGAGCTTCAAATCCGGTCTGCCCTCGAAGTGGGTTGTTCGTCGGGTTATCAGCTCCGCTATATGGAAACCGCGGTGTTTCCGGCGGCGAGCGAGCTGAGCGGGATCGACATCGATGCCTACGCGGTGGACTCGGGGGCCAGGTATCTGGCCGGCATCGGCTCCAAGGTCAGGCTGGCCGCCGGGGATATGCTGCGATTCGATCAATTAACCGACGGCCGGCGCTATGACGTCATCGTGTGTTCCGGGGTTCTGATGTATCTGGAAGAGGCGTCTGCCGCACGTCTGGTGGAATCGATGCTCGGGCGCACGGCGGTGATGCTCGCCTGTGCCGGGCTGGCCCATCCGGACCGGGACAATGCCACACTCGATCATTCGGTCCCCCGCGAGAGCGATCACACGTTTATTCATAATATCGATCGGATGGTCGAGCGGGCCGGCGGACGCGTCGTGGCCAGGCGCTGGGAAGGCGGCGAGCACCGGGACGGGCACACGATTTATTTCGTATTCGCGAGGCGGGACAGCGCGTAGCGGTGGGCGCGGTGCGTAACGCCAAGGAGCTAGTGAGATGATCAGGATCGCCGTCCTGTTCCCCGGGCAAGGGTCCCAGTATACCGGCATGGGCAAGGCGCTCTACGAGAGTGACCCGGAGGTGCGGGCGCTGTTCGAGGAGGCATCGGATGCCATAGGGATGGACATGCGGGCGCTGTGCTTCCAGGGCCCGGATGACAAGCTGAAGCTGACCGAGTTCGCCCAGCCGGCGGTGTCACTGGTGGATGCCGCGTGCCTCAGCGTCCTGAAACGGGGGGGCGTGGTGCCCGGCGCCGTTGCGGGCCATAGCCTCGGCGAGTACCCGGCCTTGTACGCCGCGGGTGCCCTGACCTTCGGGACCATGATGCAGCTCGTGAGGAAACGGGCCTTATACATGCAGGAGGCCGCGGATCTGAATCCGGGGGGCATGGCGGCGGTGATGGGGATAGATGCCGAGAGGGTCACCGGTATCTGTGAGGAAGCGCAGGCAGCGGGCTACGTCGTACCGGCGAACTATAACACGCCCCTCCAGACCATCATCACCGGCGAGGTACAGGGCGTCGAAAAGGCGCTGGAGCTATTCAAGAAGGCCGGCGTGCGTCTGCTCATCCCCCTCAAGGTGAGTGGTGCATGGCACAGCAAGCTCATGGCCGCAGCCGGTGAGCGCATGCGAGTGGCCCTGGCCGATGCCGAGATCAGGACACCCGCGATCCCAATCGTCGCCAATGTGACGGCCGGCTATGTGTCTGCCCCGCGGGACATCCGGGAGGTCCTGGTGCGCCAGGTCTCGGCACCGGTACTTTGGGACGCGTCGGTCCGGCGCCTGGCCATGGATGGCTGCAACCGGTTTATCGAGGCGGGACCGGGCAAGGTATTGAAGGGCCTCATGCGCGACATCGACAAGAACGTCACGGCGTACAACGTGGAGGACCCGGACAGCCTCGCCAAGTGTCTGAGCGCCCTGCGAGCGCCGTCCGCATAGGCGTTCCCCCACATGCACACGCTACTGGAGCTACGGGCGGAAGAGCCGGGATACGGCTTTACCGATTACCTGCGGAACATGCCGGATGCCGAGGCCGCCGGCACCGTGCGCAAGGCGATCCGCGTTGCCGTGCTCAGGAGCTATACCGCGGAGATGCTGGAGCCGGTGCTGCGTTTCAAGCTGCGGCTTGAGGGCTACGCCGCGGAGTTCTGGTTCGGCGACTATAACGGATATGCCCAGGAGGTCCTCGATGCCGGGAGTGCCCTCTACGCGTTCCAACCGGATATCATTCTCCTCTTGACCCGGCTCGAGGAGCTGATCCCCGGATTCATCGACGCCTATGGATCGAGGCCCGCTGCGGCGTGGGATGAGGAGATCGGATCGGCGGCCCTGCAGCTCATGTCCCTGGCGAAGATGGCCGGGGCCAGGGCCGCCGCCCAGGTCATCGTCCAGAACATGATCCTGGCGTCCCCCTATTGGGGCATTTACGATGCCCAGGTCCCCGCGGGACAGGCCCAGTCCGTGGCCAGGCTCAACCACGTCCTGTGCGCCGAGGCCTCCGGACTAGCGAACGTGTTTATCTGGGACTTCAACCAGTTGGTACTGGCTAGGGGCTACGCGACGTTCGCCGATCCCAAGCTCTGGTTCACGGCGCGGAATCCCTACCGGCCGTCGGGCTACGCGGCGATCGGCCGTGACCTGTGCCGCTACCTCCTCAGTGCACTCGGCTACGCCAAGAAATGCGTCGTTGTCGATCTCGACAATACCCTGTGGGGCGGGATCTGCGGAGAGGACGGTCTGGCCGGGGTGCAGCTTGGCCATGACTATCCGGGCAACTGCTACGTAGAGCTGCAAAGGCGCCTGTTGAGGCTCTACGAGCGGGGCATCATCCTGGCCGTGAACAGCAAGAACAACGAGCCGGATGCACTCGAGATCATCGACCGACACCCGTACATGATGCTGCGCCGAACGCACTTCGCCGCCGTGCGCATCAATTGGGAGGACAAGGCCGCCAACATGCGCGCGCTGGCCGGCGCGATCAACATCGGCCTGGACAGCATGATCTTCATCGACGACAACCCGGCGGAATGCGAGTTCATCCGCGCCACGCTACCCGAAGTGGCAACGGTGCGTCTCCCCGACAAGCCCTATCTCATGCCCGCGATCATCGATACCCTGCCCGGCATAGAAAACCTCAGGCTGACCGACGAGGACAGGAAAAAGGGCGAGATCTACAAGGCCCAGGCCGAACGGGCGACGTTCGAGCAGTCCTTTGCAACGCTGGATGATTTTCTCATGGGTCTTGGGGTGGAGGTGGCGATCGAGCCGGCGAACGGTTTTTCGCTCGCCAGGATCGCCCAGCTCACGCAAAAGACCAACCAGATGAACCTCACGACCCGTCGTTACATGGAGGCGCAGGTCCAGGCCTTCATGAACGACCCGCGCGCCGCGGTCTTTTCGGTCTCTTCCACGGACCGCTTTGGGGATAACGGTATCGTGGGCGTCTTCATCCTGAAGTTCGACGCGGATCGCTGCGTCATAGATACCTTGCTGCTGAGTTGCCGGGTCATCGGCAGGAAGATAGAGGACGCGATGGTGGCGTACATGGCCGAACTTGCGAGGGGTAGGGGTGCAAGAATACTCGTCGGCGAATACCTGCCCACCGCGAAGAACAAGCCCGCTGCAGACCTCTACCCGAGGCTAGGATTCTCGAAAGTGACGGATAGTCTATTCGAGGCGGAGCTCCATCGTCAGCCGTTCGACTATCCCGCGCAGGTCAAATTGCACCGCGGCCCGCTTGCATTGCAGGCCTAGCACGGTGTGCCGTTGTGGCACTGCGTCTCCTGTGCCGCGCGAATCTCGTGCTCCAGCACACCGGTGTGAGAGGCGATCTTCCTCAGCAGCTCGTCGCAGGCGCGGCGGGTATCATCGATTAGATCGTCGTGCACGGAGCAAAAGATCGACACTCGGTCGCGGTCATGGTCCGCCCAGTTGATCGGATGCAGGCAAAGATGCAGTCGCCTCGGAATGACGCCCGACTGCAACATCGACCAGCCGCCGTTTCGCCACGCCCGGCAGGAATCGGAGACGTACACCGTGTCGCGCACGAATCGAGGGTCGTAAGCATTGATGAACCTGGAATCGCCGCGAAAGGGGTCTTCGCCGTTGAGCGCCGGTTGATGCATGGCGATCGATACCACCTCGGCGCCCGCCAGTTCACTGAGCATCTGCGCCTGCGCCCG
>JBOIDW010000372.1:0-3726 GCA_050740655.1 Gammaproteobacteria bacterium | reverse complement strand
CGCCCGTCATCGTGGTGCGCTGATAGGAGTAGTTGCCGGTCGCCTGCGCAGGCATGGCGAGTTTGGCGTGTTGCATGCGCTCGGCAAGCGGCGGGCAAAGCGCAATCGTGTCCCATAAGAATTGGTCCGGATCGGTCTCACGGCTCTGGAGATAGGCGGGCCAGCACACCGCGCCGACACTCGTGATCCCATCCTTGAAGGGAATGACCCAGAACCAGCCGTGCTCGAACCAGGCGATGCTGATGTTACCTTCGTCGCGCCCGCTAAGCCGGCGCACCCCCTCGAAGTGGCTGAATATCGCCGCGCTGTTATGGTGCGGGTTGCGCCGTTTTCCCCCTAACTGGCCAGAGAGAAAGGTGTCACGGCCGGTCGCGTCTACGACGAAGCGTGCCTCCCAGGTTCTGGCCTGTCCTTGCGCGTCCTGCGCGTGGACGAGCGAGGTCCGTCCGAGACGAAATTCCACCTGCCGCGCCCGGACACCGGTATGGGTACGTGCGCCTGTGGCTGCGCAGTTTGCAACCAGGATGCGATCGAAATCCGCGCGCCGCACCTGAGAGGCGTATGGCTGGGCGCCGCCCAGGGCGCGGCCGAAATAGACCGTGCGTGAGCGGCCATGGTGGTGGGATACGAGCTCGGCTCCGTATTTTCGCAGGCCGATCTTTTCTACCTCGGCCAAGACGCCGAGGCGCTCCAGCATGGGCAGGGTTTGCGGCAGCAGGGATTCGCCGATGTGGAAGCGCGGGTGCCGGTCTTTCTCCAGTACCTCCACGTGCCAGCCTTGTTCAGCCAGCAGGGCGGACACCGCTGAACCGGCGGGCCCGCCGCCGATGACCAACACATCGCAACGGCTTAGATTCGTAGTTGAGTTACCGACAGCATGGGTCATAGGCTCCTCCCGAGGACAGGGAAGCAGGCCCGGCAGCGCTTTTTTGAAGATTCGGCCTGTGCGCCACCAGGGTTCATCGGCGCTATAATAGCGTAACGGCGCGGGCTTTGTCTCTAGAAGATGGCGCACGCGGCTGGCGCTTTATACAGGATCACGGGGTGGCCTATTGGGTTTACCGGCGTGGGCGCGCCAAAGTAGCGCTTAACGGGTACAATAATGCCAGTTCGTGGAATGGTTTGGTATTTTCCAATCAATACGCGGAGGTTGACAGGCTGATCTTCTCATCTCGTCTATGGCCCTAGATCAGCGCGGCGGCATGCGCCGTCGCGCCTTTCCCCACGGCGCGGGTGGCGCGGGCCGACCACGTGGCCGAGCTCGGTGGCGGCGCCTATCAATACAATTACGGACGGCGGTTCCACTCCGCTTACGCCAATCCATCGACGAAAGCCGATTACATGGCCGCCGACGGCCTCGTGGCGCGGCCGCTAGGGTTCGCGGCTACGGCGGTCGGCGCCGTTATCTATATCGCGACATTGCCGTTTAGCCTGCTCGGTGGCAATGCCGATGAGGCTGGCCGCATCCTGGTCCGTGATCCGGCTTGGTACACCTTCCAGCGCTGCTTAGGGTGCTTGTACCGCGAGTCCTCGGGGGCGCTCAGCGGGCCTCCTGGAGGTGCCCAAGAAACGCGGTGATGCGGCATTGGGACCACGGTTTTTTCTTTTGTTAACGCGAGAGCAGTGGCCTAAGCCGAGCTCATCGTGAGCCCTCCGACGATAGATGCCATACTCAATTATCCAGCGCAAGAATTCGTTAAGCAAGCGGCCTGCAACCCGCGCTGAGCGCAGGAAAGGCCACGCAGACCGCAGTGACCACCCGGCAATGATGAGCTGCTTGCGGCCGTTGTTCTTGTTTGCTTTGACGAAGTCCTCGGCGTCCTAGGCATTAATGTTCTCAGGTGACCACCGCCATCAAGGTCCTCGGCATCTGCGGCAGCCTGCGTCAGGCTTCCTACAACGCCGCCGCGCTGCGCGCCGCGCGGGAGCTCGCGCCCGCCGCCGGGATCATGATCGAGACCGCAGATATCTCGGATCTGCCGCTGTATAACGAAGACTTGCGCGCCCAGGGCTTCCCGGTGCCAGCTGAACGCCTGCGCGAGCAGATTCGCGTGGCCGACGCCCTGCTGTTTGTTACGCCGGAATACAACTACTCTATCCCCGGCGTGCTCAAGAACGCCATTGACTGGGCCTCGCGCCCGCCCGATCAGCCTTTCGCCGGCAAGCCTGCGGCCGTAATGGGCGCGAGCATGAGTCTGTTCGGCTCGGCGCGGGCGCAATATCACCTGCGGCAAAGCCTGATTTTTTTGGACGTACATTTCCTCAACAAGCCGGAAGTGATGATCGCTCAGGCGCAGGAGCGTTTTGATGCCCAAAGCAGGCTCACGCACGAGCCCACGCGCGAGCTGATTGCCAGGCTGCTCGCCGCCCTGGCGGACTGGACGCAGCAACTCAAGCCGAGGTCATAGCGCAGGAGGAGATGGTCAAAGCCAGCGCGGACTGGAACGCGGGGCGCTACTTCGGCGAAGTCAAAGGCAGCCCATCGCCATGCCTCATCGCCTCCGTACGGGCGTCATAGAATGCAGATTGCGACTGCCGGTAGGCACCGAGCCGTGGTGCGTTTTGCAAGCCGCTTAGAGTCAACTTATAGTTTGGTCAGCCGACGCAATAAATCGGGACCGCTAGTTCTTGTCCCACATTACGTCGCACTGCTCCGTTGCCGCGGCGGTTAACATTTCCACTAGCGGGTAGGCTCGGTTGGCTAGGCTAACCCGTGGCGCCTTCGTCTCATCGTCGTCACCATGCGCTGCTTGGCCCTTCGCGTCGGGCGTTTCGACGGCTTTTTTCAAGCGCGCTAAGGCCGATGGGATCTGGTCCGCGAGCAGGGCGCCCGGGACGGTCCCGCTATGCCCCATGAGTTTGAGTAGCGCTACCGCGACGTCGCCAAACATCGTTATCTCTCCCGAAACCTTACTGCGAAACGTGACCAACATGTGTGTCTCCAATCCGATTCTGCGGTAAAGCGACCCCAAGCATATGCGCGGAGCATCCATTATTCTATCGGATCGGCGCGAGCAGCACGGAATTAATCGACCCGGCCCTTAAACCGTGAGGGTAAAGGGCGCAATCCCGTCAGCTCGACCCGATCGCTTGCTCGACCATATCTGCATCCAGGACGCGCTGACATGCGGCACGCGCCAGACGTCGGTGTGATCGTTGCGCTCAACATAGAAGACGAGATACGGATAGCGGGTGAGCGGCCGCACGGTGTACCATGTGCATGCGTGGAATGAAGCGGAGGCACTGCTAGGAAAAATGCAGGCCAGAGATTGAAGCCCTAGGCCAAACGCTCCGCACTGCGGTGAGCCGAGCTTAACGTGAGCGACCAGCAACACGGTGTACTGATGAGTGCCGCGATGCTATGCGCAGGCGATTGGGTAACTTGTTACTGAGCTTCCTCGTTGTGACCGGCGTGCTGGTAGTTGCCTGGGCGCTGGTGACGCAGCCATTATTGCTGCGCGCGCCGGAAGCTGTAACCGTCAATATCGATCCTGCCAGGCTGGAAGTGCACGTACGGATGTTGTCCGAGACGCTGGTGCCGCGCGACGAGAGCCACCCACACATGCTAGATCGCGCTGCTGTATACATTCGCCGCGAATTTGAACAGGCGGGCGGCACGGTTTCCGAGCAGCCCTACGATTTGGATGGAAAGACCTACCGCAACGTCATCGCGCTATTCGGACCGGATACCGCCGAACGCATCGTGGTCGGCGCGCACTACGACTC
>JBOIDW010000371.1:0-20443 GCA_050740655.1 Gammaproteobacteria bacterium | reverse complement strand
TAGTTAGTCTCAACTTGAACGTACATTAGAATTAGCACATCGCGCCGTTGACGGAAATGACCTGGCCGGAGATATAGCCAGCCTCCTCGGAGACCAAAAATCCCACCAGTGCGGCGACCTCCTCGGGCCGCCCGGCGCGGCGCATGGGCACGAGCCGCGCGATGGCCTCGGCGTCGAAGGCCCCGCCGTGCTCGTCGGAGGCGATGATCCCGGGGGCTACGGCATTGACGGTCACGCCGCGCGAGGCGAGTTCCAGGGCCAGGGCCTTGGTGGCGCCATGCAGTCCCGACTTGGCCGCGGCATAGTTGACCTGGCCGCGATTGCCCAGGATCGCCGCTACCGAGGAGATGTTGACGATGCGGCCCCAGCGCGTGCCGAGCATCGGCAAGAGCAAGGGCTGCGTCACGTGATGGAAGCCGTTCAGGGACACATCGATGACCTGCCGCCATTGGTCAGGGCCCATGCCGGCCAGCGGACCATCCTGGTAGACCCCGGCATTGTTGATCAGAACTTGAATCACGCCATGCGCTAGCAAGCGCTTCAGCTCATGGCGGCAGGCGTCCGCATCACGCACGTCGAAAGACACGGTCTCGGCGCTGCCGCCCGACTTGCAGATCCCCTCGGCCAGTGCCGCTGCCGATTCGGGTTTACACAAGGTATGGACAATGACGTGCAATCCCCTGGCGGCCAAGTCGCGGCAGAGCGCAGTACCGATGAGACCAGTGCCGCCCGTGACCAACACGCGTTTCATTTGTGAATCATTCGACTAGCGCCCGGGTCACCGGCCGCGAACAGGTATAGGGCGGCCATAAAGCCGCCCCTACATGAGAACGGTCGCGTAACAATCGTTTCAGGCGTACGAATATAGCCTAAGTCAGGAGCGAGACCCCGCACGCGGGTCCTCCTTCTACCCTGGAAAAATCGACGCAGGGCGTCGGGACCTAAGGGGAATCATCGCACGGCACACTGGCGATCGACAACGTCATGCCGCCATAGTCGAGCCGCACCGTCCCGCTTTGACGCAAGGCCACGAGCGTGAGTAAAGGCAGCGCCCGCCCGGTCGGATTGTCTTGCAAGGTGCTCGATAACCGGAGTGGCGATGCGCTGGCGGTTTGCCGCGGGATGAGTTGGAGACGCCAGTGCGCGAGGCTGCGCGGGGAGCGTTCGGGGACCAGGACCAAGGCCACGGCAAAGCCCGTCCGGATAGGCCGGACGTAGAAGAGCGGCGGCGGCATAGGCAGGTCATAGGCCACCAAGAGCACGGCCTGGCGCTCGATCGCTACCTGAGTCGCGGACTCGATCAGCGCGGCGGCACATAGCTGATCATAGGCACAGATCGCGGTCGCGGGCCGGCGCGAGCGCGTGGCGATCCCGAAATAGCCTGCCGCGGCATTATGCACGGAGTTGTGGAACAGCGTGGGCGACGGTTGCCGTTCGGGGCCCGTCAGAGACTCCAGCAACGCATGTACGAGCGCGCCGTCCCCGTCGCTGCTCGCGAATACGCTCGCGAGTTCGGCGCTGCCCAGCCCGCTGGCGTCCAAGGCCTCGTGAGCGACGGCCAGGGCCCAGCGGGCGGTGGCCGGACAGCGGCGGCGCTCGTTCATCGGCAGCAGGTCCGGGTTGGGCTCCGGCATAGCGGCCGGCACAGGATCGCTCAGGCCTGCCAGGACTGAGCGCGCCTGCACCCAACCTTCAAGGCCTGCGCCCATGACACCCACGCCCTGGAGATACAGCTCCATCAAGCCGACTTGCCTAGGATCAGGCTGCAGTTCGCGCCGCCGAAACCGAAGGAGTTCGATAACCCGCGGCGTATGGGCTGCGCGGTGTTCTCGCACAGTACCCGCGAGCGGATCTGCGGATCGACGTGCTGCGTGTTGATCGTTCCGGGGATTACCCCGTCGCGCAGTGCCAGACAGCACAGGACGGCCTCCACGGCACCGGCGGCACCCAATGTGTGTCCGGTCCAACCCTTGGTCGAGCTGACCGTCATGCCGGTACCGAAGAGCCGCGTAATGGCGACATCCTCGGCCGCGTCGTTTTGCAGGCTGCCGGTGCCGTGTAGATTGATGTAATCGATCCCGTCCGGGCCCAGCCCGGCCCGCGCCAGCGACGCAAGCATCGCATCATAGGCCCCCCGGCCTTCCGGATCGGGGCTGGACATATGGTAGGCATCGCTGCTCTCGCCGTAACCGAGCAGGCAGAGGTCGCTGCGCGCGCCGGGCTCGAGCAGGGCGAAGGCCGCGGCCTCGCCGATCGAAAGGCCGTCGCGCCGCGCATCGCAAGGACGGCAGGGGCCGTGGGCTACTAGACCCAGCGAGCCGAATCCGTAGACAGTCATATCGCACAGACTATCGCAGCCACCGACGATGGCGGCGTCGCAGAGTCCCGCGGCAAGATAACGGGCAGCACTCGCGAACACCTTGGCGCTGGAGGAACAGGCCGTAGAGATCACACACACCGGGCCACTGAGATCGAACCAGCGCTGCACGAACTCGCCCACCGAGCCGAGGTTCTGGGTATGGGCATAGCTAAACCAGTCCGGGAGCGGTGCGTCTGGAGCACTGCGTTCCCGGTAGGCGCGTTCGGCGGAGTGCATGCCGGCCGTCGTGGTGCCGACGAGCACGGCGATGCGCGCCGCGCCGTAGCGGGCGCGTGCCTGCGTCACGCGTGCGCTGAAATCATCCTCGATCAGCGCCAGACGGGCGATCCGATGGCTACGGCAGTCGAAGGCCGCGAGCCGGCCGGTAACGGGCGCGTGCCCCACGCCCTCTACGCGGCCGATGTAGCAATCGAGGCGCGGGGCCCCGAAATCATTGGGCCGTAGACCCGAGCGGCCTGCCGCTATCTGCGCGCGGGTTGCTTCCAGTCCTAATCCCAGTGGGCTTGCGATGCTAAGGGCGGTTATGGGGATTGCTTGCATCGCGGGGGTTATATTCAAGTCTCTCACGATTTCAACACCCATCCAATGTTTCCCTGCAGGGGAATGGACCTACGCGGATAACGATGCGCAATCGCGGTTGCGTCGATTAGTTCAACACTGCGGGTGGGCCTCTATTTAGTGCGGAACGCCCCGGTCCTGGACATGCAGGTCCTTGGGGCGGCCGCATCGCAGGCTGCGCCGGGCCAGCCCTGCCGCCGGCATACCGCGTGGCCGGCTTGCGTGTGCACGATGGCCGGCCGTATTCTTGCTGCACGCGCACAAGCTATCGACACCCGGCATCGTGACAACGCATTTCCCCAGTCGCTGGGCGTACCGGCAGCGCGCGGCGCTGCTCGCCTTGCTGTGCGGTATGGTTGGCATGGCGAGTGCCGGCATGGCGGACTCTACGGCAGAGCCGCCGCCGGCCATCGCCAAGGCTATCGAACGCTCGCGGATCTTGCCTGAGCACCTCGGAATCTATGTCCACGAGACCGGCAGCGAGGCGCCTTGGCTGGCGCTGGGCGCCGACCAAGTCTTGAATCCGGGCTCGGTCATGAAGCTGGTGACGTCGTATGCCGCCCTCGAGCTGCTGGGACCCGCCTATACCTGGAAGACCGAGGTCTACGCGAGCGGGCAGTTGACCGGCGAGCGCCTGCCAGGCGACCTCATCCTCAAGGGCTATGGCGATCCCAAACTCGGCATCGAGCGTTTCGTCGCGCTGCTACGCGGCCTGCGCCAGCGTGGGATCTGCGAGATCGCCGGCGACCTGGTCCTGGACCGGGGCTATTTCGCTATCGATCTGCCCTTTCCTTCGAACTTCGATGACGATCCCTACGCGCCCTACAACGCGCCGCCCGACGCCTTGCTGTTGAACCTGAAGGCCGTTCAGCTCAATCTGGTGCCGGACCTGCACGGCGGCGTGTCGGTCATCGCCGATCCCAAACCCGCCGGTGTGCAGGTCATCAATCGGCTCGCCAGCCGTGCCGGGGCGTGCGCGGGCCGAAAACAACGCAGCAATATACAGATACAAAGCGATGCCGACGCAGCAGTGATCACCGTCGTCGGAAACCACGCCCCTCGCTGCGGCGAGGCGCAGCAATACGCCTCAGTGCTGGGCCACGCCCAGTACGTCTTCGGTGTGTTTCAGCAGGTCTGGAACGAACTGGGCGGCCAGCTCAAGGGCGGTCTGCGGGTCGCGCCGGTGCCGCGTGGCGCGCGCCTGGTCATGACCGCGAGGTCGCCGCCGTTGCCGGAGGTCTTGCGGGACATCAACAAGTTCAGCAACAATGTGATGGCCCGGCAGTTGTTTCTGACCCTGGGCACGCTGGACGGGGCGCCTAGCACCCTGGGCAAGTCGCAGGCGGTCGTGCAACGTTGGTTCGGCGGGCTGGGATTGGACGCGCGACACTTGATCATCGACAACGGCTCGGGGTTATCGCGCACGGAACGCATCAGCGCGCGGCAACTCGGTAGGCTCCTAGTGCATGCCGATCGCAGTCCACTCATGCCGGAACTGGTATCGACCCTGCCGATCGCGGCCGTGGACGGTACCCTGTGGCGCCGTTTCCGGCGCACCCCGCTAGCCGGCCGTGCGCACCTGAAGACCGGCAGTCTGTCCGGCGTGAAGGCCATCGGCGGGTACGTCCATAATCGCTACGGGCGGCGCGTGGTGGTCGTGTGTATCGCCAATGATGCGCGGGCCGCAGCCAGCACCGCGATCCAGGACGCGCTACTGCAATGGGCCTACGAGGGAGGACCTCAAGGTGCAGCACCGCCCGTCGCACCGTCGCGCCCACCATGAACCGCGCCCACTGGCCTAAGCCCTGGAGGGACTCCCTGCGCGCCGCGTGGCACGGGGCGGGTCTGCTGGTGCTGGGCCTGCAGCTCACGGCCTGCGCGCAGGCGCCGGAGGTTGCCGCGATGGTCCCGCGCGTGGCTCCCAGCGAGGCTCCCAGCGCGCTGGGCATCGCCATCGTCCGTGCCGTGGGCGGCGCGAGCACCAATCCGTTCATGAGTCCACAGGTCGACAACGAAGGTTTTCGCAAGGCCTTGTTCCAGGCGCTCACGCGGAGCGCACTGTTTGAACGGGTGGATTTCGATAACAACGGCGACTACCTGCTGAAACCCCAGATTCTCAAGCAAGACGTCTGGCCGGGTCTGGAGATGAGCGCCACGCTCAAGGTCCGCTATCAGTTGCGCGATTCCTGGAGCGAGAAACTGCTATGGGAGGATACCATCGAGTCGGTTTACAACGCCCCGCTGGCGGAGGCGCTCTATGGGCTGACCCGGGTGCGCAAGGCCTATGAAGGGGCGGTGCGCGAGAATCTCAAGACCTTCCTGCAGCACCTCGCCGCCTCGCCGGTCATGACCCGCTGACGGACGGCGCCGTCAGGAAGGCGTCGATCTCGTCACTGCGCGCGGCGGCATCGGTATAGCCCAGGGCCAGCAGCCGGCCCGTGTACCCCGGCTCGAACAGCATCACGCTCAACAGGTCATTGTGCCGGGTCTGGTGGGTTCCAAGGCCGCGGGTCATGAAGCGAAGGGCCCCGGGCAAGCTCACCTCATGCTCAGTCGCGAGCTGTCCGAGGTCTATGGATGGCCGCAATTGCAAGAGCGCGATGTCACGCAGGCCGCTGCGCCCTTCCTCCGGCAGCGCCGACACCAGCGTATTGATCCGTTTGAGGCGCAGGGCATCGTTCTCCAACATATCGAAGAAGATGGCATCGTATAGTGCCCCCGCGACCGCGACGGGTGGCGGATAGGCGTTGTCCAGCGGGCAGTCCCACTCCATACCGGAAGGTGCATAGCGGGTCGAGATCACCAGGATGCGGTCCGCGCCCAGATGTAAGGCCGGGGACAATGGCGCGGTCAGCCGGATCCCGCCGTCGCCGAACCAGCAACCGCCGATGAAGACCGCCGGGAAGAAAAACGGCAGAGATGCCGAGGCCAGCACATGCGCCAGCGTCAGGTCCGCAATCTGCCCCTTGCGGTGCGCGCGGCGCCAGCCATGCACGTCGCGGCCCTGTACCCAGGTGATCGATTGGCCGGTTGAATAGCTGGAGGCCGTGATCGCGACGGCCTTGAGCGAGCCGCGCGCCAAGTTTTCCGAGATACCATAAAGATAACCGTCGCGCGTATGGAACGTCCTTTCCAACAGGCGCTCGAGCGGCGCGTTGTCCACGAGGCTGCGGGTCTTCACCACGCTGGAGGCGCGGCCCATGACCAGCCGAGCGCCCCAACCTAGCACGTGGCTGCCGATGGAGCCCAGGTCCACGCGGAATATCTGATCGAGGGTGAGCCCGCTCCAGACCTTGGCGAGGTCTTCGACTTGCTCCGGCAGACTGCCCGCGTGGCTCGCCAGATACACGGCGTTCAAGGCACCGGCCGAGACGCCGGTGAGGATCGGAAAGCGCAGCCACGGATAACGCTGCGCCAGCCAGCGCAACACACCGGCCTGATAGGCGGCGCGTGCCCCGCCGCCGCTGACGACCAGCGCGAGGTTCTGGAGGGCCGACTCAGCAGCGGGCTGGCGAACCTGTTGCACGCATAAAGCCTAACATAGCTAGCCGGGTTCAAACACGCGAGAAATCCCGTTCCCCTCCGGCGAAACGCGCGCCGAGCGTCGGATCGATGCACCCCGCAACCGTCCTCGCGCGGTGCGCGCGAAAGGCGGTCGAGGCCATGCTCGCCGAACCTGATCGCATGGCGGCCGGTTTGTCCGTCCGGCTAGAACTGGGTCCATCGCTGGTAGTTCCAAAGACCCGTGCCGCGTCATTCGTGCTCGACGGCAGCGAGATGGATTAAACGCCGCTTTTGAAATCATGGGTTTGCAGCCTCTATGCGCGGCCCCTCTCCGTGCCAAAGAGTTCTATGAGGTCTGCAATAAGTAATTAATTTCTCTTGACAGGCGCGCTGCCGGTTCTTATATTTCGCAGAACTGGCGAAAAGTGGAAATATGTGGTTAGAAACCCCTAAGGGCGCGCCAAGTGAACTTCAACGGGCTCAACGACGTCAAGCTCGACGACAAAGGTCGTCTGGCGCTCCCGACCTGCCACCGGGAGCCGCTGGCGCACCTATGTAATAGCGCCCTGGTCTTGACCGTGAGCCCCTTCGAGCGCTGCCTTTGGTTATACCCCAATACGGCGTGGGCGGCGGTCGAGGCCAAGCTGCTCACACTCTCGGATTGGGACAAACAAAGCCGGCGGATTAAGCGTTTGATGCGCGGCTACGTTAGACATTGTACACCGGACAATCAAGGCCGCATCCTGATCTCCGAGGAACTCCGGGAGTACGCCGATCTTAAACAGACCGTGAGCTTTGCGGGCCAGGGGAATCGCTTCGAGATCTGGGACAAGGCGTTGTGGGCCCAGGAGTGTAGCGAATCGCTATTGGATATGGACAGGACGGGGGTTAACGCACCGGAAGACCTGCGCACCATCGCGCTCTAGCGTGGCGGAGGTGGCGCATACGCCGGTGCTGCTCGCCGAGGTCCTGGCGCAGCTTAGCGTCGATCCCGCCGGGACCTACGTGGATTGCACCTTTGGTCGGGGCGGGCATGCGCGGGGGATACTGGCGAGACTCGGACCAAGCGGGCGCTTGCTGGTCATCGATCGCGATCGCGAGGCAATCGACGCGGGGATGGATCTCGCGCGGCAGGACCGCCGGGTAGTGGCGATCCACGGGGCGTTTGGGGAGTTAGAAAAACATACCGCGCAGGCGGGAATCGTGGGGGGTGTATATGGGGTCCTGTTCGACTTGGGGGTGTCCTCGCCGCAGCTCGATGACCCTGAGCGGGGGTTTAGCTTCTCCCGATCCGGTCCCCTGGACATGCGTATGGACCGGCGCGGCGCATTGAGCGCGGCGCGGTGGCTCGCGCGGGCGCGGTTGGAGGAGATCGCCAAGGTGTTGTGGCGATACGGTGAGGAGCGTTACGCGCGGCGCATTGCCCGCGCCATCGTCGCGGAACGCGGTGTTGCGACATTGCTGACCACGGACGGGCTGCGCGACCTCATTACCCGCGTAAAGCCCCGAGCGGGGCGTAGCATCGACCCCGCCACCCGCAGCTTTCAAGCGTTGCGCATCTTCATCAACGACGAGCTTGGCGAACTGGCGCAAGCCCTGCCCCAGGCGCTGCGGTTGTTGCGGAGCCGAGGGCGTCTCGCCGTGATCAGCTTTCACTCACTGGAGGACCGCATCGTCAAACGCTTTCTGCGCGATGAGGCGCGCGGCGGCGGCGCGGGGGAATCCATCATGCAGCACCGTGCGCCGGCATTGCGCCTGGTCTGCCGGCCGATGCGAGCCTCGGCCGAGGAGCAGCGCGCGAACCCGCGGGCGCGCAGCGCCGTGTTGCGGGTGGCGGAGAAATGCGCATGATACCCCGCTGCGTTTATGTCACCTTGGTTGCCGCCGTGCTGGCCACCGCCTTGGCAGCCGTCATGACGCGGCACGCGGGCCGCAAGCAGTTCGTGGAGTTGCAGGCCTTGCTGGCGGATCGCGATAAGTACCTGGACGAGTGGGGACGCTTGCAGCTCGAACTAGCGACTGTGGCGACCCACAGCCGGATCGAGTTGCTTGCGCATCACAGGCTCGGTATGTCGACTCCTGACGACCAGGCGCTACGCATGGTGGTGCCGTAATGCCGCGGCACGGCCGGGGTCTATTGGTCAGCAGGCGGCGGTTGCTGTGCGCGGCCTTTGTGCTGGCCGCCGTGGGCTTGAGCACGCGCACCGCGTTCTTACAACTTGCCGCCAAGGATTGGCTCCAGGCCAAGGGTGCCGAACGCTATGAGCGTTCCGTAGAACTGGTGGCACGGCGTGGAATGATCGCCGACCGTCACGGCGAGCCGCTGGCCATCAGCACGCCGGTGACCTCGATCGGGGCGGTCCCGACACCCTTGCTACGGGCCCGCCGGCAGTGGCCCGGGTTGTTGCGCGTGCTGTCGATGAACGAACGGCAGTTGGAGGCATTATTGGTCCCGCGATTGGTCCCGCGGCGCAAGCGCGAATTCGTGTTTCTGGCCCGCCAGGTGACCCCCGCCGTGGCCGAGGCCGTACAGGCGCTCGGGATCGAGGGGGTCACGCTGCGGCTGGAGCAGCGCCGCTACTATCCGGTGTCCGAGGTCACCGCGCATGTCACCGGCTTTACGGATCTAGACGAACGGGGTCAGGAGGGCATGGAGCTCGCCTTCGACCATTCCCTGCGCGGTCATCCGGGTGCCAACAGGGTCATACGCGACCGCGTCGGTCGCACCGTCGAGCAGGTCGAGCACGTACGTAGCGCACGCCCCGGCGAGGCGCTACGGCTCACCATCGACAAACGGCTCCAGCACGTCACGTATCGGGAGCTCAAGATGGCGGTCCGGGCGTGCCGGGCACGGGCCGGGTCGGCAGTGATGCTGGACGCAAGAAACGGCGAGATCCTGGCCCTGGTCAATCAGCCCTCGTACAACCCCAACAAGCGCTATAAGCATCAGGACGCGAGCTATCGAAATCGCGTCGTGACCGATGTCTTCGAGCCCGGCTCGACCATCAAACCGTTTACCCTGGCGGCAGCCTTGGAGTCGGGCCTCTATGACATGGAGAGCCGCGTCGACACCCGCCCCGGGACGTTTACGGTGGGCCGGCATACGGTTCGGGACATCCACCCTTACGGTGTGCTCGACCTGCGTGGCGTATTGGCCAAGTCCAGCAATGTCGGGGTGGCGAAGATCGCCCTGAGCTTGGAACCGCGTTCGCTATGGGTGCTGTTGCGCAGCTTGGGTTTCGGTAGTTTGCCCGGCACCGGCTTCCCGGGCGAGTCGCCCGGGTATCTCAATCACTTCGAGCGCTGGCGCCCGATCGACCAGGCCACGCTCGCCTACGGATATGGCCTCTCGGTCAGCACCCTGCAACTCGCGCGGGCCTATCTGACGTTTGCCAATGACGGCAGATTGCTACCGGTCCGCCTGCACCTCGGCGACACCGCTCCACTCGCGACACCGGTCATGGCCGAGAAGACGGCGCACACCCTAACCGCCATGCTCGAACGGGCCGTTACGGAAGGCACCGGCGGGCAGGCGCGGGTGCCCGGTTACCGGGTTGCCGGCAAGACCGGCACCGCACGTAAGACCAAGGCCGGCGGCGGTTACGCAAGAGACCGCTATCTGGCCTTGTTCGCCGGGATGATCCCGGCCTCCGATCCACGCCTGGTGATGGTGGTAGCCATCGATGAGCCCAGGGGCACGAAGTATTATGGCGGCGAGGTCGCAGCGCCGGTCTTTGCACGCGTCATGCGCGAGGCGGTGCGCTTGCTGGATATTCCCCCGGATGCCCTGGAGCCGGGGCACGCGCCGCTAATGCAGCATCTCGCTGCACAAGTGGCGGGCAGCCGCCCTGTCGCGCCATGATGGCCGCCCGTCAAGCGCAAGGACCCAGGCTGAGCGAGCTGCTCGCCGGGATGCGAGGCGTCCTGCCCGTGCCGGATATCGCGGTCCATGGACTAAGCCTGGACAGCCGCAAGACCCGGTCCGGCGACCTGTTCCTGGCCTGTGCCGGTAGCGCCGGGCATGGGGGCGATCATGTAGCGGCGGCCGTGCGTGCCGGTGCCGGTGGCGTGCTCGTGGATTCCGATTTTCCGCGCCCGGTGCTCGGCACGGAGGGAGTGCCGGTATATCCCGTGGCCGATCTGGGCGCTAAGGCCGGGCTTATCGCGGCGCGTTTCTACGGCCACCCCGCGCGTGACCTACACGTCATTGCCGTCACCGGTACCAACGGTAAGACCTCCGTAAGCCACCTTAGCGCCCAGGCCTTGTCGCGTAGCGCGGGCCTACGGCCTTGCGCGGTGCTGGGTACGGTGGGTTATGGGCTCATCGGCCAATTGCAGCCCGCCACGACCACCACCCCCGATCCCATCGAATTGCACAGGCGCCTCTTCGAGCTGCGCGCCCGCGGCGCAAAAGCGCTCGCCATGGAGGTCTCCTCCCACGCCCTGCATCAAGCGCGTACCGCCGGTGTCGAGATCGACGTTGCGGTGCTGACAAACCTCAGCCGCGATCACCTCGATTATCACGGCAGCATGGACGCCTATGCCGAGGCCAAGCGTCTGTTATTCCAGCGTCCCGAGCTGCAGGCCGCGGTGCTCAATCACGATGACCCCTTCGGCCGTGACCTGGCGCGCCGACTGCGGCCCGGCGTCCGGGGCTTGGCGTACGGGATGCGTGAGGCTGAACACATCCGCAGCCAGCCCGGATATATCCTCGCTACGGCTCTGAGCACAGCGGCCGGGGGTTGTGCCTTGTTGTTGGAGACCAGCTTCGGCGCCGGCCGCTTGGAGAGCCGGCTATTCGGGCGCTTCAATGCCTATAACCTGATGGCGGCGCTAGGCGTCCTGTTGGTGAGCGGTGTGCCGCTCGCAGAGGCCTTGGAGGGCCTGTCGCGCGCGCTACCGGTGCCGGGCCGGATGGAATGCCAGGGCGGCCACGGCGGTGTACCGCTCGTCGTAGTGGACTATGCCCACACCCCCGACGCCCTGGAACAGGCGCTGCGCTGCCTGCGGGAGGCGCGCAGCGGGCGGCTGGTGTGCGTGTTCGGCTGTGGCGGGGAGCGCGACCGCGGCAAGCGGCCGCTCATGGGCGCAGTCGCCGAGGCGTTGGCCGATCGGGTCATCGTCACCAACGACAACCCGCGCCGCGAGCAGCCCTCTGCCATCATCGACCAGGTCCTCCCGGGCCTGCGGAGGCCGGAACAGGCCCTGGTGGAGCCGGATCGGGCCAACGCCATCGCGGCGGCCCTGGACGGTTTAAGCGAGCAAGACACCGTGCTCATCGCCGGCAAGGGACACGAGGACTACCAGGACATCGGCGGCGAACGCCTGCCATGGAGCGATCGCGAATGGGTGCAGTATCTCATCGGGGGCGCGGCGCCATGATCGAGCTGGGTATCGCGGAGCTGGCGGGCCAACTCGGTGCCGAACTGCGCGGCGCCGGTGAGCGACGCTTCACCGGTTGCTGCACCGATACCCGCACCCTCCGGCCCGGGCAGTTGTTCGTGGCGCTGCCCGGCCCCCGCTACGACGGGCACGATTTCGTCGCCGAGGCCGAGCGCAAGGGGGCGGCAGCCGCGGTGGTAGAACGCCCGCTGGCGCTGTCCGTACCGCAGGTCGTGGTCCCGGACGCGCGCGCCGCGCTGGGACATATCGCCGGGCGGTGGCGCGAGCGTTTCCAGGTCCCGGTGATCGCGGTCACCGGAAGCAACGGCAAGACCACGGTCAAGGAGATGTTGCTTGCGATCCTCACGCGCTGTGGCCCGGCGCTCGGCACGCAGGGCAATCTGAACAACGATATCGGCGTGCCCTTGACGCTGTTCCGGTTGGGCGCTGAGCACCGTTACGCGGTCTTGGAGATGGGTGCGAATCACAGCGGCGAGATCGCCGCCTTATGTGCGCTGGCGCGGCCTATGGTGGGGATCGTCACACAATGCGCGCCGGCCCATCTCGAGGGCTTTGGCTCCGAGGACGGCGTGGCGCGCGCCAAGGGCGAGCTGTACGCCGGGCTTGCGCCGAACGCGACCGCCGTCATCAATGCCGACGATCGCTACGCGCCCGTGTGGCGTGCGCTGGCGGCGCATAGCCGCCAGCTGTCTTTTGGGCTGGCCGGCAATGCCGACGTCGGCGCCGAGGTCGATGCGGCCGTCGATGTCTCGCAGGGCAGCCACTTCATGCTGCGCACGCCGGCCGGCTCGGTCCGCGTGGGCCTGGCCCTGCCCGGCCGCCACAACGTAATGAATGCGCTGGCCGCCGCGGCCGCGGCCCTGGCCCTGGGCGTCCCACTGGAAACCATTAGCGCCGGCTTGCAAACCGTACGGCCGATCCAGGGGCGCATGCAGCCGCAGGAGGGTCCGCACGGGGCGCGGGTCTTCGACGACAGCTACAACGCCAATCCGGGCTCGCTCAAGGCGGCCCTGGAGGTCTTGGCGGCCTGTTCCGGCGAGCGCTGGTTGGTGCTGGGTGATATGAACGAGCTGGGTACGGATACCGAGCACTATCACCGAGAGGCCGGGCGCTTGGCGCGTTCGCTGGGCATCGATCGGCTATACGCAACCGGGGCGCTGGCGCAACTCAGCGCCGAGGCCTTCGGACACGATGCGCGCCATTACGCCGACGCGTCGGCGCTGGCCGCCCACCTCGGTGCCACGCTCGGCCCCGGGGTGACGGTGCTCATCAAGGGTTCGCGCGGTATGCACATGGAGCGCGTGCTGGCACAATTGCAAGCGGTGGCTTAGGGGCATGTTGCTGATACTGACGGAGTATCTCACCCGCTACGAGAGCGGCTTTCGGGTCTTTCAGTACCTGACCTTGCGCGCCATTCTGGGTACGCTGACGGCATTGGCCATCGCGCTGCTCGTCGGGCCATCCATGATCCGGCGCCTGAGTGCCAATCAGATTGGCCAAAGCGTGCGCGATGACGGCCCGCAAAGCCACCTCGCCAAGGCCGGAACACCGACCATGGGCGGGGTCTTGATCCTGGTGTCGATCGCCGCCAGCACGCTGCTATGGTCGAACCTCGGCAATCGCTACGTGTGGGTGGTGCTGAGCACCACCTTGTGCTTCGGCGCGATCGGTTGGGTAGACGATTACCGCAAGCTCGTGCAGCGCAACGCCAAAGGGCTGCCGGCCCGCTACAAGTATCTGTGGCAGTCCTTGTTCGGGTTCGCGGCGGCCTTGTATTTATATACCACGGCCGGCTCGCCGGCCGAGACCGAGCTCATCGTGCCCTTCGTCAAGGAATGGGTGTTCGATCTGTCCTGGTTCTACGTGATCGTTACCTACTTGGTCATCGTCGGCTCGAGCAATGCGGTCAATCTTACCGATGGACTGGATGGCTTGGCGATCATGCCCACGGTGCTGGTGGCCGGGGCGCTGGTGGTCTTCACCTATGTCGCCGGCAACGCCAAGATCTCCGACTATCTGGGTGTGCCGGGGATCGCGGGGGTGGGCGAGTTATGCATCTTCTGCGGCGCCATGGTCGGCGCAGGACTGGGTTTTTTATGGTTCAACACCTATCCGGCCCAGGTGTTCATGGGCGACATCGGCGCCCTGGCCCTGGGCGCGGCGCTGGGGGTGGTCGCGGTCATCGTGCGCCAGGAGCTGGTGCTGTTCATCATGGGCGGGGTGTTCGTGATGGAGACCGTCTCGGTCGTGTTGCAAGTCCTGTCCTTCAAATTGACCGGCAAGCGGATCTTCAGCATGGCGCCCATCCATCACCATTTCGAGCTGAAGGGCTGGCCCGAGCCGCGCGTCATCGTGCGTTTTTGGATCATCACCGTGGTGCTGGTGCTGGTGGGTCTTTCGAGTCTCAAGATCCGGTGAGGCGCACGGTGCATTTAGCGATGGCCCAACAGGCTGAGCCCCATGCCTGTCCCACGGTGGTCATCGGTCTGGGCGCGACCGGCCTGTCCTGCGCGCGCTGGCTGGCCCGGCAGGGCATCCCCTTTGCCGTCACTGACAGCCGTGCCGAGCCGCCTGGGCTCGGGGAGTTGCGCCGGGAGTTGCCGGACGTACCCGTGGCCCTGGGCGGTTTCTCCCCGGCGCTGCTCGCGGGCGCCGAAGAGCTGATCGTGAGCCCAGGTATCGATGTGCGCGAGCCGGCCATCGCGAGGGCGCGTGCCGCCGGTGCGGTGGTGCTGGGCGATATCGAGCTGTTCGCCCGCCAGGCGCGGGCCCCGGTCGTCGCGATCACGGGCGCGAACGGCAAGAGCACGGTCACCACGCTGCTGGGAGACATGGCCAAGCACTGCGGCCTCGCGGTGCGCGTGGGTGGAAACCTCGGCACCCCGGCCCTGGCGTTGTTAGCCGACACCGAGCCGGACCTCTACGTGCTGGAGCTGTCGAGCTTCCAACTCGAGAGCACTTACTCATTACGCCCGCGCGCCGCGGCGGTCCTCAATATCACCCCGGACCACATGGACCGCTATGACTCGATACAGGCCTACGCGGCGGCCAAGGCACGGGTCTATCATGGCTGCGAGACCTGGGTCGTGAATCGCGACGACCCGTGGGTGGTGGGGATGCTGGCCCGCGGCGTGCGCGTGGCGGGGTTCCGATTGGGCGTACCGGGGACGGGCGATTTCGGCCTGAGCGAGCGCGACGGCGAACCTTGGCTGGCGCAAGGCGATACCGCACTCCTGCCGGTATCGGCCATGCGCCTGCGCGGCCTGCATAACGTGGCCAATGCCCTGGCGGCACTCGCACTGGGTAGCGCCGCCGGGCTCGCCATGCCGCCGATGCTCGCGGTGCTGAGGACATTTTCAGGCCTCCCGCACCGTTGCCAGTGGGTGGCGGAGCGGCGCGGCGTAAGCTGGTACAACGACTCCAAGGGCACCAACGTCGGCGCCACCTGTGCCGCGATCCGCGGTCTGGGCGCGGCGCAGCGGCTGGTGCTCATCGCCGGGGGCGACGGCAAGGGGGCGGATTTTGCCCCGCTCGCCGAGGCTGCAGCGGGCCTCGTGCGTGCCGTGGTGGTACTGGGCAGGGACGGCCCGCGGGTGGCCGCGGCCCTGGCGCCGGTGACCCGGGTGCTCGCGGCCGCCGATCTGGTTGAGGCGGTGCGCCAGGCGGCCGCCCTGGCGCAGGCCGGCGATGCCGTGCTGCTGTCGCCGGCCTGCGCCAGCCTGGACATGTTCCGAAACTACGCGGACCGCGGCGAGCAATTCATTGCCGCGGTCGAGGCGCTGGTGCTCACATGAGCACGCTGCCGCAGGCGGTTTCCTCGCATATCAAGCCGCAGCTTGGCTATGACCCCTGGCTGCTCGGCGGCTTTGCGTTTCTCCTTGCGCTGGGGCTCGTGATGGTCGCCTCTGCCTCCATCACCATCGCCGATCGCGAGTTCCAAGCGCCTTTGTATTACTTCGTGAGGCAGCTACTGGCCGTGGGCCTGGGCCTCACGCTCACATACGGCGCCCTGTGCGTCCCCATCCGCGTCTGGCGGCACAGCAGTAAGTATTTCCTGCTCGCCGCGATCGTCCTCTTGTTACTGGTATTGATCCCGGGCCTTGGGCACGAGGTCAACGGCAGCCTGCGCTGGTTGCGCATTGGCACGTTCTCCGTCCAGCCCTCGGAGCCCGCCAAGCTCTGCACCGTCGTCTATCTGGCCGGTTACGTGGAGCGCCACCGCGACGCGGTGCGCTATACGTTTCGCGGCATGCTGCGGCCGATGGCCGTACTGACCCTGATCGCGGGGCTGTTATTGTTGGAGCCCGATTACGGGGTCACGGTGGTGTTGTTTGCCACCGCCTTGGGGATGCTGTTCCTGGGCGGCGTGTCGCTGACCCGCTTTGCCGGCTGGGGATTGCTCGGAATCGCCGCATTGGCCGGGCTGGTATGGGCCGCGCCCTATCGCGTGCAGCGCCTGATGGCGTTTATGGACCCCTGGGCCGATCCCTACGACAAGGGATTTCAATTGGTGCAGGCGCTGATCGCCTTCGGGCGCGGCGAGTGGCTGGGTGTGGGCCTGGGCGGGAGCGTACAGAAGCTCTTTTATCTGCCCGAGGCGCACAACGATTTCATCTTTGCGGTGCTGGCCGAGGAACTGGGCCTGGTCGGCTCGCTCACGGTCATCACCGCTTTTCTCATCGTCGCGTGGCGCGCCTTGTTGCTGGGCGAGAAGGCCGAGCGTTACGGGCGCCCGTTTGCCGCCTTTCTCGCCTACGGGATCGGCTTGCTGATCGGATTGCAGGCCTACATCAACATCGGGGTCAGCATGGGCGTGCTCCCGACCAAGGGCCTGACCTTACCGCTCGTGAGCTACGGCGGCAACAGCGTGGTGGTGACCTGTATCGCCTTTGGATTATTGCTACGCATCGATCACGAGTCGCGCTGCTCGCGGCATGCGCTTGGCGATGGAAGCTAGGCCGATCATGGTGATGGCGGGCGGCACCGGTGGTCACATCTTCCCGGCCCTGGCGGTGGCGGAAGAACTGCGTGCGCTAGGCGTGCCGGTGCTATGGTTAGGCAGCGGGCACGGGCCCGAGACCCAGATCGTCGCGCGTGCCGGGTTCCCGTTTACCGCTTTACGGGTGGCCGGCCTGCGCGGCCAGCCGCTGTTCAAGCAACTGCTCGCACCGCTGGTGCTGGTGCGCAGCGTGCTGCGCTGCCTGGGCCTGATCGCCCGGCAGCGGCCGGCGCTCATATTAGGCATGGGCGGGTATGCCAGCGGCCCCGGCGGTCTAGCCGCGTGGCTCATGCGAGTCCCCTTGCTGATCCATGAGCAGAACGCCGTCCCTGGCCTCACCAATCGCGTGCTGGCGAGGCTGGCGCGGCGTTGTCTGGAGTCCTTTCCCGGCACCTTTGCGCACGGCTGCGGGGTGCATACCGGTAATCCGGTGCGCGCGGCGGTGGTTGCGGTGCGGGGCGAGCGGCGGGAGGCGCCCAACGATCCCGATCAGCCCCTGCGGTTGTTGGTCATCGGCGGCAGCCAAGGGGCACGGGTACTGAATCAGACGGTCCCGAGCGCGGTGGCGCTGGTTAAACCCCCGGCAGCCCTAGCCGTCTGGCACCAGGTCGGCCGGCTCGATCAAGGCGATACGCGGAGCGCCTACGCGGCACGGGGCCTGGAGGCGCGTGTCGAGCCGTTTATCGAGGACATGGCCGCCGCTTATCGGTGGGCGGATCTCGTGGTATGTCGGGCCGGGGCCTCGACGGTCTTCGAACTGGCGGCGGCCGGGATCCCCGCCATCCTCGTGCCTTACCCCTCCGCCGTGGACGACCACCAAACCGCGAATGCCCGGTATCTGGCCGAGCGCGGCGCCGCCGTTCTAATGCCGCAGGCACAGCTCGATGCGGCGCGGCTCGCGGCGCTCCTCGCATCGCTGAGCGCCGACCGCGCGCAGCTCGCGCCCATGGCCCGCGCCGCCGCCGCGCTGGCGACACCGGACGCCGCCCAACGGGTGGCGCGGCAGTGTTTGGAGGTGGCCCTTGCTTAGCCGGGACGCGAATCCGATGCGGCGCGTAAGACACCTGCACTTTCTCGGGATAGGCGGCGCCGGCATGAGCGGCATCGCCGAGGTCCTGCATAACCTCGGTTATCGGGTGACCGGCTCCGATCTGCGTGCCAGCCGCACCACCGAGCGCCTGGAAAGGCTCGGCATCGGCGTCAGCATAGGGCATAGCGCCGCTAACCTGAGCGGCAGCGACGTCGTCGTGGTTTCGAGCGCCATCGCCCCCGACAATGTCGAGCTGTGCGCTGCCCGCGAGTTGCGCATCCCGATCGTTCCGCGCGCCGAGATGCTGGCCGAGCTGATGCGTTTTCGCCATGGGATCGCGATCGCCGGGACGCACGGCAAGACCACCACGACGAGTCTCATCGCCAGCCTGCTGGCCGAGGCCGGCCTGGACCCGACCTTCGTCATCGGCGGCCGTTTGAACAGCACCGCCTCCCACGCCCGGCTCGGCGCCGGGCGGTATCTGGTTGCCGAGGCCGACGAGAGCGACGCCTCGTTTCTGCATCTGAAACCGGTGATCGCGGTGGTGACCAATATCGACGCCGATCACATGGGCACCTATGGCAACGACTTTTCCAGGCTACGCGCGGCCTTCCTCGAGTTCCTGCGCAACCTGCCCTTCTACGGCCTGGCGGTGCTGTGCGCGGAGGACCCGGTGCTGCGCGACCTACTCGCCGAGGTACCGCGCCCGCTCATGACCTATGGGATGGACGGGGCGCAGGCCGACCTGCGGGCGCGAGTGGTGGCCCAGGTGCAGGGACAGACGCGTTTCGTAGTGCGCGGTTCCGGCCTCGGCCCACTGGAGCTTACGCTCAATCTGCCGGGTCGTCACAACGTGCTCAATGCCCTGGCCGCAATCGCCGTAGCGCGCGAGCTGGGCGCATCGGAGGAGGCGATCTACCGTGCCCTGAGCGGCTTCGAGGGTATCGGCAGGCGTCTGCAGCAGTTGGGCGAGATACAGATTGGGGCGGTGCGGGCCTTGCTCATAGACGACTATGGCCATCATCCGCGCGAGATTGCCGCGACCCTGGAGGCGGTGCGCAGCGGTTGGCCGGGCCGGCGCGTCGTGGTGGCCTTCGAGCCGCACCGCTACACGCGCACCCGCGACCTCTTCGATGACTTCGTGGAGGTCCTGGCGGGTGTCGAGTCGCTGGTGCTATTCGAGGTCCACGCGGCCGGGGAGGCGCCTATCGAGGGTGCCGACGGACCGGGCCTATGCCAGGCCCTATACGCGCGCGGTGTGGGCGAGCTGCTATGGCTGCGCCGCCCCCCGGACCTCGTCGCCGCTCTGCCGGGGCTCATCCGTGACGGCGATATCCTGGTTACCCTGGGGGCGGGCAGCATAGGTGCCCTGGGGCCGGAGATCGCCGCCCGCTACGGGGTCGCGGAACGCCGCGTGGCGAGCGCCGGATGTTGATGGCAACCCGCGTGGCAACGACGCAAACCCCTGCCGAGCCGGCGGATACGCCATTGCGCGGCCGCATGCTGCTGGATGAGCCGATGTCCAAGCACACCTCCTGGCGCGTCGGTGGGCCGGCGCAGCGTTTTTACCTCCCCGCCGACACGGCGGACCTCGTGGTCTTGCTGCGCCGGCTACCGGCCGAAGAGCCCGTGTACTGGATCGGTCTGGGCAGCAATCTGCTGGTGCGCGACGGCGGCCTGCGTGGCACGGTAATCTGCGCGGCCGGGGTACTGGATGGTTGGGAGCTGCGATTACCCGAGCATCTGCACGTCCAGGCAGGACTCAGTTGCGCCAAGGTGGCCCGCATCGCGGCGCGCGCCGGATTGGGCGGGGCGGAGTTCCTGGCCGGGATCCCCGGCACCATGGGCGGGGCCCTGGCGATGAACGCCGGCGCCTTCGGCGGCGAGACTTGGAGGCTCGTCGCGCGGGCGCAGACCGTGGACCGGCATGGCCGGATCCGCGAACGCGGGCCCGAGGCGTTCCGCACGGCCTATCGCGAGGTCCACGGGGAGAGCGGCGAGTGGTTCCTCGGCGCCGAACTGCACCTGGCCGCCGATCCGGATCGTCAAGCCAGTACACGCATCAAGGCGTTACTGGCGCAACGCAATGCCACCCAACCGACCCGGCAACGGAGCTGCGGATCGGTGTTTCGCAATCCACCGGGCGAGCATGCCGCGCGGCTCATCGAGCACTGCGGCCTCAAGGGCCGGCGCATCGGCGCGGCCTGCGTGTCGGAGAAACATGCCAATTTCATCGTCAATCTCGGCCAGGCGCGAGCCGCCGACATCGAGGCACTGATAGCCCTGGTCCAGGCCCAGGTACTGGCGACACACGGGGTGCGCTTGATCCCGGAGGTCCGGATCGTGGGCGAGATGGACTGAGCCATGGGGGGTCCGGGCAAGGTGGCGGTATTGATGGGCGGCAGCTCGGCGGAGCGCGCCATTTCCCTGGAGACCGGCAGCGCGGTGCTTACTGCACTGCGCGCGCGCGGCATCGAGGCGGAGGCCCTGGACCTGGACCGCGACCTGCTCCCGATCCTGGCGCGGGGTGGATACACACGGGTCTTCATCGCCCTGCACGGTCGCGGTG
>JBOIDW010000370.1:0-32147 GCA_050740655.1 Gammaproteobacteria bacterium | reverse complement strand
GAACCAGTGTATGCTGCCATCGTTGAACCTCACGAGCCACTTCATTGGCTAAGACCGTCCTACTCGTCGGCGGCTATGGCGTCTTCGGAGGGCGGCTGTCGCGATTGCTCGCCGGCGAACCCGGCCTTCGGCTTGTCGTCGCCGGACGCTCGTTGGAACGGGCACAGCGCTTTTGCATGGCGCACGGTGGCGTGCCATTCGCGTTTGACCGCGACGGCGATCTCAGGAAACAGCTCGAGGCGCTCGCGCCGGCCATCGTGATAGATGCCGCCGGACCATTCCAATCCTACGGATCGGACGCCTATCGCCTGGCACGGGCGGCGCTCGCGGCGGGCGCACATTACCTCGATCTCGCCGACGATGCCGACTTCGTTTTCGGGATTGGCACGCTGGACGAGCTCGCGAAGGCGACGGGGCGGGTCGCCATTTCGGGAGCGAGCAGCGTGCCGGCGATATCCTCGGCCGCGGCCGATGCGCTCGTCGGTGGCCTATCGCGCGTAACGCTCATCGAGAGCGTCATCCTGCCCGGCAACCGCGCGCCCCGCGGCTTGTCGGTGGTGCGCGCAGTCCTGTCCCAGGTCGGCAAGCCGATCCATCTCTGGCGGGGCGGGGAGTGGACGACGGCACCCGGCTGGAGTGCTCTACGGCGGATAGACTTACAGGTGGCGGGCGCAGATGCCATCGAGGGGCGATGGTGTGCCGTCATCGGGGCGCCCGATTTGGTGATGTTTCCCCCGCGCTACGGCGCTCGTTCGGTGCTGTTCAGGGCGGGGTTGGAGTTGCTGGTCCTGCATCTGGGCCTTTGGCTTGCCTCCTGGGCGCCGAGGCTTGGTATCGTTCGCTCGCTGGAGCCCTTCGCCGAACCTATGGGTTGGATCGCGAGGCGTACCCTGCGGTTCGGTAGCGATCGCGGTGGCATGATCGTCACGGTCGTGGGACGGGATGCCGCGGGACAACCTGTCCGTCGTACGTGGTCGCTGGTGGTCGAGGCGGACGACGGGCCGTTTGTCCCGGCGATTCCGGGCTACTTGTTAACGCGGAAAATACTGAACGACTGCCCACTTTCCGGTGCCAGGCCCTGCGTTGGTGAGCTCACGCTGGGCGAGATCGAGGAGGGATTGACGCGACTGTCGGCAACGACGCAGAGAGCAGAGGCACCCGCACCGACGCTCTATGAACGCATTCTCGGTCGAGATCATGAGCGCCTTCCTGCCGTCATCAGGGAGCTTCACGATGTCCATGACCGAGAAAGCTATGTGGGTCAGGCGACGGTTGTGAGCGGCCACTCGTGGTTCGCTCGCCTCTATGCGCGACTGTTGCGCTTGCCGAAGGACGCCGATCGAGTACCTGTCTGCGTCACGATCGAAAGATACGGAGATGGGGAACGGTGGACCCGTCAGTTCGGCGCGCGGGTATTCTGCTCGCGTATGCGGTGCCCCAGGGACGGCACGCCGGGAGTGATCGTCGAGCAGATTGGACCGCTCTCTCTGCGCATGCGATTGCCCGTGGACGGCCAGGGCCTGTCGATGCCGATCGAACGCGCCGATCTGTTCGGGCTTCGTCTGCCGAGCTGGTTGACACCGATCGGTCACACGCGTGAAACTGTCGATTCGGTAGGACGTTTTTGGTTCGATGTCGATGTCGCCTTGCCGAGCGTCGGTCGTATCATTCGCTATGCGGGGTGGCTGGTCCCGTCCGGGAAACAAACCGCGCAATGATTGGCCAGGTCGGTGGACCGTCATCTCACGTTCGGCCTACCTCTTGATTCCATAGACTTGCCCCAACCGAAGCTATCCGTCCATCACTGCCGTGCCTTTCGGGCGGCGTAACCAGCGCACGGACCAGACGGGGCTCGGCCCATCGATTTGCTTGGGGCCGGGCTCGTCGAGCCTCACCCCGCGGGTCGTGCGCGGGCGTTAGCGTCCTGTATAGGCGCGAGCTCGATTTATCATCCGTTTTACGGCCGAGTTGGTCTTGATTGCAACTAACTCCATTCCTGGATGTTTAAGTGCGAAAACTCTGAAGACTTCATCCGCGAATGCTTGCCCAATAGAGTCAACGCCTTGAAAATCAAATATTACAGTTATGAATCGATCAACGCGGGCCAGTAGTCGCTTCGCTTGTGAACGCGATACGAGTTTATCATCACCGTATTGTGCAAGCCTTACCGGCACAACAGTTTTTGTAAATCCGATGTCATCATCCGATGTAAATTCGTCGAAGATTTTTCTTGTTGTACGTGCAGTATGATTATTAAGTTTCATCCATACTGCCGTACCCGAAGAAAATCTATCCCGTTCTAGTATCCAATCCTCTTTCTCACCATACTTATGAGAAAAGTGGGTGCCACCAGACAAAATCTCAAAGTCATCAAACATTCTAGAGGTAAAGAAAATACCCTCTCCCGTGTGGTTAGCCGGGTCGGTTGTGAGTTTCCCCTTCGATAGCTCCAAAATAGCATGACGCTCATCAAGTAAATCTAGTTCTGCTTGGATCTTCTTAAAGATCCCAATCCCATCGTCGTAAAGAGCAAGTTCTGTGTTGGTTGCGGTCTTCCGGAGCTGAATACCGATGACGGTACCACTAGAATGATCAATTGAATTGTTGAACATTTCCGTGAAGCCGTAATGCCAAATATCGAGCACATTATCAGGCATTCGACCTAGCGCGGGAGCAACATCTTCTCTCCATACGATGTCCTCTGCCAATGTGCCCGTTAACGAATAATTTTTGCTCCACTCTAGCAGCGGGTGCAGATGGTAGGAGACGCTCCGCGTATTCCCACGATGAACGAGCGCGTGTTCATCTGCTAGTTTTTTCAGGTGTTTATTAACCGCCTGGCGCGTGATGCCGAATGTATCGGCGGTTATCTTGGCGATGCCTCTTGGATGTTTCTCGACGTTATTTATAATAAAGTGACGTATGTTTTCACCTCTCGAGCGAACTCTAGTCATTTGATGGCCTTTCCTGCGCAATTTGTCAACCTTTGTGTACTATATAGTCAATGTTTTTGATAGATTTGTCAACCCGGTGATTGCTATGAGCCCTAACAACCGGTTCAAGCGGGGACGTTAGAGCGCGGGCGAAGCACCCCAAGCCTCGCGCAATCGACCCGCTTGCGGCGCGGTGGTTGCCATGGCGCCCGACTACAACCCGTACTTCTTCATCCGGTAGCGCATCGCCATACGCGTGACGCCGAGTTGGCGCGCGGCCTCGGAGACGTTGTTGCCGGCACGGGTGAGCGCCTGTTCGATGAGCCGGCGCTCGGCCTCGGCGAGCGTGTTATCGCGCGGCGGCTCGGCCTCCTTGGTGGGGGCGTAGGCCGTACCAGGTAAAAACAAGACCTCCGCCTCGATCCGGCCGCCGCCGGCCAGGAGCACGACGCGCTCCATGAGGTGCTTGAGCTCTCGCACGTTGCCGGGCCAGTGATAGTCCTCGATCGCGGCCGCGGCGCCCGCGCTGAGCTCGGGCACATCGAAGCCGTAGCGTTGCGCGGCCTGGGTCGCGAAATGCTGCGCCAGCAGCACCTTGTCCGCCCCGCGTGACCGCAGCGGCGGTAACGAAATGGCGATCACGTGCAAGCGGTAGTAGAGGTCGGCACGCAGGCGTCCGGCGGCCACCATCTGTTCCGGATCGCGGTTGGTAGCGGCCATGAGCCAGGCCTCCACACGCCGCTCGCGGGTGCTGCCGATGCGGCGCAGGCTGCGCCGCTCCAAGACCGCGAGGAGCTTGGCTTGCAGCTCCAACGGTAGCTCGCCGATCTCGTCGAGGAACAGCACGCCATCCTCGGCGGCCTCGATCAGCCCGGCGCGGCTCGCTATGGCGCTGGTGAAGGCGCCCTTCTCATGACCGAACAGCTCGGCCTCGATAAGGTCCTTGGGCAGGGCCGCGCAATCCACGTGCACGAAGGGCCGCTCGACCCGCCGGCTCACCTGATGCAGGCGGCGTGCGACTAGGTCCTTGCCGGTACCGGTCTCGCCGAGGATCAAGACGGTGGGCGCCGCGGTGCCGCCCGCGAGCTGCGCCAGGCGTTCGATCTGGGCGCGGACCGCCTGCATGCCGCGGTCCTCGCCCAGCAGCTCGGCCGGCGCGACACCGTGCCGTTCGCGAGCCTGGGAATATTCCAAGGCCCGGTCCAGCCTGTCCTTGGCCAGCACGCGCTCGACGGCAAGCGTCAGATCCTCCAGGTCCAGGGGCTTTTTCAGGTAATCGCGCGCCTGCAGCTTCATGGCCGCAACCGCATCCTCCACCTCGCCGTGGGCGGTGATGACCAGGACCGGGAGAGCGGCCATCGGTCCGGCGCGCAGCGTCTCCAGGAACGCCAGCCCCGAGCCATCCGGCAGGCGCATGTCGAGCACTAGCAGCGCGGGCAGGGCGCGCTCCAGCTCCGCGCGCGCCGCGGCCAGATTCGAGGCCTGGATGCATTGATAGCCCGTGCGCGTCAGCCGCTTGCACACGGCGCGGGCGAAGACCTCCTCGTCATCGACGATGAGGACACACGGCGCGGAGTCCGCGGGTCTCGTCTCGGAGGATATTTCAGTCTTGCTCATGCGCGGACTCCGGGGAGGGTTACTCGGGGAGCAGGATGCTCACGCGCGTCCCGCCGGTGGCCAGGTTTTCGAACCGCAAACGTGCGCCATGGCCCTGACAGACCTTGAACGCGAAGGGGATGCCGAGACCGGTGCCGAAGCGCTTGGTCGAGGGCCCCGGGGCGAACCCGCCGGGCGCGGGCTGAAACGGTAGGCCGGGTCCCTGGTCCTCGATGCACAGGCAGGATTGCCGCTCGGCCCGACGCGCCGTGATCAGCAAACGCGCGCCCGGCGGAGAGGCCTCGATGGCATTCGCGATCAGGCCATAGACGGCCTGCTCCATGAGGTCGACGTCGACGCGGATCGGTGCCGCATCGAGACCCCGCAGGCTGACCTCGATGTCCTTCTGCACGCGCTTGTTTTCCAATAGGCGCAGCGCCGCGCCGGCGATCGCGCCCCAACTCGAGGCGCGCGGCCGGGGCTGTAAGGGATGCAGGTAGCTCACCAGCGTGCTCACCCAGCGTCCCAGGCGATCCACGGTCTCGATGACCGCGTCCTTGATCTCTTGCAGTTCCGCCGGGCCCTCGGCATGCTCTAGGAGCTGGGCGCTGGCGCGGATGCTGGCGAGCGGATTGCGGATGTTGTGGGCAACCACCGGCACCAGGGCACCCATGGCCGCCTGCCGCTCGCTCTCGACCTGGGCATCGCGGCTGGTGGAAAGGTCCGCCGCCATCTGGTTGAGCGCCTCGGCCAACTGCTGGGTCTCGCGCACGCCGCCAACCGGGATGCGATGTGCGAGGTTGCCGGCGCGCATGGTATCCGCCCCGCCGATGATCGCCTCCATGGGCCGGACGAATCGCTGCTTGAGGCTGCGCCGCGAGGCGAGCAGCATGGCCATCGCGAGCAGCACCGGTATCGGCAGGAGCAGCGGGGTCAGCTCGCTCCAGCGCCGCAGCCGGCGGTACAGCTCGGCGTGGTGGTTGCGTAGGCGCCCATCGAGGGCCTCGAAGGCTATTTCAAAGCGCCTTACCAGGCGTTGCTCGTAGCCGAAATCGAGGATCTTCAACTGCACCACGCGGTTGATGAGATAGGGATCGGTGAAGATGGCATTCATGTCGTGTTGGATCACCCGGTAGGCCTGTTGCAGGGCCTGGATCGCGGCGTCCTCGGGACGGGTGGTGGCCTCACGGCGCAGGCCGTTGAAGCCCGCATCGATGCGCCGGGAATAGTCGGCATAGAGCCGCAGGGCCTGCGGGTCCTCCATGAGCCGCGCACGCGTGACCTCCTTGATCTGCCGGTACAGATCGCTGCGGATGCGGTGCGCGGTGTCGAGCAGCGTGCCGACGCGAAAGGTCTCATTGGAGGCCTGCTGCCAGATATAGACCGCCAGGCCGCCGAACAGCCCGGTCGTCAGGACCAACACCAGCAACACCAGCTCGTGGCTCAGCAGGATCCGCCTGAGTGAGGCAGCAGGTACGGCCGCCGGGGACGCAGTATGGCTCATGGTATTGGCTAGTATTATCCAGCGCGTTGGCTCAAATAAACCATTATCGGTTCGAGACTCAGCCTTCGGGTCCGCACAGGCTGGCGCTACGGCTTGCATTTGCTTGATCAGGCAGGCATTATTTTGAGTACCCCAGCGGCAGGCGTAGCTGGCACAGGCGCTGCACCGTGTTACACTGACTTTAACCTATGTCGTAATCCTTAACCGACTAACCAATCTTCGAGGAGACCAGAGTTATGAGATGGGAAACACCGGCTTACGTTGACATCCGGCTTGGCTTTGAAGTGACGATGTACGTCTTCAACCGCTAAGCGGCACGCGCAACGGTATAGAGACAAGGGACCTTCGGGTCCCTTTGTTTTTTTAGGCACATGACATGGGACCCCTGGCCGTAGAGACCTGTGCGCTGGGCAAACGTTACGGATCCAGGACGATAGTCGAGGACCTGAGCCTCCGCGTTGCGCCGGGCGAATTCTTTGGCCTGCTGGGACGCAACGGCAGTGGCAAGACCACGACACTGCACATGCTGAGCACCCTGGTGCGCCCGAGCAGCGGCTCGGCGGCCGTAGTCGGCCATGACGTGGTGGATGCACCGGTTGCGGTGCGGAGGGCCATCGGCCTGGTGTTTCAGGACTCGGCCCTGGACCGCAATCTGACCGTCGTCGAAAACCTGGAGCTGGCCGGGGCACTCTACGGGCTCGCCCCGGCGCTCGTGACGGCGCGCAGCGACGAGTTGATCGACCTCTTCGAGCTGCGCGAGGCGCGCCAGGTGCCGGTCGGCCAGCTCTCGGGCGGGATGCGCCGTGCCTTGGACGTGGCGCGCGGCGTCCTGCACCGGCCGCAGCTACTGCTGCTGGACGAGCCGACCCTGGGTCTCGATCCGATCCACCGTCGCAGCATCTGGCGTTTCCTCGCCCGCTTGCGGGCGGAGCAGGGGACGACGCTGCTGCTGACCACCCATTATCTGGAGGAGGCCGAAGACTGCGATCGCGTCGCCTTCATGCGCGCCGGGCGCGTGATCGGCACCGGTCACCCGCAGGCACTCACGCACGAGCTGGGGGCTTATGTTCTGGAGTTGACCACCGATCGGATGGAGGCGAGCGCGCGCCAACTGGCGAGCCTGTTCGGCGAAGTCCTGCCGCTCGGTTCGCACCTGCACGCGCGGGTACGCGACCCGGCGTTCCAGCTCAACCAACTTCCGCTTGCCTTGCAGCACGAGGCCCGCGGCATACAACTGCGCCGGCCGGGTCTGAACGACGTGTATTTATGGCTCAACCGCCTGGAACCGCCGGGCGAGGCAGGCGATGTGGCGGGCGATTAAGGCCATCATCGGCCGCGATTTGAAACGCATGCTACGCCAGCGCGGCCGGCTGGTGAGCAGCTTGGTGCGGCCTTTGATGTGGCTATTCGTGATCGGCTCGGGATATCAGGCGCTGCTGTCCGGGGCGGGGGACTACCGGCAGTTCCTGGTCCCCGGACTGCTAGCCATGGTATTGCTGTTCGGCGCCTTGCTGCCGGCATTGTCGATCGTCTACGACCAGGAGTCCGGCGTCATGCGCATGCTGATCGTGGCACCCTTTCCGCGCTATATCATCATCCTCGCGCGCACGCTGAGCGCGAGTCTCATCGGCCTGATTCAAGCCGCGCTGTTCCTGATGGTGCTGGCGGCCCTCGGTTACGTGAGCCTCGCCGAGCCGCTGCACTTCATCCTTGGCCTGCTCCTGACCGCCGCGGCCTGTGCCAGCACCGGCAGTCTGGTCGCCGTCTTCAGCAAGGGCCTGGAGGACTTCGCGGTGATCATGAACTTCGTCATATTTCCCATGTTCTTCCTGAGCGGCGCGCTGTACCCGGTGAACGAGCTGCCGCTGGCGCTCAAGCTGCTGGCCTCGGCGAATCCCGTGAGCTACGGGGTCGATCTGCTGAAGCACGGGATGCTGGGCGGCGGCAGCGCGGGATTTCGGCCGGATTTCAGCGTGCTGCGCGATCTCCTGGCCCTGACCGGGTACATCACGGCCGGCCTCACCGCCGCCTGCATCCGGTTTTCGCAGGCGCCGGTCCTCGAGTCGCTGGCACGCATCCTGGGCGGCTCGCGCCGGACTTAAGAGCACCCTCGAGCATCCCGCTTGCCGGCGGGAGAGGTCCGGCCCTCAGCCACACCCGTTCACCCGAGGAAAGAAGGTAGCTTGCGAATTCCTAGTCAAAGCGATTTGAAAATTGCGAGTATCAATGTAGGGCGTGCTGCGGCATGTTGTTTGCCGTAGCGCGCCGACTCGACCCGCGCAGCGGGCCCCCTTTTCATGCGGTCTTCAAGGTGTCCGCCCGGGGCCGACGGGTTGGTGCGTTACGCCGCAAAAAGCGCGTCTAACACACCCTACCTCTAGCCACAGGCGTTGGAAATGCCACCCGCCTGCAACAATCTAGGGGTTACCTCAGGGCAGTATGCGCCTGAACACGGTATCACCGGGTTTCAAGGCGTGATACAGCGCCCCGCAGACGTGCAGACCGATCAACACCGCCAGCACGATGACGTTCACCGCGTGCACCTCTTCGAAGAACTCATGTAGATCCCTATCGCGCCAACCCCATTTCGGCAGCGGAAGTCCAAAGAAGGCCGTGTCGTATTTTGTGAACGAAGAAGACAGATAGCCGCTCAGCGGTTGTAGCAACAAGAACACATATAGGACTCCATGCATGAGCTTGGCGAGCATCCGTTGCCAGCCTTGCACGGCCTCCGGTAGGGCCGGCGGGCGATGCGTCAGGCGCCATGCGAGGCGCACGGCGAGAAGCACGAAGATCAAGATACCGAAGGACTTGTGCAGTGCGAAGATCTCACTGCGCTGCGGGTAATCCTTGGGCAGGTCCCCCATGAACCAGCCCAGGCCGGCCATGGCCGGGATCAACACGGCGAGGAGCCAATGCAGGATCACCGCGGGCAGGGTATAGCGTTCCTCTAGCGTTGTCTGTGACATGATTTCGTAACCATCCTCGAGATAACCGTATAGACCTCTTCCCTTTTTACTTGGAATGTCTATGATATTGTCATGGGATCGCGGTAAGGTCAGTAGGTCATAAGAATAAGATCCCGACAAACCACCGGGCTGACAGAGGCACCGGGCGCGGGCTGACAAACTAACGGAAGCAAACGGGAGGCGCAATGTCCTTGAAACGGAGCGGTCTGGCCTTGGGGTTGCTATTGCTTATCGGGACCTATGGCGACCCCGTGCTCGCAACCCATGACTACGTCTTGGAGATCCACAAGTCCCAGCGCACCCTGCTATTAAGGCATGGGGGTAAGGTGGAGAAGAAATATTTCATCGCCCATGGCCAGGGCGGTAGGGGCGACAAGGAGCATTTCGGCGACCGCAAGACGCCCATCGGTACTTACAAGATCGTCAAGATCAAGGACCACAGCCGCTTCCATTCCTTTTTCCACCTGAACTATCCCAACGTCAAGGACGCCTTCTTCGGCCTGCGTGACAAGTTGATCTCGGAAGGGGATTTCGATCGCATCGTCAGTTCCGCGAAGCACCTTGAGGTCCCGCCGCAGAACACGCGCCTGGGCGGCGCCATAGGCATCCACGGGATCGGCGAGGAGACCGCGGAACAAATGAAGATCCACGGCAACTTGAATTGGACCAAGGGGTGTATCGCACTCACCAATGCCCAGATCGACGACCTCAAGAAATACATCGGGCTCGGCACCAAGGTGGTGATCACCGAATAACCAGGACTGACGGCCCTCCCCCGCGGCAGGCCGCGAGCGAGCAAACCCCGGCTACCCCTTGCCGCGCCGGGCGCTTTCCCCCATCCTCCAGCTGGGGCAGAATGCACGGCTATGCGGTACAGTGTGCGACCCCTCGTCAGGTTGCTGCTACTAGGAATACTTCTATTGCTCGCGCCCTGGACCGGCGCACGCGGCGAGCTGGCAGACCCGCTCGCCTATAGCTGCGCGCAGCACGGGGCACGGCTGGATTGTGATTATCGGCTGCTGATACCCGGACCACCGCAAGGGGTCACCGCGCGGGTGGATACCGTAACCCTGCCCATCCTGCAACAACTCAGCTATCCGCAAGCAGAAAACCTCAGCGCACTCTTGTTCCTCATCGATGACGGCAGCCTGCGGCTGGCCGGCAGCGAGACGCTGATCCCGCGCCACGTCACCGCGCTGGCCGAGCACGCCCGCCCGCACCACCGCATCGGTTTGGCGACCTTCCACGGTGTTCCGAACAGTCAGGTGGCGCTGGGCGCGAGTATCAAGGACCTCGCGAACGGCGTACAGGCCCTCGCTAGCGTGCCGGCCATGGCGCCGGCTTACCGGGCGGTCCTGGAGGCGATCCAAACCCTCGCCGCCTATCCGGCCACGCGCCGGGTGCTCGTCTTCTTCTCGGCCGGCCAGGCCGCGGAAGCCGCCTATTATCACGCCGACATCATCGCGAGCGCCCGCGAGGCCGGCGTCATCCTGTGCGCCATCGCCTATTCCAGCCTCCAGGAGTTCCCCCAGGGCCTGTCCGCCCTACAGCGATTGACGCGGGAGACGGGCGGCGTCTTCGCGAGCGCGCCGGATGCCGATCCCGCGCCGATCGAGGCCTTCGCGCGGCATTTCTACGACGTGATCGACAGTGGCGGACGCTTCGGGATCGACTTGGCGCCGGCCCTGAACGCGGGGCTGGGCGGCGCGCGACAGGTGCAGATCGGCATCGCCCTGGACGGCGACAGCGTGGACCTGGCTGTGCCGGTCACGATTGCCCCGGCCCCGATACCCGCCGAGCTGCCGGCAACGGCCGAGCCCACCGCCCGCGCGGAACTGCCGGCAACCGCCGTTAGCGAGTCCGGGACGCAGGCCCCCGCTCCAACACCGCCGACCGTGTTACTTGCCGCTGCGGAAACACTGGGCGTATTCGGCGACGGCACCCTATGGTTTGCCGGCCTGCTGCTCGCCGCCGGCCTGCTGAGCACACTGGTGTATATTCGTTACCGTCACAAGCCGCGTACCGTCGAATCCGATACCGTGCGGCTGTCGCCGGCCTATCTACTGCGGCATGACGCCGACAAGACCCGCATCCCTCTAGACAAACTTCCCTGGCGCATCGGTCGGGGCAAGGACAACGATACCGTCATCGCGGATAGCTCCGTCTCTCGCTACCACGCCGAGGTCTGGCGCACCCCGGAGGGTCACTTCGCGATCAAGGACCTCGATTCGCTAAACGGTTTATTCGTCAACAACCGCAAGGTCCATTCCGCGATCCTGACCGAGGGTGCCGAGATCGATATCGGTGATATTCGGTTTACGTTTTCCATCGATGGACGGCTTCAGACGACTCAGGAGATCCTGGCCGCGCCCCGCAGGTTAGAGCAGACGCCTTAGCCGATGTGCTCGACCTGGCCTAGCGCCCCTGCACGGGACTGCACTGCTGACTAGGCCTGGCCGCCGCTCAGCGCAGCATCGTCCATGTCCCAGACACAGCGCAACGCGGGCTCCCCGGCCCGGGCCGCGCAATGGTTCGCCACGCCCAGGCCGGGAATCGCGGCCAGATCGGCCCCGAGATACAACATCGGCAGGCGCTCGCGTAGCCAGGGCGGAACGGCTGCTTCCTGTAACAACCGCTTGAGCGGGCGGGTGTATGGGGAAGAGGCCAGTTGCACGCGCTCGCCGCCCTGCCGGAATCGCACCGTGAACGCCGATCCGGCGCACAACGCTGCCCGTATCCCTGTCCCAACCCCCTGCTCGGCCCGCAGTCTCCCCAAAGGCAGCGACAGGGGGACGGCCGGGTCCCAGATCAAGATCATCCCGCGGTGCTGTGCCGGCAAGGGTGGCATGAGGTACAACCCGTCACGGTAGCGGCGTAACTCGGCGCCCTCCCATCGGACGCAGGGACTGCGGTCCCAGCGCGCGCCCAGCACCGTGCGCAAGACCGCCTCGACGTGGGCGGCGCTGGGTAGCGGCCGGCCCTGCGCCCTGATCCAGAGGCGCAGCACCTCACGCTGGCGCGGCGTGTCGAGCCGCCGCAACGTGCTGACCGCGAGTGTGCCGCCCTCGGTTCGGGCCGCGTACAAGTCCTGCGCCGCGCGCGCTGCCAGCGCCTGCGCGGCGTCGCGCTGCCAACCCGCGGCGCGCGCCAGCGTGCGTGCGAACCCCGGCCAACGTTGTTTAATCGTTGGCAACACCCGGGCGCGGAGAAAATTGCGGTCATAACGTGGCTCCGAATTGCTCGGGTCCTCGATCCAACCGAGCCCCGCCCGCTCTGCATATTCGGCGAGCTCCTGGCGCGAGCACTCGAGTAACGGGCGCGCCAGCCAGCCGCGGCCGTAGCGGTCCAGGCGCGGCATGGCCGCCAGCCCCCTGGGTCCGGCGCCGCGCAGGAGCTGTAACAACAGCGTCTCGGCCTGGTCGTCCCGGTGATGGGCGGTGAGCAACATCTCATCCGTGCCGAGTACGCGCTCCAATGCCTGATAGCGGTGACGGCGCGCCCAGTCCTCGGGGCTCTCGCCAGGCGGGGCGCGCGCGTCGATCCGCAGGCGCTGCATGGGGATCGCCAGCTCGGCACACCGCTCGGCGCAGGCCTCGCCCCAGCGCGGGGATTCGGGGTGCAACCCATGATCGACGTGTGCGGCGCGGATCGGCACGCCCAGTGTAGCGCGTCCCGCGTGTAAGGCCGCGAGCAACGCAGCGGAGTCGCGGCCGCCGCTCAGCGCAACGAGATAGGCCTGCGGCCGCGGCCAGGCGCGCAGGACCCCCACTAAACGCTCGGGTGAGAACCCCCGCATCGTGGGCGGCGGCCGGCAATGCGCGCGCCGCGCTAGCGCCCCGCCGTCACGGCTTTTCCTTGTCCTTGAACTGGCCCATACCCAACAAGCGCTTGTGACGCGCCTCCAGCAAGGCCTCGGGAGCGATCTGCCGCAGGGGCTTGAGGGTCTCGGCGAGCGCGGTGCGCAACCGCGCCGCCATCTCATCCGGCGCGCGATGCGCACCGCCCAACGGCTCATCGATGATCTGATCGATAAGCCCCAGATCCAATAAGCGTTGGGACGTCATACCCATGGCCTCGGCGGCCTTCTCCGTCATGTCGTTGCTCTTCCACAGGATGGACGCGCACCCTTCCGGCGAGATCACCGAATAGGTGCTATAGGCGAGCATCAACAGGCGATCGGCCACACCGATGGCCAGGGCGCCCCCCGAACCGCCCTCGCCGATCACGGTGGCGATGATCGGCGTGCGCAGACCGGCCAGTACCAGCAGGTTACGCGCGATCGCCTCGCTCTGGCCGCGCTCCTCGGCATCGATCCCCGGATAAGCACCCGGCATATCGATGAAGGTCAGGACCGGAAGCCGGAATTTCTCCGCGAGGCGCATGAGCCGCAGCGCCTTCCGGTAACCCTCGGGACGCGGCATGCCAAAGTTGCGGTGCAGATTCTCTGCTGTCGAGCGCCCCTTCTGGTGCCCGATGACCACCACGGCCTCTCCATCGAAGCGCGCGAGACCGCACACGATCGCGGCATCGTCGGCGAACTGGCGGTCGCCGTGCAGCTCGTGAAACTCGGTAAAGATGCGTTTCGCATAATCCAACAGGTAAGGCCGCTGCGGGTGGCGGGCCAGCCGCGTGATCTGCCAAGGGGTCAGTGCCGAAAAAGTCGATTCGGTGAGTTCCTTGAGCCGGCCATCGAGTTTCTGGATCTCCTCGCTGATGTCAAGAGCGGACTCATCGCTCAGCAGCCGCAGTTCCTCGATCTTCGCCTCCAACTCGGCGATCGGTTGCTCAAAATCGAGGAAGTTCAGGTTCATATCCTGCGGTCGCACGTTCGGACCGCTACCTTATCGCGGGCTATTGCGCATAGCAACAATCGCCCGGGGAGACCCATGCGATTGCCGCTGGGCGCCGCCTGGGGCCCGGCTGGAGAGCGACTCGCCCGCCGCGTGATGCCACGCATTGCGGGGTTTTCCCGTCACCCTCTAGAATATTCGGGCGGCGGGTTGCAACGAGCAGCGCGCCTATCGATCAAACGCGGCGGGAGCCAAGAGGACCATTATTCATGTCTAGCCTATGGCACAAGCAATTGCGCGCTCAGCTGGAAACGCTACGCAGCCAGATTAATGAACTGGCGGCCGGGGATCCCGTTTCCATGCAGCGCTTGAACGGCCTCATCGCCGACATCGAGCGGCGTCTGGAGTATCCACCGCAGTCACATGCACATACGCATGTACTGGCGAGCCTCGAGGACACCATCCACCATTTCGAGGTGGAGCATCCACGGGCGACTGCAATTCTGAATGACATCATGGTGACTCTCGCCAACATGGGCATCTAAGAAAGCTCTGAATAAGTTCGGATATTCCAAGCGCGTCATTCCCGCGAAAGCGGGAATCCAGGTTTTTGCGGCATTTTCTGGATACCCGCTTCCGCGGGCATGACGAAAGAAGGACTTTTTCAGAGGTTCCCTAACGGTTCGCCCGTGTCGGCACGCGCCGATCTCGAAGGGAGCGGCGGTGGGTACGCCGCAAGCGGCTAACCCACCGCCAGTTGTGGAGGAAGCGGAAACGTGCGCCTGTTGTAATGGTTCAACAGCTAAGACCTGAACCGGATCAAATCCCCGGCGGAACGACCAAGGTCTCCGCACCCAGATTCATCTCGATACGTTTCGCGATAGATTCGGCCTCGTGCCGGCTCTTGAACGGCCCGGCGACGACCTTGTGCATACCCTGGCCAACCACCGCCCTGGCGGGAATCGGCGGACCGAGATGCGCCAGCATCGCCGACATGCGCCGGGCACCCAGATAATCACGATAGCTGCCGGCCTGCACGTACCAGGACGCCACCGAGCGCCCGAGCTGCGACGCTACTGCTTTATCCTGTTGCACCGCCGGCACTGCGGGCGGCGTGTACACCGGCACCGCGGCGACCAGCTCCTCGGCACTCGGTTTGCCGCGTTCGACCGGGACCGGGATCCCGGCGCCTTGCGACGCGATATCCTGCACCTTATTCCAGTCCACCTCTACCGGGTACGGCCCCTGGTCCAGGGTGTGGGCCAGTACCTTGCGCAAGGTCCTCGTCGTGGCCCTCGCCGTGCGCCGATCGGCGAGCGGTTCATGCGCTTCGAAATACAAGTCACCGTCCTGCCAGGCGGCAAGATAGGGCTGATCCACAATGGTCACCCGGGTGCCCACCGGCACGAGGCGGTATAAAGCCTGGATGTCCTCCGGATACAACTGGATGCAGCCATGGCTCACCTGCCTGCCGATCCCGGCGGGTTTATTGGTCCCGTGGATGAGGTAACTGGTATTCCCCATGCGCATCGCATAACTGCCCAGGGGATTGTCGGGCCCCGGCGGCACCGCGGCCGGCAGGGGGTCGCCCATGGCCGCGTGCTCGCGCCGGATGGAGGCCGGAACACTCCAGACCGGGTTGACCACCTTGCCGGAAACATGCGAAACCATACGCGGCGTCGGCCAGTCTTCGCGGCCGATCCCGATGGGGTGCGTAATCACTACCCGCGCCTCGCCGCGCCGGCGCGGGGGATAATAGAAGAGGCGGAAGGTCGCGAGGTTGAGCACGATCCCTTCGCGCGGCGCATGCGGCAGGATATAACGAGTCGGTAGCAATACCGTCGTGCCGTCATGCGGGACCCAGGTATCGACATGGGGATTCGCGGCCTTGATCTCGCGGTAGCCCACCCCGTAACGGCGCGCGATGTCGACCAGGGTGTCTTCCGGCCCGACGGTGACGGCGGCCAGATCCCCAACGACCCTGGTATCCCCGGTCAGGAAAAACGTATCGGCGCGCGGCGGAGCGGCGGCAGCGACCGGTCTCTCCGCCGGTTTCGGCGCGGCGGCCGGGCTACCCGGCCCCACCATGTCCCGGACCAGGCTGTCGATGGAGACGCGCGACATGCCCTGGCACCCGGAAAATGCCAGGACTACTAGTACAGGCGCGAGGATTCGGGTTACAGTCATCAATAAGCGGTGGTTGTTCATGCTGGCAATACCTCCGCGGAGTATATCGCTGGCTACAGCCATATTTTTAATCCTAGCGGATTGGGAGTTCTGATCAAGTGTTCGAGCTTATCCAAGCGGGCGGATGGGTCATGTGGCCCATTATTTTGTGCTCGGTGGTCGCGTTGGCTATCATCGCGGAGCGTTTTTGGACCTTGCAGGCGCGGCGCGTCAACCCCCCCGATCTGGTGGGCCAGGTGTGGAGTTGGCTGCGGGCCGGCACCTTGGACGGAAAACGCATCCAGGGCCTGCGGGCGGATTCGCCGCTGGGCCGCGTGCTCGCCGCCGGGCTCACGAACATGCGTCATGAGCGCGCCGTGATCAAGGAGGCCATCGAGGATACCGGCCGTCATGTCGCCCATGAGCTCGAGCGCTACCTCACTACCCTGGGCACCATCGCAGCGGTAAGCCCGCTCCTCGGTCTGTTTGGAACGGTAACCGGCATGATCCGGGCATTTTCGGCCATCAGCACGCGCGGCGTCGGCGACCCCACGGTGGTCGCCGCCGGCATCGCCGAGGCCCTCATCACTACCGCGGCCGGGCTCATGGTTGCGATCCCGGCGCTGATCTTCTATCGCTTCCTGCGCGGCCAAGTGGACGCGCGCATCGTGGACATGGAGCAGGAGGCCCTTAAGCTCATCGAGGTACTACACGCCGAGGGCGAGGCCGCACAGCCCCATCCCGCGCGGGTCGCGCGATGAATCTGCGCAAGCCGCGCCAGGACGACGTCGAGATCAATCTCATATCGCTCATCGACGTATTGCTGTTCCTGGTGATCTTTTTCCTGGTCTCGACGACCTTTGTGGAGAAATCGGAGATCGCGCTCACCCTGCCCGAGGCCACCGCCGATGCTACCCCGCAAAAGGACAACACCATCGATCTCGGTATCGATGCCGGCGGTCATTACCATATCGACGGCGTAGCGCTCGCCGATCACAGCCTCTCAGGCATCGAGCAGGCGCTGGCGCGCGCGGCCAAAGACAAACACCACCCCACGGTGATCGTCAAGGCCGACGAGCAAACCACCCATCAGGCGGTCGTGACCGCCCTGGACGCGGCGCGGCGCCAACGGCTCTACCGCATCACCTTCGCTACCGAGAATCCGCCCGAGTAAGGATACCCGGACGCATCGACCACGACGGACACGCCTTGTAGAATCGCGCCGATGCACACCACGCGGCGCGTGCCGCCCCAGCCGTCGTTCTCCCTGGTCATCCCCGCCTATAACGAAGCCGAGAGTCTCTGCGACCTGCTGCGTGAGATCCGGGCGCGCGAGGGATTACGCCACGTCGAGGTCATTGTCGTCGATGACGGCAGCAGCGACGGCACGGTAGAACGACTGCGCGCGCTGCGCGCACAAGGGCTAGCCGCGCGTATCGTCCGCCACGCGGGGAACCTCGGGCAGAGTAGCGCCATGCATACCGGCGTGCGTTTAGCCCAGGGCGACTGGATTGTGACCATGGACGGCGACGGACAGAACGACCCCGCCGACGTCGAGCGGCTCATCGAACGGCTGGCCGAAGAGGACGAGGCCGGAAGTCTCGAGCTTATCTGCGGCCACCGCCATCACCGCAACGATCCGTGGCTCAAGCGGGTCTCCTCGCGGATCGCCAATGCGGTGCGCGCCGGCCTGCTCGGCGACGGCACGCCAGACACCGGCTGTGGCCTCAAAGTGATCAAACGCTCAGCCTTTCTGGATCTCCCGTACTTCGATCACATGCACCGTTTTCTACCGGCGTTGATCCTGCGTCACGGCGGCCGGGTGATCTCGGTCAAGGTGAACCACCGGCGGCGCTTGAAAGGGGTGTCGAAGTACGGCGTGGGCAATCGTCTATGGGTCGGAATCGTGGACCTCGCGGGCGTTGCCTGGCTGAAACGACGAGCGAAACGGCCCGTTTTTGAAGAGGTGCAATAGATGTTGAGCGAAGATCATACCTGGATCATCATCGGCTTCATCGGGCAGGGCTTGTTCTCGGCGCGCTTCCTGGTGCAATGGGTCTCCAGCGAGCGGGCCGGGCGCAGCATCATCCCCACGGCATTCTGGTACTTCAGCCTGGGCGGCGGCATGGTATTGCTGAGCTACGCCATTTATAAACGCGACCCGGTATTCATCGTCGGCCAAGCGACCGGTCTGTTCATATATCTGCGCAACCTGTATTTCGTGTACCGCGCGAAATCTGCGGTGTGAAGGGGTTTTCCATTGCACGACTACCCGATCCAACGCAGGGCCGTATAGCCCCTTTACCCTCCTCGATGCGGGACTCGGCACGCGCCTGGTGGTGCGCGGTTGCGCTGATGCTGGCACTGGCCGGCACTTCCATCGACGTCGGCACGACCACGCTGCCGCTCGACGGCCACGAGGTGCTGGTGGCGCGCACCGCCCAGGAGATGTACTTGCGCGGGGATTGGATCGTGCCGTATTTCAATGGCGAACCGCGGCTCACCAAACCGCCCTTGAGCTACTGGTTGACCGCTCTGGTCGCCTGGTTCGACGCTAGCCGGTCGCATATCCGCCCCTGGCATGCCAGGATGCCCTCCATGCTCGCGGCCTTTGGGGTCATCGGCGTGACGCTATGGCTGGGGCGTTTGCTGGCAGATCGGGCCACGGCCTTGCTGGCCGGTTGGATCGTCGCCGGCAGCGCCGGGCTATTCATCTTCGGCCGCGATGCCCGGCCCGACCTGCTCTACGCCTTCTGGTGCAGTCTCGGCTATGGCGCCTTCGTCGCCGCCTGGCAAGGCCTAGAGCAGGGCCGATCCCAACCGGGTTACAGTTACCTCATGTGGTGCTCGTACGCCCTGGCGACGCTGACCAAAGGGCCTCAGATCCCCGCTATGGCATTGCTCGGCTGTGCACTGTTCTGCTGGCACCAACGCCTGGGCTGGCGTGCCGGGCTCCGGCTGTTTCGACCCCTGGCCGGGGTCGCGGTGTTCACGGCTATTACCGTGCCTTGGTGGTTCATGCTGCATCAAGCGCTGGGCGGTGCCGGGCTGCACGGAACACAACTCTCCGGAACCCTGTTGAGACCCGATCCGGGCCGGCTGTTCAACTTCTATTATTTTTACCGACCCCTGCAACTGGTCCTGCCTTGGGCCTTGCTCTGGCCCGCGACGCTGTGGTTGTTCATGCACAAGACCCGCGCCCCTGGAACCGTATTGCTGGGACTGCTGGTTGGCGTCTCCGCGGCCCTCCTGAATCTGGGGCCGCAGCAGCGCTGGCTGTATATGCTGCCCTTGCTTCCGGCGCTCGGCCTGCTGATCGCCTTCGGCGTACAAGGGCTGGCCGCGGGTCAGGTGCCCGGATTTCAGTCCGGGTGGCCGCGCCGGCTGCTGGGCCTGCACTGGCTGTTAATCCAGTCTCTGCTCGTCTGGGCGCTGTGGCAGACCGCCGATACGTGGACCGGAGGCGCGGGCACGTTGCTCATCGGCGTATTACCCAGCCTCATCTTCCTGCTTGCGCTCCGGTGGCGGCGCTGGGCCGGCGCGACACCGGCTATCGATGTCCCGGCCGTGGCCATGATGGTGGTAGCGCTGCTCGCGCCCCTGAGCGGTACACGGCTGCTATGGAGCAGCGATCGCTTCGATAAGCCGCGGCTCGCTTTACTCGCGCGCGAAGCGGCGGAGGGAGGCGGGCGGATCGTGAGCCTCGGTATCAATCCAGCCGTGTTCGTGTATTACACCGGCCAGAACATCCTGGCCTATGACTCGCCGCAGGCGTTTCGGCGCGGCATTGGCGCGGCCGGGCCGGCGCCCGTGATCGCCATACTACTGACGCGCCATGTCACAGCGTTGCCGCCTACCGTGCACGGCGAGGTCCTGGGCAGCATGCCGGGCGATGCCGACGAGGCAACGACAGTCTTGCGCCTTACCCGCGTCGGGCCGAGTTGAATAACGCCTCATCGGTGCCGGGTGCGGTGCTGCACACGCACCAGTCGTATCGCCGCGTCGTCGCCGTACCAAAGCCCGGAATGCGGGTCTTGCCATTCGATCGCCGCGCTCGAACCGCGCATGTGACGCCGCCGATGCCAACCGGAGCCCCAGAGGATAAACGCCCGCATCCAACGCGATGCATAAGCGGTATTCGGCTTGCCCATAGTCATGCCCTCACGCAAGAAGTATCTAACGTGCAGGGCTGCATATTTTGCGCCGACGTGTCGGGATGGTGCTCCGTAGCGTTCGTTACGATGAATTAATCAACCCCTCTTAATGGAGTGCCGTTTCTTTCGCGTCGGCGAGGCCACGGTCTTCGCTATGGCATGAGGCAACCAAGCTCACGATCGCACGCGACTTGCGCAACGAACCGGGCGTCGAAGAGTTGAGTGGATCGCCAATCGGCGAACGATTACCTACGAGCAGTTCCGTCCGGCCGGCGGATAGACGGCGACCCGGGCGGCTCGCATCCGCTGCAGGATGACCTTAATACACGGGTACCCAGCGACCGTCCCGGCCGCGACACGCCTTGCCGCGCACGGTCTCGATACGCCCGCGGCGCTCGACCTCCGTCACGTACTCGCGGCAATTCGATGTACCGTTGCGGTAATTGTCGAGCGGGGTTACCGTGTATTCGGTGCCCAGGTCCGGATTGGCCCAGGCGACCGTTTGGCGGTTATCGGCGTACGACAGCGCCTGGCCGGCACAGTACGCATCGGCACGGTCCATTTGACGCCCGACGTTGCCGCCGAGGAGAAACCCGGCCAAGGCACCGGCCGCGGTCGCGGCCAATTGACCGTCGCCATGCCCGATCTGTGAACCCAGGTAACCGCCCGCGGCCCCGCCTAGCAAGGCCCCGATGAGGTCGCGCCGACAGGTCCCGCGCGAGATCCCAACGTCCCGGTAGGGCGGATAGTACGTCCCCTGCGGGGCCTGGCTCCGGTAGGGATAGTACGGCAGGTCGTCGATATCCCGGTATCCATCATCCTCATAATAATAGTGGTCATGGCGATGGATGTGCAGCCCGTCCCGATACGGGTAGTAACGCCGGTATCGGTGTCGATAACCCCCGCTGCTATCGTCGTCACTATCGTCATCCTCGCGGTAGTAATAGCGATACTGGTCGTAATGCTTGTTGCGATAACCGTGAGCCGGCGCCCAAGGCGGCGGATCGGCCAGCGCCGCGAGCGGCACGAGCATTAGTCCGAGACCGGCATAGATCACCACGGACAGGATCGGCCGCAACGATAGCGCGGCCGGTTTCGGTTCAGTGTTCATCCGTACATGCCTCGTACAAGCTCCAAAGGCCGGCCATGCTACGCGGGGCACGCTGAATCCCTCATGAATGGCCCGGAAGAGCGCCACCGGCCCCACGGCCGGCGTCGCACTTCGGTTAACATACTACGATGCGCGTACCCTGGCCCAGGCCTTCGCCACCCCCCACGGCGCACCCTTCGCAAGCTGCGTCGGAGCGTGCCGCACAACTGCACCGCTGGGTCGAGGTCACCCTCGGCTGTGCATTCTTCCGTATCGAGCCGCTCTCCGGGGACGCCAGCTTCCGACGCTATTGGCGGGTTACGCGCGGGGATGCGAGCTATGTGCTCATGGATGCACCACCGGAGCACATCGATTGCCGGCCGTTTATCGATCGGGCTGGGCGGCTGGCGGCCGCCGGCGTTCGCGTCCCCGAGGTGCTGGCGGCGGACTTGGGGCAAGGCCTTTTGCTCTTGAGCGATCTGGGCGAGCGCTTATATCTCCATGAGTTGAATGCCGACTCGGCCCCGGCGCTGTATCGCGACGCGATAGCGCGTCTCATCGAGATGCAGGCGCAGGTGTCTACGGCCGGCCTGCCGTGTTACGGCGTATCCCTTATCATGGACGAGATGCGGTTGTTCGTGACCTGGTTGCTCGAAAGAGAACTCGAGCTGCGCCCCACCCCGCAGGAGCAGGCCATGCTGCACTCCGTGTTTGCCTGGCTCGCCGGCGAGGCGCTGGCGCAGCCGCAGGTCTTCGTGCATCGCGATTACCACTCGAGAAACCTACTGCGCCTGGCCGCGCACAGTCCCGGGGTCCTCGATTTCCAGGACGCGTTGTCAGGCCCGCTCAGCTACGATCTGGTCTCGCTGCTACGGGATTGCTATATTCGCTGGCCCGAGGCACAGGTGCGCAACTGGGCCTTGGATTACCTGCGCGAGGCGCGGCGCGCGGGCGTCACCGGCGAGCTTGAGCCACAGACCTTCCTGCGCTGGATGGACCTCATGGGCGTCCAACGGCATCTGAAGGCCAGCGGGATCTTCGCACGGCTCTGGCACCGCGACGGCAAGCCCGGTTATTTGCAAGACATCCCCCGGACCCTGGGTTACATCGTAGACGTGTCGGATCGATACTCGGAACTAGCGCCCTTGCATCGCTGGATGACGGAGCGCGTCATACCGGTCATGGTCGGCCGCAAACGTTCATGAAGGCGATGATCCTGGCCGCCGGCAAGGGTGCTCGCATGCGCCCCGTGACCGACACCCTGCCCAAGCCGCTGCTCAAGGTCGGCGGCAAGGCCCTGATCCGCCGCCAGGTGGAGCGATTGGTCGCGGCCGGCGTACGCGACATCGTGGTGAATTGCGCCCTGCACGGCGAACAGATCGAAGGCGAGCTGGGGGATGGCTCGGCGCTGGGCGCGGCGGTGTCCTATTCTCATGAGGGGACCGAGCCCCTGGAGACCGGCGGGGGCGTACTCAAGGCCCTGCCCTTGCTCGGCGCGGCACCCTTCATCGTCGCCAATGCCGATCTCTGGACGGACTATCCCTATATCCAGCTCTCGGGCGCACCGCAGGGCCTCGCGCACCTGGTACTGGTCGGGAATCCGCCGCACCACCCGTGGGGGGATTTTACCCTGCGCGATGGCTGCGTGTTTCTGGAAGGCGCGCCCCGTTACACCTTCAGCGGCATCGGCGTCTACCGGCCGGAGCTCTTCGATGACTGCGCGCCGGGCCGTTTCGGTCTCGCCGCGGTGTTGCGGCACGCCATCGCCCAGGGCCTGGTATCCGGCGAGCTGTACCGCGGCGCGTGGACCGATGTCGGGACGCCGCAGCGCCTAGCCGAGCTGAACGCCAGCTTGGCCGCAACATAAGATAATCGCTAGCGCGTCGGATGCAGGGCCGGCGCTGCGCTTGACCCGCCAGGCGCTCCCCACTGGGCTTGCAGACGTTACCGCCGCGGGGCTATCCGATGCCGGGCACAGGCCCCAATCGAGACCATGCTAATCATCGCCGATCCCGCTATCGCCGAGGTGGAGAGCGCCTTTAGCGCGCTCGGCGAGCTGCGCTTGCTACCGGGCCGCGGCTGGACGCCGCAATCGATACTAGCGGCCCAGGTGCTGTTGGTACGCTCGGTCACGCGGGCGGACCGGGGGCTCATTGAGGGCAGCCGCGTGCAATTCATCGGGACCGCCACCAGCGGCACCGATCACCTCGATCTCCATTATCTGGAATGCCACGGGGTGCAGTGGTGCGCGGCACCGGGCAGCAATGCACGCTCGGTGGCCGAGTATGTCCTGAGCGCGATCCTGTCCTGCCACTCGGATAGCGATCTACGCGACCTGCGCGTCGGGATCATCGGCTATGGGCACACCGGACGACAGGTCGCGGTGCTCTTGGATGCGCTGGGGATCCCCTGGATTGCCAACGATCCGCCGCTAGGCGCTGCTGGCGGCGGCCTGGCCTTACACGCACTGGACGAGGTCCTGCAAGCGGACATCGTGACCTTGCACGTGCCGTTGACGCACCACGGCCCGTATCCGACGGCTGGGCTCATCGATGCCGCGCGGCTCGAGCAGATGAAACCGGCGGCCCTGATCATCAATACGGCGCGCGGTGGCGTGGTCTGCGAGGCCGACCTCAAGGCGGCGATCCTCAGCCGCGGACTGCGGGCGGTGATCGATTGCTGGGAGGGCGAGCCGTGCATCGACCTGGATCTATTGCGCATCAGCCGGCTCGGCACGCCGCATATCGCAGGCTATAGCCGGGACGGCAAGCTCAAGGCCACCCAAGCGCTGCACGCGGCGCTGTGCCGGTATCTCGGCCGTACACCGTACTGGCAACCCGGCGGTGAGCACACCCGGATCTGCGAGCTGGCGCTTAGCCCCCACACCAGTGACGCAGAGGCGCTGCATCGGGCTGTCCGTGCCAGCTACGACCCGCACACCGACGACGCCGCCCTGCGCGCCCTGCTCCGTGAACCGGGTGAGGAACGGGGCGGCCAATTCGAGCGGCTGCGGGCACACTATCGCCTGCGCCGCGAGTTTCCATCGACAGCGGTCAGCGTGAGCGGACAGCGGCCGGACCTGACGAGCCGATTACGGGCCTTGGGTTTCGAGGTCCGCGTGAGCGATCGCAGTGGCACCATGGAACCCTGAGCCCTCACCCGACATTGGCCGAGGCTAGGTCTCGTCGCGGTCGAGAAAACGGGCTAGAATCACAATTCTGAATAACTCTAACGAACAACCTGCAGCCATGGCCAATTCGTCCTTCCTCCGTTTGATCGCTACGCTACTCGTCGGCTGGACCGTATTGCACCCGGCGTCGGCCCTGGAGACGGGAACGGCGCCGACCTTGCCCCAATACGGGCAGGAGGCACACCTCGGGGTGGTCACCTGCGCCGGTAGCACCTGCCACGGCGCCACGCGGCCGTTCAAAAACGCCGCCATCATGCAAAACGAGTTTGTCACCTGGCATCAGAAGGACAAGCACGCCAAGGCCTATCAGGTGCTCCTGAATAAGGAGTCCCAGCGCATGGCCCGCAATCTAGGGCTGGAGGCGGCCCATGCCGCCAAGGTCTGCCTCGATTGCCATGCCGACAATGTCCCCGAAGAGCGGCGCGGAAAACGCTTCCAAGTCTCCGACGGGGTCGGTTGCGAGGCCTGCCACGGCGGTTCCGAGCGTTATCTCGGCCCGCATGCCTCGGGCAAGAACAGCCGCCAGCAAAACCTGGAGGCCGGAATGTATCCCACGGAGGAACCCGAGACCCGCGCCCTCCTGTGCCTGTCCTGTCACTTGGGGACCAAGGACAAGTTCGCCACCCACCGCATCATGGGTGCCGGCCACCCGCGGCTGAGCTTCGAGCTGGATACGTTTACGGATATCCAGCCCGCCCATTACAAGACCGACGAGGATTACCGAAAGCGTAAAAAGGTATGGACCGGGGTACAGGTCTGGGCCGTCGGACAGTTACTGGCGGTGGAGCAGAGCCTGGATCTCCTGGCGAGCGGGAAGTACCCGGGCACCGGGCCGTGGCCCGAGCTGGCGTTTTACGATTGTTATGCCTGTCACCGCTCGCTGCGCGGTCGGCGCTGGCATCCCCGCCAGGTGAGCGCGGGCCTCGGGCCCGGCGTGGTGCGGCTGAACGACGCGAGCCTCATCGTGTTCTATCATATCGCCCGTCACGTCGCCCCGGATGCGGGAGAGCGTTTCAGGCAGGGGATCCGCGAGCTGCACCAGGCCTCGTTGCAGGGCCAGGCGGCCGTGCAAGCGGCCGCGGCGCGGCTCCGTGAACTAGCCGGGGGCCTGCATACCACGGTCACTCAGCACGCCTTTTCATCCGCCGACATGAAGACGATGCTGGGGTTCATCGCCGCACAGGCCGCCAGCGGCGAGTACAGCGACTACGGGGCGGCCGAGCAAGCCGCCATGGCCGTCAGCTCCATCAAGTCGGTGTTGGAGCAGGCGGGTGATCTGGCGGCGGACGAAAAGACGCGCTTGGCGGGGGTGTTGGCCAAGCTCTATGCGGAACTCAAAGACGCTGATCGTTACCGGCCGGAGCGCTTTGCGGGCGTGTTGCAGGCGCTGGCGGCGAAACCCTCCGGGACCTAGCGTTCCGGCAGGTGTCTGTGCCGGCATATAAGGTCGTCATCGTCGGCGGCGGTCCGGCGGGCCTGAGCGCCGCAGCGCGAGCCGCCGAGCTGGGCGTCTCGCACTTGCTGCTGGAGGCGGCGCCTCACCTTTCCAATACCATACACCGTTATCAGAAGGGCAAGCTCGTGATGGCGGAGCCGGTCGTGCTGCCGCTGCGCAGCACGATCGCCTTTGAGGCCGGTGCCCGCGAGCGCGTGCTGGGGGTCTGGTACGAGGCCGCAGCGCGATTGAAGATCGAGGTCCGCTATCAGGCCGAGGTCAAGGGCATCGCCGGCCAGAAGGGCGATTTCACCGTGAGCCTCGCGGACGGCGGGCGGGTCGGCGCCGAGCGCGTGGTGCTGGCGATCGGCCTGCAAGGCAACCTGCGCAAGCTCGGCATCCCCGGACAGGACCTGGATCGGGTTCAATATCAGCTCGATGACCCCGAGGAATACGCGGATGAGACCATCGTCGTGGTCGGGGCCGGGGACGCGGCGATCGAGAACGCGGTGGCCTTGGCGCGTCAAAACCGGGTCATCATCGTCAACCGCCGCGACGAGTTCGATCGCGCCAAGGAGGGCAACGTGACGGCGATCCTGCGGGCCATCGAGGCTGGCACGATCCAATGCCTGTATAACAGCGCGCCGGTGCGTGTCGAATCCGTTCCGGCGGCTGGCGACGACGACGCGAAACCGGCCCGCCTAGTGCTCAAGACCGCGGAGGGCGAGGTAGCGCTCGACTGCGAGCGCGTCATCGCACGGCTGGGCGCCACCCCGCCCCGCGCCTTCGTCCAGGCCTGCGGCATCCGTTTCCCCAGCGACGACCCGAATGCGGTGCCGGCCGTGAGCGCCGAGTACGAGTCCAATGTCGCCGGCCTCTACGTCATCGGTGCCCTGGCCGGATACCCGCTCATCAAGCAGGCCATGAACCAGGGTTACGAGGTGATCGAATGCCTCGAGGGGCGCGCCGTGGAGCCGGCCGACGAGCCGATCCTGCGGCAAAAGCTCCGCGCCCTGCCGGGATTCCGGGACGTTGGCGGTGCGTTGGAGGTGATCCGGCGCGACATCCCGCTGTTGGCCGGTCTCACCACGCTACAGCTGCGCGAGTTCCTGCTCGATAGCCGCGTCCTGGCGCCCAAGGCCGGCGAGGTCATCTTTCGCAAGAACGACTACTCGGATGAGCTCTATGCCATCGTGCAAGGGCGCGTCGGCGTTCAGATCGACCCGCGAGACCCGGACCAACGCCTGCAACTCCAGCGCGGTGAGTTCTTTGGCGAGATGAGCCTCCTCTCCGGCCGGCGCCGCAGCGCCACCGTCACCGCCGGCAGCGGCTGTGCCCTCATCGAGACCCCGCGGCGCTCGATGAACAAGCTCATCCATTCGATAGCGGCCGTCAAGCAGGTGATGGACCAGACCTTCCTGCGGCGTGCCATACAGACCCACATCGCCCCCGAGCTGTCTGCCGAGGCCCTCAAGGGGCTGGTGCAGGACGCACGCATCGAGCACTTCGAGGCCGGCGCCACCTTGTTCAAAGAGGGTGATCCGGGCGACTGCCTGCACCTCATCCGTACCGGCTCGGTCACCGTGTCCCGCCTGATTGGCGGCGAGGACCGGGTACTATCCTATGTGGCGGCCGGCAATTACGTCGGCGAGATGGCGCTGTTGACCGATAGCCCGCGTTCGGCAACCGTGCGCGCCGCCGGCGAGACCGAGACCATCCGGCTCGAAGGACCCGCCTTCAAGGCGCTGTTGGAGCGCTGGCCCAGCCTGCTGAAACGGGTCCGGGAAAAGGCCCGCGGGATCCTGGCCGAGCGGCCGGCCCATACCCAGGCGCGCACCGCGCAGCGTGGCGACCTGGTGTCCTTCCTGGTGACGCAAGGCATTTGGGAAGCGACCGACGTGTTGCTCATCGACGAGTCCCTGTGCGTGCGCTGCGACCTCTGCGAACGCGCCTGTGCCGAGACCCACCAGGGTACCTCGCGCCTGGATCGCGAGGCCGGTCCCACCTTCGCTTATATCCACGTCCCGACCTCGTGCCGGCATTGCGAGCACCCGCACTGCATGAAGGACTGCCCGCCCGACTCCATCCACCGCATGCCGAACGGGGAGATCGATATCGCCGACTCCTGCATCGGCTGCGGCAACTGCGAGCGTAACTGCCCGTACGGGGTGATCAAGATGTCGGTCAAGGAACAGCCCCAGCCGGTCAACCTGGTATCCTGGTTGCTGTTCGGTCGCGGCCGTGCGCCGGGCGAGGAGGTCTCGGGCCAGCATGTCGCCAGCGTGCAGAAGGTGGCGACCAAATGCGATATGTGCAAGGACCTCTCGGGCGGGCCGGCCTGTGTCCGGGCCTGTCCGACCGGCGCCGCCATCCGCGTCAATCCCGAGCAGTGCATGACCATCGTCGGCGATAACCCCTAAGCGGTTTGCCCCGGCACACGCCCCCAGCGCATGCACGAGTCGGTTCTGGTCTACCGGCGCTTTCTCTATCTCAGGGCGAGCCTGGCCCTGGCCGGCGTCTCGATCGCGGTCTATCTCTGGCATGAGCCGGCGGTGCCCCCTAACGGCGGCACCTGGCTGGGTTACACGCTGGGGACCGTCGGGGCGGTGCTCATCCTGTGGCTGCTCTGGTTCGGGGTGCGCAAGCGCCAGTTCCACTCCACGCTGGGCTCGGTGCAGGGCTGGTTATCCGCCCATATCTATCTCGGCACGGCACTGCTGGTGGTGGCGACGCTGCACAGCGGATTCCAGCTCGGCTGGAACGTGCACGGATTAGCTTACGTGCTCATGGTGCTGGTCATCTTAAGCGGTTTTTTCGGTGTGTTCGTTTACATCCGCCTGCCGGCCCTGGTCACGCAAAACCGCAGCGGGTTGACCCGTGACGCGATGCGGGCCGAAATCGCCGACCTCGACCGCCAGTGCCTCGCGCTCGCCGATCAATTGGGCAAGGAGGTGCATGGGATCATCCTGCGCTCGGTGCAGAAGACCCGCTACTCGCGCAGCCTGTCGGAGCGGCTGCTCGGCCGGCTGGCCAAAGTGCCCCTGGCGGCCTGGGTCATCGCCAAGACCCGGTTACGCAACCGGGCCGCACCCGTCTACATGGCCAAGGACCTCGACGAGTTCGTGACGGAATTCCGCACGCGCCTCGACAACCGGGAGGCGACCCAGGCCGTGGCCGCCCCGGTGCCGGCACCCGCGGGCGGCGAATACACGGTGTTCTTCATGGCCGATAGGCTGGCCGGCATGCTGAGCAGCGCCCGCAGCAAGCAGGGCTACCAACTGCTCGATATCATCGCCGCCAAGAAGGCCCTGGTGAAGAAGGTCCAGCAGGACGTCCACTACCACACCCTGCTGGACGGCTGGTTGACTATCCATATCCCGCTGGCCGTCGCCCTGCTCGCCGCCCTGGTGGTGCACGTGGTGTCGGTTTTCTATTATCGGTAAGCCCGCCCGATGCGTTGCCTGCTGCGCGTAGTCAAGCGCAGGTCCAAGGGGATCGCCTCCCGGCAGGAGCGCACGCTGAGCGGCGATCCGCTGCGCGTGGGTCGCGCCACCGGCCAGGATATCTTTCTCCCGAACCTGCGCGTCGCCCTGCAGCATGCGGCGATCAACCGCACCCGCGAAGGGGTTATCATGCTGCGCGCACGCACCCTCGCCGGGGTGCGTCACAACGACGCGCTCGTGACCTCGGCGGTGCTGCGCGTAGGCGACCGCGTCGAGATCGGTCCCTACCGGCTCACGCTGTTGCCGCCGCCGGAGGGGTTCGATCTGGCGTTGGAGCAGGAAGACATCGGCCTGGCAGCGGACTACGGCCAGGAGCGGTCCGCGGGCCCGGGTCAGCCCGCGCCGCCACGGCGCTACGGCCTGCGGGCTTGGTCCTGGACCTTCGCATTAGTCATCCTCGCCTTGTTCCTGGTGCTCCCGCTCATCGGTGCCCAGAGCCCCGCGTTGCGCGGCGTGTTGCGATCGGTATTCACGCCGCTTAGCGATGCGGCCTGGAACCCCGGCGCGCTGAGCCGCAATCATCAGCACTTCAGCAGCGACTGCGCGGCCTGCCATGAGCGCGCCTTCGTGGCGGTGCGCAATGAGACCTGCATCGAGTGCCACAAGGACCAGCCCCGTCACGTCGACGACGATGACGTGCACGTGGCGGCGCTAGCCGAAGCCGCTTGTACGGATTGCCACAAGGAGCATCACGGCAGCGCCGCCTTGATCCGCAAGGACGACGGACTTTGCCTGGACTGCCATCGCGATATCAAGGCCATCGCGAGCCGCTCGAAACTACTCGATATCCCATCCGGATTTAGCGCCGGCCATCCGCAACTGCGGGCCTCGCTGGTGCGCCACACCGAGGGGCGGGACCAGATCACGCGCGTCAGTCTGAATGACAAGCCGGCGCTACGCGAACACTCCAACCTTAGCTACTCGCACAAGGTCCACCTCGACAAGAAGGGCATCCGCGGCGACGGCCAACGCGAGGTGCTGCAATGCGCAAGCTGCCACCAGCGGGCGGCGGGCGGGCGGCGCATGGCCCCGATCCGCTACGAGCCGCATTGCCACCGCTGCCACACGCTCACCTTTGCCATGGATGACCCGGACCGCGAGGTGCCGCACGGCAACGCCAAGACGGTGCTGGAGATGCTCAAGGCCTACTATGCCATGCGCGCCCTGGAGGCCGGGGGCTTGGACGTCGGCGACACGCCACCCGCAACCCAGCGCGAGCGCCCCGGCACGAGCAGCGCGGCGTCGAGGCCACTCACGGCCGTGGAGCGCGCCGCGCGGCGTGCCGCCGAGGTGAGCCAGACCTTGTTCAAGTACCGCGTCTGTGCCCTCTGCCATACCGTCCAAGCGGCTAGTAACCCAGCACGCTGGGCGATCAATCCGGTGCGGGTCGCCGAGACCTGGTTCCCGAAGGCGCGTTTCGATCACGGCCAGCACCAAGCGGTCGAGTGCCGGACCTGCCATAAGGTCGCATCCTCCGATGACAGTGTCGATGTCCTCGTGCCGGGGATAGCCACCTGCCGCGACTGCCACGGCGGCCCCGATACCGAGGGCAAGGTCGCTTCCAATTGCGTGTCCTGCCATGGCTTTCACCTCTCGACCCGATACGCGATGGACGGTAAGAGAAGGAAGTTGGGTAGGGACGTTCCGAATGTTGAACACAACGACTCCAACCAGGGTCAGGGTGGGGGTTGAGCGCTGTGCACTTCTGACAAGCTCAACGCCCACCGTGGACCGGGAAAGCATGGTTCGAAAGGTAGAGGCGTGCGCGCATATTATTGAACAGGACAACCACAACAAATATCATTGTCCCACTCTATGTTAGACGAGTAGTGGCAAGTATATTTTCATGGAACTCAAATTATGCCTATCATCTCGATGTTCTACGGAATCATCATCCGCATGTATCTCATCGACAACCGGCATCACAATCTGCCGCACATTCATGCCAAATACGCCGAGTTTGAGGCGTCCATCAACATTGAAAACGGCGAGATACTGGCCGGCAAACTAGCCCGTAAGCAATTGCGGTTGGTCCAGGCGTGGATAGAGCTTCATCGCGATGAACTGAAGGCCGATTGGGAACTGGCCGAAGCCGGCGAGAGCCCCTATAAGATTTCCCCTCTGTGAGACTGCCGTGTACTGGGATGCCAAATTAGTCAAGCCGCTGTCCGACTACCGTATCTATGTTGAAATCGAGGATGGCCGCAAGGGGATATTCGACATGAAACCTTATCTGGATCGAGGCGTATTTCGTGAGCTCTTGAATGTGCATTACTTCAATCAGGTCGGTATCCTGTTCGGCGCGGTGACCTGGCCACACGAGCAGGACATTGCCCCCGAAACCCTGGTTGCTGAAATGCTCCCGGAATCAACCGACGTGTCTAACTAAGCGCTCCGCGCGGACGCGGCCGATCGTCGTGCCCCGTGGCAGGGGGCGATTCAGTCCGGCAAGCTTACAACGCCGTAGAGATCCAGCGTCAGCGGCGCTTCGTGGCGGCGTGGGCGGAGTTGCATGAAGACGAGTTGTTGGCCGACTGGCAGTTGCTCAGTCAGGACGAGTGCCGATACCCATTACTCCGCTATGCGGAGAACACCCTTATGTATCCCCTCATTTTTTTGCCCCTTCCCCCTGGCAGGGGGAAGGCGGGGATGGGGGTTGAGAGTCAAGAGACAATGCCCGCCAGATCACCGCTTTCACCTCTTCAAGGTTATTCAATACCTCATGATTCCAGAAGCGCAGCACTCGAAATCCACGCGCTGCAAGCCATTCTGTCCGCTGCCGGTCATCCTGAACCCGCTCCCCATGTTGTCCCCCAT
>JBOIDW010000369.1:0-6395 GCA_050740655.1 Gammaproteobacteria bacterium | reverse complement strand
TCCTTAAGCCGCTCGACCCCCATGCCGTCGCGGATCTGAAAGCGTTTCAGCGCCTCCCCTCGTTCGGAGTAGTACACCCCGCCATCGGTCCACACGCCGTCGCAATCCGTCACCACCAGCCGGATCCGGGCGGCCTTGGCCATCACCGCGCGGGAGTAGGCGGGTTGCGGGCTAGCGGGCCGGGACATGGGCGCGTCGCCCGGCCCGGCGCGGTGACTGGGTGTCATAGGGATTGTCCCCCTGCCGGAACTCGACCCGTAGCGGTGTGCCGACGAGGTGCAGGGCCTCGCGCAACGAGCGCTCCAGGTACCGCCGATAGGTTGGAGGCAAAAGCTGCCCGCGGCTGCCGTGCACCAGCACGCGCGGCGGATTGTGGCCGCCCAGGTGGGCATAGCGCAGCTTGACGCGCCGGCCGCGGACCAGGGGCGGAGGATTAGCCTCGACGATGCGCTCCAGCAAGCGCGTCAACTGCGGGGTGGAAACCTCGGCGTAGGCCGAGCGATAGGCGGCATCGATGGAGGCGAAGAGATCGCCCACCCCGCTGCCGTGGCGCGCGGAGATATAGTGCAGGGGCGCAAAATCGACGAAGCGTAAACGCCGATCGACCTCTTTCTTGATGAGCTGGCGCTGAACGGCATCCAGCCCGTCCCATTTGTTCACCGCGATGACCAGGCCGCGGCCGCTGTCCACGACCAGGCCGAGCAGGGCGAGGTCCTGCTCGGTCACCGACTCGCTGCCGTCTACCACCAGGACGACGATCTGCGCGTCGTCGATGGCGCGCAGGGTCTTCACCACGCTCCATTGTTCGACGCCCGCATCGACCCGGGCGCGCCGGCGGACCCCGGCCGTGTCCACCAGGACATAGGCATTGCCGTCGCGGGTGAAGGGGGTGGCTATGCTGTCGCGCGTGGTCCCGGGCTGCTCGTAGACCAGCATGCGCTCCTCGCCCAGGATGCGGTTGACCAGGGTCGACTTGCCGACGTTGGGCCGGCCGATGATAGCGACCCGCGTGCCGCTATCGGTTCCGTCCTCTTCCACACCCGCGGGGACACGCTCCAGCAAAGCTGCGAGCAGCGCCTCGATGCCGAGACCGTGGGTGCAGGAGGTGGGAAAAATAGGCTCGAAGCCCAGCGCGTAAAACTCCGCGACGGCCCCCTCGGGGCTCAGTCCATCACTCTTGTTGACCGCCATCACGACCGGTTTGCCCAAGCGGCGTACTTGCTCCGCGACCGCCTGGTCATCGGCGCAGAGACCCGCGCGCGCATCGACGACCAGCACCGCTAGGTCGGCCTCGGCCGCAGCCTTGAGGGCGTGCCCGGAGACCAGGCCCACAAGTCCCTGCTCACCGAGCGCGATACCGCCGGTATCGACCACCACAAAGCGCCGCGCGTCGTGATGGGCAATGCCGTAGTGGCGATCGCGGGTCAGGCCCTCCTGGCTCCCGACCAGCGCCGTGCGCCGGCCCACCAGCCGATTGAACAAAGAGGATTTGCCGACGTTGGGCCTGCCGACCAGCGCAATGACCAGGCTCATGCGGCGCCGGTCACTGGGCTCGATAGGCGGCCAGCTCACCGCTGGCGCTGTAGGCGATGACCACGTCATCCACTACCAAAGGGGCCACCGTGATCGGTCCGCTGCCCACCTCGACGCGCGCCGCGAGCCGGCCCTTCTTGCGCGTCAACCAATGCACGTAGCCCTCCAGATCGCCGACTACGACGTAGTCGCCGGCGGAGCGCGGCGCCGTCAGCGAGCGATAGGCCAACGCTTCCTGCTCCCATGCCACGTTCCCGGAATAACGCACCAAGCCCCAGACCTGGCTCACTGCGTCGGTGAGATAGAGTTGCTCGTCGTCGATCCCGATCCCGGCATACGAGGAGACCTCGACGTCCCACTCGGACTGGCCCGTCTCCAGGGACAGCGCCGCGAGCCGGCCTTGATAGCTCACCACATAGACCGTATCGCCGGCCACCACCGGCTCGGCATCGATGTCCACCATGCGTTCGAGATCGGAACGCCCCTTGGGCTGGGCAATGCGCGCCTCCCATAGCGGTTTACCCGACGCCAGCTCCAGGGCCACCAGACTACCGCTGTCGAAACCGGCCACCACGCGGCCGTCGGCGATCACCGGGGCACTCGTGCCCCGCAGCGTCAGCACCGGCACCTGCCGGTCGAAGACCCACAAGCGCCGCCCGCTGCCCGCATCGAGGCCGAACAGCTTGCCATCCGCTGTCCGCACCACGGCAACGCCCTCGGCGATGCGCGGCGGCGCAAGCACCTCGCTGGAGACCGAGGTCTTCCAGGCCAGTCTTCCATCGCCTTGCTTGAGGGCCAACACCTGCCCGTCGGGCGTGCCGACCAGGACCAGTCCCTCGCCGACGCTGGGCCCGGCGGAGATCGATACCCCTGTGTCACGCTCCCATACCTCCTCGCCGTCGGCGAGCCCCAAGGCCAGCACCTCCCCTTCCGGATCGGCCATGAACACCTTTTTGTGGGCCGCGACGGGAGCGAGCTTGAGCGACTGCCGGTCGCCCAAGCCTCCGACGCTGGTGGACCATAGCTCCACCACCTCGGCGCTGGGCTCGAAGTCTTCATCGAGGGGTAGGGGCTCATGCGCCTCCTCCGGCTCGCCCTCCATGAGGTCATTGATATAGGTGCCCGCCGCCTGATTGACCGTGTTGAGGGTACAAGCGCCGAGGCCCAATGCCATGAGTAACAGGGCGACGCGTGACATGGAGGCTAAGGACGAGCTCGGCTGCACCCTTACTTGACCACGGTCACTGCCGCTGAGTTGCGTCCAGTTGATCGAGCTTGACGCGCACGGGCGATTTGTCGTCGCCGCCGGCCTCCGCGTTTCCTGCAAGCGCCTCTTGATAGGCCACGCGCGCCTCGTCGCGCTTGCCTTGCGCGAGCAGGATATCGCCCTTGACCTCCAGCACGGCCGCCGAGGGCGCCGCCGTCTTTCCGGATTGCTGCTGATCATCGATCACCGCCCAGGCCTCGCCGGCCTTGTCCGCGGCCAACAACACGCGTGCGAGTCGGGTCCGCAGCACCGGCTCGAGCTCGGCCGCAGGCGCATGCTCCAAGGCCCAGCGCAAGCGCTCCGCAGCCTCGCTCAGGTCCTTGCGCTCCACCGCGAGGCGCGCCAGGGCCATCGCGGCATAGGTGGCGTAGGCACTCTTCGGGAAGCGTTCGATGAGGTCCTGGCCGTTACGCTTGGCATCATCCGGGTTTCGGTTCTGCATGTACTCGAGGAGTTGGCTGTAGACGCTGGCGGCCTCCTCGGCCGTAGCCTGCCGGCTTGCCTGCCAGCCCCGCCAGGCGTAGGCCGAGCCCAGGCCGATGCACACGCCGACGATGATGGCCGTGCCATTCCTTTGCCACCAGCGCTTGAAGGCCTCGACTTGTTCTTGCTCGGTTGCGTAGGGATCCATGTACCTTCGCCTCTTTATCCTCGAATCTGCTGATGGTCCGCAGTCCAAACACCGGGCATATCGAATAGACTGCGGAGGTATTCGACCAACCGGGCTTGGGCGACTGCCGCTGGCTCGCCGCTGCCGTCCAAGGGTTTCACCGTGACGCTGCCGCGCTCCACCTCGGCATCGCCCAGCACCAAGACGATGCGGGCGCCGCTCTTGCCGGCACGCCGAAACTGCGCCTTCAAGCCCCCGCCGCCACAGTGGGCAAGCAGGCGCAACCCGGGCAGCGCCTCGCGCAACGATTCGCTCAGGGCGAGACCGCTCCGTTCCGCAGCGGCCCCGGCCGTGATGAGGTACACCTGCGGCCCGCTGTCCCGGCTATTGGCGTCCGTTCCCATCAATCCGATGAGCCGCTCCAAACCCATCGCAAATCCTACCGCCGGCGTGCTGTCCCCACCGAACTGCTCGACCAGCCCATCGTAGCGCCCGCCGGCGCAGACCGTGGCTTGCGCCCCCAGCCGCGCCGTCACCCATTCGAACACCGTGCGATTGTAATAGTCGAGACCACGTACCAGTCGGGGGTTGACCCGATAAGGGATACCCGCCGCATCGAGTAGCGCCTGCAGCGCGTCGAAGTGCCGCGCCGGCTCGCCGTCGAGAAAATCGAGTAGCCGCGGTGCGGCGTTGATGATGGCCTGTAGCGCCGGGTTCTTGCTGTCGAGGATGCGCAACGGGTTGCCCGTGAGACGCCGCCGGCTGTCCTCGTCGAGGGCGTCCTGGTGCGTGAGCAGATAGGCGACGAGGGCCTCGCGGTGGGCACAGCGCACAGCCGCGTCGCCCAATGAATTGAGCTCCAATTCCACGTCCCGGATCCCGAGGCGCCGCCACAACCGCGCCGTCATGCAGATGAGCTCGGCATCGATGTCCGGTCCGGACAGGCCGTAGACCTCGGCACCGATCTGGTGAAACTGCCGATAACGGCCCTTCTGCGGCCGCTCGTGCCGGAACATCGCCCCGCAATACCAGAGCCGCTGTACCTGATGGTAGAACAGACCATGCTCGATCCCGGCCCGCACGCAGCCCGCCGTCCCTTCCGGACGCAGGCTCAGGCTCTCGCCGTTGCGATCCGGAAACGTGTACATCTCCTTGGCGACGATATCGGTCTCTGCGCCGATCGAACGCTGAAATAGCGCGGTCGGCTCGACCAGGGGCAGGCGGATCTCGCGATAGCCATAGGACTCGATGACGGCACGCGCGGTCTCCTCCAGAAATCGCCAAGCGGGTGTCTCCTGCGGCAGGAGGTCGTTCATGCCGCGCACGGCTTGCAGCCTGGGATGGGTCCCGCGGGTGAGTGAGGAGGATTCGTTCACGATCGCGGCGTTTCGGAAGCGGCGGCGTGCTTAGCCATCGCGGGTATGTTGACTATACGCGGCGTCCCAGACAAGCGGCCCGTCCACACAGCGCGATGATGCAGAGCCGGCTCCGCACCGACAGGCTGCATCGATTTGCCGCGCTCGAACGCGGAACCTGCGCCAGGGACCACCCCCCGGATATAAACGAGTGCGCAAGCAGAGGGGCGCCGATGGGCGTAGGGCCTAAGGCCCGCCGCCCTCGCCACCGATCTTGAAGCGCGCCACCCGGCCTCGCTGCCAGCGGCTCACGTCCAGCGGCTGCCCCTTGTAGAATACCGACACCCCCGGGGCATTACCCAGCACCACTTGGAAGGGCTCCGGACCGTCCAGGGAGATGGTCTGGCCTTCCGAGGCCATGGCCGAATAGAGCTGTTCGCCTTGTGCGTCGGTCACCTCGGTCCACGAGTCGCCGTTTAATTGCAAGACTAGGCTCGCCGCCGTTCTCGGCCGCTCGATCCGCGCGGGCGCGGTTTGCGTTACGCTGCGTGCCCTATCCGCACCCGCCGCGGCCTCGCCACCGCCCGAGGATAATTCATGCGCACTCGCGTCGGCAGGCGGCACGACGGGATCCGTATCGCCGAGGCCGCTAACGGCACGGTCCGGGGGCGCCGGGGTCACCGCCTCACGCCTCACCGTAGCGCTATACGAGCGGATCGCGTTCGCGAGGTCGACCGGCGGGCCGCCACGACCCATACGCTGCCAGGAGGCCACGAACAACACCGCAAGCGCCGCTACGACCAACAGGCCTACGGCGCGCGCATAGCGGGTCGCGGCCGTATAGCCGGGCTGGGCGCGGCGCGGTGAACACGGCACTAGCGGGGGCGGCTCGGCGCAAACCAACCCCTCTTGTTCGAGCAAACGCCCGGCATCGATACCGACGGCCTTGGCATAGGCGCGCAGGTAACCGCGCACAAAGGCCGGGGGGACCTCGTGGTAGCGGCCCTGTTCCAGGGCCGCTACCACGGCGAGCGGCAGGCGCAACAGCGCGGCGACATCGGCGTGGCTCAGACCGCGCGCGGCGCGCGCCTGGCAGAGTTGCTCACCGAGGGTCAGCGGCCCGGAGGGTGATTCCAATCCCCTCTCATTCAAGAGGTCACTAGAGATCCCCTCGCTTGGTGGGAGAGGGCTTGGCTGCGGGGAGGCGGTGCCTGATGCTGATTCCCTCACTGTCACCTGCTCCGGGCCGGAGGGTGATTGCAATCCCCTCTCATTCAAGAGGTCACTAGGGATCCCCTCGCCTAGTGGGAGAGGGCTGGGCTGCGGGCAGACGGTACCTGATGCTGATTCCCTCACCGTCACCTGCTCCGGGAGGGAGACGGGGCTGTTCGAAAGCTCAGCCGGTCTCTTGATACCTTCCGCGGCGCGGGCCTTGACACCCCGGCGGCTACGTGCGCGGTGTCGTTTAGCCATCGGTCTTCTTACGCTCCGACAGTAACAGTAGGCGCGTCTCCTCCGAATCCGGGAAGCGCGACTTGAGGGCCAGGGAATAACTCGCGACCGCGTCGCGATCGCCCAGCTCCCGCTCTACGCGGACCGCAAGCCAGAGGCTGCGCGGCGTATGCCGCGA
>JBOIDW010000368.1:0-3224 GCA_050740655.1 Gammaproteobacteria bacterium | reverse complement strand
GCGATCTGCCGGTACCGGGCAATGCCGTGGTGACGTACACCAACAGCACCAACCTGTGCGGTGCCGGGGCGCCTGTTCCCACGGGCGAGAACGGCTACACCGTAACGCCGTTTGCCACCGGGTTCGTGGCGCGTCCCCTGAGCTTCGGCGGCATCAATTTCGGCGGCTGCCCCGGGGCCTCGACGCCGGCGTTCCTCGGGAACGATGTGTTCTTCTCGGACTGGACCGGTGACGTGATCAAGCTCCCTAACACCGGCGGCGCCGTGTCGAGCGCGAACCGACTTACGAATATCGGTAAGACCCTCGCCTGGCCGGTGGTCAGCAAGGGCGGTAAGCTGTACGCCGCGCGGGCGTCGACAGGGAGCGGTATCAGCGGCGTCATCGTGGAGATCAATCCCACCACGGGTGCCGTGTTGCGCACCCTCGCCTCGGGCCTTCCGTGCCCATTCAATCTAGCGCTCGACCCGCTAAGCGGCGATCTCTTCTTCGACGGCGGCTGTTCGGGCAGTTTCACGGACCCGACGATCCGCCGGATCAGAAATCCCGACTCCGCCACCCCTACGCTCGAGGTCTACGCCACGCTCCCGGCGACCCCGAACGGGAAGATAAGCTTCGCGCCGGACGGCACGATGTACGTGGTCACCGGCTACTTCAGTCCGGCGCCCACGATCTCGATCGTGAGTGGGACCAATGGGCCGAGCCCGCCGACGGTCACCACGCTCGCCGGAGTGAACTCGTTCTTCTGGGTGAATGTCGGCGAGGTCGGTCCCACCGGCGCGGCCCGCTCGCTGATCACGCTGTTCACACTGCCGAGCACTACCGATGTGGGCCTCGAACGGGTTGACATCACCACGAATCCACCGACCAAGACGCTGCTGGCCAAGAACCTCGGCGGCGGTGAGATCGGCCCGGATGGGTGTCTCTACTCGCCCATTGAGGGCGTCGTCTACCGGCTCACGGATCCCGCGGGCGGATGCAGTTTCAACCCCATCAGCGCGAGTCCTACACTGACGTTGGCGGCATCGATCGCGAACCCCGCGCAGGGGATGCAACAAACGCTGACCGCGCGGTTTCTGAACCTGGCGGTACCCGCCGACACGCCGGTGTTCCTCGCCGTGACCGGCGCCAATCCCCAGTTCAGGCTGGCGCGTACCGACGCCAGCGGCCGGGCCAGCTTCAGCTACACGGCGTTGCAGCCGGGTGTGGACAAGGCCATAGCCTCCGCGGATATCAACAACGCGAGCTTGACCTCCAACCGGGTCACCTTCGACTGGGCGCCCGGCAAGCACACCACGTTCCTCACGTTGAACCTCAGTGCGACGGCGGGCGCAACGGCGCGGACGACCACCGTGACCGCGGCGCTCGTGGATGTCTCGGCCGATCCGGCGGCGCCCATTCCTGGGGCCAAGGTCGCCTTTAACGTCGGAGCGCTCGGTTGCACGGCTACGAGCGATCAGAACGGTCGCGCTAGCTGCAACCTGTTTCTAAACGTGCCGGTGGGGACGCATACACTCGAGGCGCAATTTGCCGGCAACGCGCAGCACCTCGCGAGCCGCGACCAGCGCCAGTTTTTGGTCCTGAAGGGCGGCAAGCTGATCTTTTGCGGCGGAAAGCTGGCGACGATGATCGGCACCAAGGGCCGCAACAAGATGGTCGGCACTAAGGGTAACGACGTCATCGCCGGGCTGGGCGGCAATGACCGGATCAACGGCGGCAAGGGCAACGACCGGATCTGCGGCGGGACGGGTAAGGATGTCCTCAAGGGCGGCTCGGGCAACGACCGGCTGGACGGTGGTCCCGGCCGCGATACCTGCCAGGGCGGCCCGGGTAAGGACCGCGGCAAGTCCTGCGAGCGTCGTAGTGGATTGCCGTGAGTGCGGTATACACCCGGCGTTGCATGCATTTCGGCTGGCCGGTGGTCGCGGCCGGCCTGCAACGCCGAGGCGATTTCCCGGACCCCTACCCCGCGCGTGATAAGGTTCGAGGAATGGGCACAGGCGCTCGCCGAGCCCGTATCAATCCGTGCAGTTTTTTTAGTTGCTGGCCTTGGCTTCGTCACGATTCGATTTCAGCAAGGCGTAACCCCAGGCGCCGACGTAGTTCCAGCGGGCGGCTCCGGAGGTCTTGGGATTCCGTGTGATCACCGAAACGCCGGGCTTAATGAGGTCATCCCAGTCCTTGATCCCCTTGGGATTACCCTTACGCACCAGAAAGGCGATCGTGGAGGTGTAGGGGGAACTCGAGCCCGGTAGATCGGATTGCCAGTTTTTGCGGATGAAGCCCGATTTCTCGACGATCGCATCGATGTCGTAGGCGAGAGCCAAGGTCACCATGTCCGCCTCGAGACCGTCGATGACGGCGCGTGCCTGCTTACCCGATCCGCCATGCGACTGCTGCACGGTCACGGTATCGCCGGTCTTTTCCTGCCAGTGTTTCGCGAACGCGGCGTTGTACTCCTGGTACAGCTCGCGCGTCGGATCATAGGAGACATTGAGCAAACGGATCCCCTTGGCCCAGCATGCTAGCGGGTTGGTCAACGATAACACTAAGGTGGTGACGGTCAGTGCGAGCAAAGCTTCTCTTGTAAACATAGTATTTCTCCTTGGCTTTATTGGGGTAGATCAAAAAGCGAGTTGGACCCGGCTCAAGATCACATTTTCATCTTCCCTATCGCGCGGGAAGTCCGCGGTGCCGCCGCCACCGCCGTCGAAGAACGTGCGCTCATGGTCAACCACAAACTTGACGTTCTGATTGAGATACCAATTGAAGCCCACGGCCCAGGCCGCCGCTTGTTCCGCGGCTGTGGTGGGATCGGCGAAGCTATCGGCACCGCCTACAAAGGTATCTTCGTCGAGGGCCAGCTCGCTGTAGCGGGCTTTGACCTCGAAGGCGCCCCAATGCCCGTTTTCGATCGAGAACGGACGCGCGGGCTTCACGCCCTTATAGGTCGATTCCTCGCCGGTCAGGACATAACTCGCCGCGATCTGCCAGGCGTCGTGATGGAGATCCTCTTCACGGATTGTGGCGCCTACCGCCCGGTCGACATCTTGCGAAACGGTGACGTATTCGGCGAGTAGCCCCCAGGGACCATAGTAGTAGTAACCTTGAGGTGAGAGCCTGAGCCGCTCGCCGTCGGCAAAGGTGTTGCTGGCTGGACTGGTCGCGCTGGTGCGATACGAGAAAAACCTCTGCTGGCCCGAGGTCCGGTAGTCAGGCAGATTGGG
>JBOIDW010000367.1:0-7545 GCA_050740655.1 Gammaproteobacteria bacterium | reverse complement strand
GCCGACGCCGCGGGCCGTGCGGCGCTACCTGGGCCAGATGCTCTCCGATCCACGGGTGGTCGAGTTGCCGCGCCTGCTGTGGTGGCCGATCCTCCACGGCTTTATCTTACGCCTGCGGCCGCGGCGGAGCGCGCCGGCCTATCGCAGCATATGGACCGACGAGGGATCGCCGCTGCTCGTGGTCACAAAGCGGCAGGCGATCGCGCTCGAGGCATCGTTGCGTAGCGCACTCGGCCCCGGGGTCATGGTCAGCGCCGGGATGCGTTACGGCGATCCGTCCATCAAGGCAGCGCTTGATCGACTTCGTGCTGGCGGCATCAGGCGCCTTCTCGTCTTACCGCTCTACCCGCAATATTCCTCGGTCACGACCGGATCGGCCTTCGATGCGGTGGCGGCGGTGCTAAAAACCTGGCGTTCACTACCCGAGCTGCGGCTCATTACCGGTTATCACGGCTATCGGCACTATATTGAAGCGCTCGCAGATAGCATCGCCGTAGCCTGGAGGTGCCGCGATCCGGGGCGCAAATTACTATTTTCCTTTCATGGCCTGCCGCAAGACTACCATCGCAACGGGGATCCGTATCATTCCCAATGTATAGAGACCGCGCGTCTCGTTGCGGCCCGATTAGGTCTGGCTTGCGACCGTTGGCTGGCCGCGTTTCAGTCGCGTTTCGGCCCGCGTGAATGGCTCCGTCCATATACCGATCATACCTTGCTGGAGTGGGCCAGGCAGGGGATCGATAACGTGGATGTGGTCTGTCCGGGGTTCGCCGCCGAGTGTCTGGAAACTCTGGAAGAGATTGATCTGCGTTACCGCAAGGCGTACCTGGACGCAGGCGGGCGCCAGCTTCATTACATCCCGGCGCTAAACGATGGAGCCGGGCACATTACGATGCTCACTAGATTGGTGCAAACGCACATCCAAGGTTGGCCTGAGCAGCGTAGCTCATAGGCGACGCGGGGCCGCTACGTGCGCGGTGGAAACCCGCGTGTTTACGCCGCCTCGGCGGGCGCGGCGCCGTTCCCCGTAACACAATCGTCACATCCATGCAGCGTGCTCGCAATGTTTGGTATACATAATGCCGGATACAAATCCAGATACAAATCCGATATGGGATATTGCGAGAGCACCAACATGCAAGCGAAACCAGTCGAATGCCGAAACCTCTGGCAACAGCTCGTACAAGAGATCGCTGACATTGAAGAGCTGATTGCCGATGCTCGTAAACCCGAGGATACACAAGCGCTGTGGTCATTGCACTTATTGCAATCCAACTTGAAGTTGAAGCGGCGCCAGCTAAAGCAACACCTCGTCGGCCAGCGCGCCTGACAGAGTGCGGTGCCCTAAGGTCCATAACGTCCGCTGCGCGGACCGCGGGGCGCTTCGCGCCTGACTAAGGTATTAGCCGGGACCGACGCATGCGCTGCCCGACCGATGCCGTGCCGTCTTAGGAATTCACTCCACCAAGCGTTGTGAGCCGAGTGTTCACAGCGTAATCTATGTTACCAACGTAACGATAGTCGAACCGGGTCCACGGCTCGTTGGCTGGTCGGCGTATTCGTTGGTGTTATCTTTCCGGAGAGGTACCGAAGCGGTCACAACGGCACCGACTCGAAATCGGTTGGGGGCTTTGCCGCCCCACGAGGGTTCGAATCCCTCCCTCTCCGCCAAAATCACGAGATCTACCGTCAGGTTGGCGGGGAGTAAGTGTAGGGCAGTCGGGCCACGGGACGGTGCTCCTTGGCGCGCTGAGGCTGCAAAGCAACAAAGTTTTACGAATGCCGGACCAGGAGCGGGCTCGCGTGGCGCCCCGAGGAATGAAATGGAAGCGGAATGCGGTGATCGGAACATAAGTAACCGCGGCGAGTTGCTTAAGCATTGGCTACAAAACGTACTGGCGACGGACTGCGCCGATCTCACCCCGGCGTCCAGCGACGCGAGCTTCCGGCGCTATTGGCGAGTCAGCCATCAAGGCGAGTCCTTAATCGTGATGGACGCGCCACCCGAGAAAGAGGACTGTCGGTCGTACATCGCGATCGCCCAACGCCTAATCGCTGCGGGGCTTACAGCGCCACGAATCGTCGGGCGTGACGTAGAACACGGCTTCCTCCTGCTGACGGATCTCGGTAACCGAATATATCTCCAGGAACTCAACGGGGACAAAGTTGCGCGCTTGTACGGCGATGCAATCAATGCGATCCTCGCCATGCAAGCGCGGGTCAAGGGACACGGATTACCGGCCTACGGGCGCGAAATGCTCATGCGAGAGATGGAGCTCTTCCGGGAATGGTTGCTGCGGTGGCATCTCGGTATCAGTCTCACCCTAAACGAACATGACATGCTTACCGACAGTTTCGGACTGCTAGCCGATGCGGCTTTGTCCCAGCCGCAAGCCTTCGTGCATCGGGATTATCATTCGCGCAACCTGATGGTCATCGGCAGCAACAATCCGGGGATCCTCGATTTTCAGGATGCGGTTATCGGTCCGGTCAGCTACGATTTGGTTTCGCTCTTAAGGGATTGTTATATTTGCTGGCCGCGTGCGCAGGTGATTGCTTGGGCCACGCGTTATTTTGAGCAAGCGGTAGAATCCGGTGTCTTAGGCGCATTGAACCTTGCCACATTTCTACGCTGCTTCGATTGGATGGGTATTCAGCGGCATCTCATGGCCGGCGGAATCTTTGCCCGGTTATGGCATCGCGACGAAAAGAACGGTTACTTGAAGGATATCCCGAGAACGCTTGGATATATCACGGAGGTGAGCGCGGAATATCCCGAGCTACAGGGGCTACACGATTTTATACTTCAGGTGGTGCTACCTGCTTTGCATAAACGCACCGGATCGAGCTTTGCCGCGGCACTTTCCGGCTCGGTAATCTTCCGCTTTGTTTTTCGGAGATAATTTAAGCGCAAGATTACGCATACCGCACGTCAAAGGTACGAGCGTCTAGTGGGTTAACCGGCAGCGTCGTGTGGGCACCGGCCGTAGATCCTGCTCGATGATATGCGCGTGGTCCACGGCCTGGGCGCCCACCAGTCGTTAAAGAAGGCGCTCGGTCCATGCCTCAAAAAACGGCTTCGGGTGGCGCGTCGATGTAGCGCTCGATCGCGAGTTCATAAGGTGTCTGGGTCATGTCCCGGTACCTTCCGCCGCCCGCACGAGCACGGCGATGACGAGCTCTTCCTTCCCAGTATCGCCTGCAACGCACGCTCCGCGCGCGCCGTGTCGGGATCGGCGAGCAGGCCCGGCACGACGTCGGGCACGATCTGCCACGACAGGCCATAGCGGTCCTTGCACCAACCGCACTGCTCGGCTTCGGGCACCGCAGAGAGCGCGTCCCACAGCCGGTCCACCGCGGTCTGATCGGCGCAGTGGAGCACGAACGAGACGGCCTCGTTGAAAGTGAAGTGCGGACCGCCATTGAGGCCCAGGAAAGGGCGGCCCGCGAGTGTGAACTCGACCGTCAGCACGTCGCCTTTCCTGCCTGACGGGAAGTCGGCGGGTGCACGCACGACCTTGCCGACCGACGAACCGGGGATCGTTGCCGCGTAGAAGTTCGCGGCCTCCTCGGCGAGGCCGTCAAACCACAGGCAGGGGGTGATGCCGTTCACGCCGGCTGCCCCGCGCGCTTCGCCGGGGCGCTGAGCGCGAACATATCCCCTTGCGGGTCCTGCGCCTGCACAATCCAGCGGCTGCCCGGCGCCGCGCGCCCGCCAGCCGAACACCTTGCCATAGAAATCCGTTGCCGCATCAGGGTCCGTCGTCAGCAGTTCGTCCCGTATGAAGGTCCCGTGTGCGTTCGTCATCAGTCTAGCACCTTCATATCGAGGATCGGTGCGAAGCCGCCGAAGATCAGTCGTGCGCCGCTAAACGGCATGTCACCGTCGGGATGCATGCGCGGATCAGCCATGATCTTTTCGTTGCCGGCGTCGCGCGCTTCCTTTGAGGGCCATTCGACGAAAGAGAAGACGACGCTCTCGCCCTCTTCCGCGAGGACTGCGGTCCGGAAGTCGTTGGTCTTACCGGGCTTGATATCGTCGCCCCACGCCTCGACGATACGCGTCGCGCCGTGTTCGAGAAAAACGGGCGCAGCCTTCTTGGCTAGCGCAAGATAGGCGTCCCGGTTGCCATTCGGCACGGGAATCACAAAACCGTCGATATAGGCCATCGCTCGTCTCCTTAGGTTAATATCCAGGTTAATATCCGCCTTCGGCGAACGGTAGCAGCGTGCCTAGGCGCGGCTTGCGCAGCCGTAATTCCAAGTCCAGCAACATAGGACATAGCAGCCCTAGTGAGATCGGTAAAGCACCGTTCGACGACAGTGTCGCACATCAAACGGTGAGCCCACAGTATTTAGTCGATTGAGTGTGCGGGAATTCGACAACGCTCGACGAATTCCGCGCGGCGACCGGCGAAACCGGGCGTGCGCCTGCGGATCAACCTAAGGCGTGGCGAACAGAGACGACGATGCCCCTGGTGACACGAATGTTTGGATAGGCCTATTTTCCCGTGCCGTGATTCGATTCGTCGCCTGCCACGAGCACATTCACCTTAATCGAGTTCGCTGGTTACAAATAGCCCAAAACTTGAAAGCCCGGCAACGACGGTCAGGCATTTCCCTACAAGGGACGTCCGCTGGCGGAAAACCAGGTACTCGCTTGCAGCAACTACCTGATTCGTCGGGTACTCTTACAGTGCTACCAGAACTGTGCGACAACGAATCGTACAATAAGCCCCGGTGCCATGCAGACCTTCAGCACCACACGGGTCGGTCAGAACGCACGCTACACCTTCAGTGGGACGGCCGGACAGAATCAGAGTCTCCTCTTCAGCGCGAATGTCTTCCCCGGTTACACCTATGCGTACGTCTACAAGCCCGATGGGACCTACCTAACGAACACCACTCTGTACTACAGCAGCGGTGCGGGAACGGGCACGACCCTCAACCTAACCAACCTCCCCGCGACCGGAACATACAAGGTGTTCATCACCCCTCCGGACGTTGCCACGGGCTCGCTCACTGTCCAGATCCCCTGAGAGCCAGGCCATCTCTTTAACCGCTTCGATCTTAGGAAATGACCAGGAATAGCGCTATGACCCAAACGCACACTACAGGCACCAAGCCGACGGACCCAAGGACACGGTCGCGCTGGTTAGGAATACCGGCACTGGTCTGGTTCGGCGCGCTTATCGCGGTCGTGGGGATCGCCGTCGGCCAAGCCGGTGAAACGAGCGCGGGGGAGGCCGGTCCGATCGTTCAACACGGGCCGGCACAGACGCTGGTTTTGCCCAAAGCCGCCCGGGCGCATACGAGGGGTGCAAGCGCCACGCTGCTGCCGACCGGCCAGTGGCTACTGCTCGGTGGTACCCGGACAGACGGCACGAAGAGCATCGCCGCGGCCCGTCTCTACGACGCGGAAAAGCGTCAGGTAACGGCACTCAAGGCAAGCCTCCTCCATGCGCGCGCCTACCATACCGCCACCTTGCTTGCCGACGGACGGATCCTGGTGCTCGGCGGTGTCGAGCGCGAAGGGAGGTTGGTGCGCGCGGTGGAGTTCTTCGATCCGGTGGCGGGGAGCGTCGAAGCGGCGCCGGATCTCGGTCTCATGGCGCGTGCCCGGCACCGCGCCACCCTCCTTGCCGATGCGCGGGTGTTGTTCACCGGCGGTGCCGGTGAACAAGGCTTGGCCATCGACGAGGCCGAGCTCTTCGATCCCGAGAGCGGCGGAGTCGAGCGTTTCAATGCCCGGCTGGATCGGGCGCGGTTCAAGCGCTTGGCGGCGCTGCTGCCCAACCACAATGTGCTGGTCTGGGGCGGGATCGGCACCGACGGCGCGCCCGTCGAGGGGGCCGAGCTCTACGATCCGGCCGTCCGGCAATTCCTATCCTACGATGCCGCGGCTGCGGCGCAGGCCTTAGAGGCGATCAAGAGCCCCGCACCCCCTACGGTCATCGACAGCGAGCCTTCGGATGGCGCTCTGGAGGTCGATGGAAAGGCCCTGATCTCCGTGCGCTTCTCCAAACCGCTTCAGGTCACGAGCCTGAGCGCTAAGACCATCGCCCTGGTCGGTCCCGAAGGGCATGTGCCCGTGACGATCACCCCGACCGAAGGGGGCCTTGTCGTCTTCGTGCGGCCCAAGGAGGAGTTGTTGCCGAGCAGTGCCTATGCCGCAATCGTACAAGGCGCGACCGACCGGGAGCGGCAACCGCTCCCATTCACCGCCATCGGCTTCAAGACCCGGGGCTTCGAGCCCACCGACGATGACTCCACAACCGACGGGCCGACCGATGCGTCCGGGCGGCCTGGGCGCCCAGGGTCCGGCGGTAGCCATGATCCTACAGGCGATTCACCAACCGCCACGGACCCTGGAGATCCCACGGGGCAGGCAGCGACGGAGGCCACGACGGCCGCGAACAAGGCCCTAATACCGGCCGAAACCGAGGACGGCGAGTCTTTCGCGCTCGGGCTCGAGCAACCAAGGCCACTGGCGCACGGGACGCCCCTTGCCCGAGGCCGTGGTGGCCTTGCGCGATCTCCAAGCGCCGCACCGCAAACGCATCGAGCATCTGCGCGTCCGCATGCACCGCGACAAGGACGCCCGGCTTGCGCCGGCCAAACGCAAAGGTCTCGTGGACGACCCGGCGGTCACCGGCCTGGGCGGCACGGTGCTGCGTTTGAACGATAAGCCCCTCGCCGGGATCACGGTGTCCATCGACAAGCGCTCGGTGCGCACCGATCGCCAGGGGCGCTTCGAGGTGACGGGGATCGCCCCCGGTCATTATGAGGTGGTCGTGGATGGCCGGACGATATGCGGCGGCAAGGAGTATCTGTCCGTTATCATTGGCGTGGATGTCCGCAAGCAGGGCCTGACCGAGCTGAGCTATGCGGTTATCTCCCGCGGGTGCGTGCCGCCGATTGGTTCGAGGTGACCTCGCCCACGCGCGCTGAGATAGCCGTCACCCATCCCGATCTCCCCGGCGCCGAGCTCCTGCATATCCCGAAAGGTACGGTGTTCCGAGATCGGCAAGGCCAGATCCTCACGCGCATTGCACTGGTGCCCGTGCCCCTCGACCGCTCCCCTTATCCCACACCCGGCCGCCTTCCCGATGTATTTCATGCTGCATCCGGGCGGGGCCATCGTCGGGGGTGCGAATACCCACGGTATCCGTACTCTCTATCCCAATACGGACCGTCAACTGCCCGGCAGCGAGCAGCACCTCTGGTTCTATGATCCACACGAGGCGGGCTGGATGGTCTATGGCACCGGCCACGTGAGCCGCGATGGCACGCTCATCGAGCCCGAGGCGGGGGCGGGGCTGCACGAGCACACCGGGGCAGGCCATAGCTTGCCGACCGGCAATCCGCCGCCGCCGCAGGCCCCGCCGCCCGAAAATCCATGCCCCGACGGCGATCCCGTGGATTGCTCGACCGGGCTGTTCCTACATACGCGCACCGATGTCGTGCTCGCCGACGATGTGCCGATCGACATCACCCGCACCTATCGTCCTGGCGACACCGTGGTGCGCGCCTTCGGCAAGGGGA
>JBOIDW010000366.1:0-9658 GCA_050740655.1 Gammaproteobacteria bacterium | reverse complement strand
AAAAATCGTCGCGAGCGCAGTAGATCCTCACGCAACCAATGTTCGAGGGATGTCCGGCGCGCCATACGCTGCCACTGCTGGGAGAGGTGTGCGGAGGCCTTGGCGAGCGGCGAGCGCGCGCATTCCGGGTGCTCGGCTATCCACTGGAGGTGCTGGGCCAGCGCCACCGCCGTCTCGGGGCACTTGTCTTCGGCATAACGCGTCATGAGATACAGGCTCGCGGCCATCAGAACGTCGAGCGAAGGCATGGTCTCGCGATTCATACGGACCGATCTCCCACGCAGGCCACGGCGGTGCGCGGATAGAGGAGCACGCCGAGCGGACCCGGCAGGATGTCCACGTCGACCCCATAGGCTCGCAACAGCGCGTCCCGCGTCAATGCGCGTTCCGGCGGGCCGGCGGTGAGCACCCGGCCCTCCTTGAGGACTATCACGCGGTCGGCGTAACGCGAGGCCAGTTGCAGATCGTGGAGCACCAGGAGGGTGCCTATCCCCTGCTCGCGGCAGAGCCGCCTGATGAGCCCGAGGACCCGATGCTCGTGAGCCAGGTCGAGGCCCGCGTTGGGCTCATCAAGGAGCAGGAAGCGCTCGGAGGCATCGGCTGCGGGCTCCCAGATCTGGGCGAACGCGCGTGCCAGTTGCACACGCTGCCGTTCGCCGCCCGAGAGTGTCGGCAGGCGCCGCTGGGCGAGATCGATGGCATCGACGGCAGACAGCGCCTGGACCGCAATGTCATGGGCCCGCTCGCTTTCCCGGCCACGGCAGTGGGGCAGCCGCCCGAGCAGCACCACTTCGAGCGCGGTCAGGGGGAAATCGAACCGCGACGCCTGCGCCAGCACGGCCCGCACGCGTGCCAGCGCCTGCACATCGTAGGTGCGGAGCGCGCGCCCGCCGAGCCACACGCTCCCGCCCGAGGGCGGCCGCAACCCGGCGAGGACCCCGAGCAGGGTCGATTTGCCGGCGCCGTTCGGTCCGACCAGCGCCACCACCTCGCCCGGGACGATCACCAGGCTCACCCCCGCGAGCAATGCGCGCCCGCTGCACCTCACATGGACCTCGCGGGCCTCGAGCATCACAGCCACCCGCGCACGCGGCGCTCGCGCCAAAGGAGCCAGATGAAGAACGGGCCCCCGACGAGCGAGGTCAGGATCCCGATGGGCAGCTCGGCGGGCGCGATCAGCGTGCGCGCGCAGAGGTCCGCGCCGACCAGGAGGGTCGCGCCCAGCAGGGCCGTCCCGGGCAGAAGGTAACGGTGATCGGCGCCCAGCATGAGCCTAAGAACGTGCGGCACTACCAGGCCGACGAAGCCGATGACCCCGGTAAGCGCGACCGAGGCCCCGACCGCGAGCGCGACGCACAGGACGATGCGGCGCTTGACGCGCTCGACATCGATGCCGAGCCCGGCCGCCTCGGTCTCGCCGAGAAGGAGCGCGTTCAGGGCCTGGGCGAGGCGCGGCAGAAGCCCGAGGGCGAGGGCAAGGAAGGGAAGCGCCACCGCGACCGCGTGCCAGGTGCCCCCGCCCAGGCTCCCCATGCCCCAGAAGGTGAGCGTGCGCAGCTCATCATCATCGGCGAAGTAGATGACGAGACCGGTGGCCGCGACCGCGACCGCGTTGAGCGCGATCCCGGCGAGCAAGAGCCCCGCGATCGATGTCCCCTCCTGCCCCTGGGCCAATCGGTAGATGAGGACCGTCACACCCAATCCCCCGAGGAAGGCCGCAGCCGGCAGCGCGTATAAGCCCATGAGCCCCGCGAGGCCCAGCTCATCGCCGAGCACGATGACGAGCACGGCGCAGAACGCGGCCCCGCTCGCGATCCCGAGAAGGCCGGGATCGGCCAGTGGGTTGCGGAAGAGACCCTGCAAGGCGGTCCCCGAGACTCCGAGCGCGGCCCCGACGAGGCAGCCGAGAACCACCCGCGGGAGGCGCAGATCGAGGAGCACCGCCCGCTCCACGTCACTGTAGGCAACCGGCAGCTGGAGTCCAATTGGCTCAAGGAGGATGGCCAGTAACTTGACCGGCGCGATCGGCACCGCACCGGTCCCGACCGCCCAGAGCACGATGATCCCGAGCCCGAGCGCGAGCCCGGCGACGATGCCTTCGGCCCGCCGGCGCGAACGCATGGACCAGCGCCCTGTTCGCACCGCCGGGATCCCGCCGGGTAACGGCTCCAAGGTATCCACGCTAACTGCCACGCGCGCCTCGCGGAGAGTGGTCCAGAGCATTGGGGGGGCAGGCCGAGGGCTCGCGCAGGGCTTGGGCGAGATCGGTGACGGCCTCCCCGAGGCGCGGCCCGAAGCCTAGGAGGTACAGACCGTCCATGACCACCAGCCGCCGGTCGCGCCCGGCGCAAGACAGCTCGATGCCGGGCTGGCTCAGGATCGCCGGCGCACCGCCCGTGGCGCCCAGCACGTGCTCGGGGACCAAGAGCACCTCGGGCCGCGCCTGGGCCAGGGCCTCGGGAGAGACCGGGCGATAACCCGAGAACCCGGTCAAGGCATTGGTGCCACCCACGAGCTCGATCATCGCGTGCGCCGAGGTGCCCGCGCCTGAGGCAATGGGCGCACCTTGCTGGAGCCCCAGGAGGAACACCACCCGCGGCCCGGCGCCCGCCGGCACCCCCGCGAGGGCGCGCTCGACACGGCTCCGCAGCGTCCGGACCAGGGTCTCGCCCTGGGGCTCGAGACCGAGCGCGCCGGCCACCCCGCGGATCTTTGACTCGGCCCCCGCGAGGCTCGGCTCGGCGGGCAGGACCAGAAGCGGCACACCCGCCTCGCGGAGCTGCGCGAGGACCACGGGCGGTCCCGCATGGGTCGTGGCCAGCACCAGCGTGGGGCCTAGCGACAGGATCCCTTCGGCGGAGAGGGTGCGCATGTAGCCGACCTTGGGCAGCGCGCGGGTGGCGGCCGGCCACTGGCTGGTGGTATCGACCCCGACCAGGCGCGCCTCCGCGCCGAGCGCGTAGACGATCTCCGTCAGCTCGCCGCCGACCGCGACGATGCGCTGGACAGCGGTCTCTGCGCCCGCGCACATCGACGCGAAGAACGCCAGCCACAGCCCCAGGAGGAATGGACCGAGCCGCGCGCCCCAACGCCGGGCGCGGCTCGCAGCCGAGCGGGCCGGCAGATGTTTGAGAGGGTGTGTGATCGCCATGGCTCAGGCCATCGGCGCCTCGCCGCACAGTCCTTCCACGATCTGCCGCCAGCGCGCGCACTCCGGTTGCCCGGGCTTGCATTTCCCGAACACCTGGACGATGAGATCTTCATCATGATCGAAGACCTCGAGCGACGTCACGATCCCGTCGGTCGTGGGTTTGCGCACCACGAAGGCGCCGGCGATGGCCGTCTCGCGGACGTGCAGGTTTACGGCGCTCGTGCCACAGGCGCTCGCCAGGAGCCCCGCCTCACTCGTGCCGAGCTTCCGAGCGGCCTCGCGGGCGCGCAGCCGTTGCCAGGCACGCGCCAGATCCGAGGGTCTTCCCATCGGCAATACTCCGCTCATACGGCCTTCTCTCAGAGGTTTTCTTCCAGGGTTTGATGCGCGGCCCGGCTCTGACACGGGAGCCCATGGATCGCACGTACCTGCCGGCGCGCCGCCGTGGTCCGGTAGAAGGGCCGCACGGCCCAGTCCGGCAGTTCCTCGTGCTCGGCGATGATCCGCAACTGGCGGCTGATCCGGAACGCGAGGCACTGCCGTACCCCATCGTCGTCGCAGGCGAGGTAGTGGGCGATGAGCACGCCCAGCCCGGCGTGCAACAGCTCCAGATCGTTGATCAGTACCGAAGGTGCCGTGGACGGCGTGCGCATCATGGATTGCCTCCCCATCAAAACCGGTAACAGACCGAGACCTTGAAATTCCGCCCGGTCTCATCGATGAGCCAGAGATGGCGGCGGTATTCCTTGTCGGTCAGGTTATTGACCCCGAAATCGACCCGGAGGCCCGACCCGCCTCCCCTTTCGAACCCGCACCACCTTGGCATCGTCCCCGGGGGCCGCACTCGCCAGATCCGATCCCCGGTACCCGGTCACGATGGCCGTCTTGCCGTGGGCGGTGAGGGCGGATCCGAAGAATGAGTCGGCTGGACCACCGAGGTCGACCATCAGGATGCCGTCCCGGCCAAAAGATCTGTCGAGCGAGCCGTTGCGGTTGAGCATGACGATCATCCCGTTGATGTCGGCGGCTGAAGGCTTGCCGCTTCCGGCGATCAGCACCCGCCCGTCAGGGAAGACGACCAGGTCGCGGCCGCGGTCGGCCTCGCCTGCGATGTCGATTCTCACCAGGCCGTCGTTGCCGAAGCTCCGGTCCCAGGCGCCGTTGGCCTTGAAGCGGGCGGCGATGAGATCGACCTCCTCGGTGGCGGTTGCCCTCCCGTAGCCCGTGATGATGAAGTTGTCGCCTTGCATCGCGACGTCGTACGCCTCTGCGACTGCGGGCAGGAGCTGGGCGCTGGCGATCCCGCCGGCCCCGAAGCTCGGGTCGAGCTCGCCGCTATCGTCGACCCTGACGAGCTGGGGAGTCACGACCCCGCTCTTGGATGAGTAGCCGACCATGACGATCATGCCGTCGGGCTGCACGATCGCCTGACGGGGGCTCTCGTTCCCGCCATCTATGTCAATGGTCACGATGCCCCCCGTGCCGAAGTCCGTGTCGAGATCACCGTCTTCGGTGAGCAGCACTAGCGCGAAATCATTATCGGTGCGATCCGCCCCGGGAGCACGCTTAGCGGCGACCACGACGATCCTGTCGTCCGGCAGCGTCGTCACGCCCCACATAGTGTCGCCGCGAAATCCTGGTGTCGTCGAGGGGGGCGTGGGCGGCAGGACGACGCCCGGGCCGAAGTCGAATCGGGCGGTCCCCCCTTCACCGAAGCTCGGGTCGAGCGTGCCGTCGGGATCGAAGCGTGAGATGGCGATGTCGGTATCCATGGTGGCGTCGCCGGTGGCGGTGGGGTCATGTTCCATCGGACCTCCCACCACGACCTTGCCCGTCGACTGAACCGCCACGCCGCGAGCGATCTCGGCGGTGTTGCCGCCCATCGCCACGTTGACGATTCCTATGCCGTCACCGTCGAAGCTCTTGTCGAGCGAGCCGTCAGGCGCGATGCGGGCGACGGCCATCGCCTGGTCCGTCCCCAACGTGACGAACCCGGCGGCATAGGTCTGGCCGTCCTCTACGACGGTCACCGCCAGGAAGCGATCAGCGGTGGCCGGGGACAACGGGGTGGAGGCGATCCCGGCGTAACCGAACCGCTGGTCGAGGCCCCCGGCAGGAACGTCGTCACGGGGGTTTGCGCGCCCGGACACCGGGATGCTGAAAGCGACCAGCCCAGCGAGAGCGATGGCCGCACTACGTGCCGCTAGCTTCAAAGTGTGTTGCATTGCTGTCTCCTTCTAACTTATTGATTGGTGGCCCCAATGCATGGCGACATGCATTAGGTTATAGTCATGAACCATTTTCTTGCGATGCTCATACGCTCGGCCGCCAGCGCGCGCAGGCCTGCTTCCAAGGTTCTGGTGGTCTCGGGCTTCAAGTCCGGATTGGGGACGAAGAAGTTGTCCGGGAAGGCCCCTGGGATGCCGCGGAAATGCAAGCCCTCGGCGAACGCCTCCGTGAGGTTCGGGGCCCGAAACGCCTCGGCAAAGCTGCCCCAGATCGCGAGCCACTCCGTGGTCCGGAACAGCAGCCCGACCTTGGGGGACACCTCATCCTCGCCGCTCTCGCCAAGGCTGCCGGCATCGAGCGAGTAATGGTCGTAGCGAAAGCCGGGGATCACCGAAAGCCGCTTCGCCAGGGTGATCTCGTCCTGCAGATAGAAGCCGTAGATATCGTCCTCGGCATCCGGGAAGGAGCTGCGCGGCGCGCCGTTCAGCGTCGCCTCCTGCTGGTCGTGGTAGTACTCGACACCGTAGGTGAAGGCCTGGCTTGCGTATGCTGAGTCGAAGCGCGTAGTGTTGCGGAGATCGAATCCAGTGGTGTCGAAATCGGTGGTGGTCGTGTTGCCGCTCTCGCGATCGAGCTGCTCCGCCAATTCCGTGCGGTAGGCCACGAGGTCTACCTGGGCCCAGGGCTCCTCTGGGTCCTCGTAACGGTACCCGACGGTGTAGCTGCGACGCTCGATGTCGGTGTCGGCGACTTCGTTCGTGGGGCTCTCGAGCGACTGCGGGTTGGCCGGAAATTCCCCTTGCGTATCGAAGATATCGATCGAGGCGAGCAAGCGATGGTGCTCGCCGGGACGCCAGGTGAGCTTGCCGAGACCGGAGACCGATTCCTCCGCGGAGTCTTCCAGGGTGTCGCCGTTGCCGAGCTCGAGATCGCTCGAATCACGGTAGGTCACGTTGCCAAGGTACTCGAAGCGCTCGCCGATGCGCCCGTAGGCGGCGACGCTGCCGAGCCATTCATCGTTCACGTCCTCGAACCCGCTCTTGAGCCGCGCGCCGACGTGCTCGCCGGGTTCGAGCAAATCGCTCGCGTCCTTGGTGGTGAGGGCGATGACCCCGCCGATGGCGCCGCTGCCGTAGAGCGCCGAGTTGGCGCCTCGATAGACCTCGACCTGCTTCAGGAGATCGGGCTCGATGAAGAACCGGCCTTGATGGCCTATAGTGAAGTTCTGCCGCGCCCCATCGATGGTCGTGACGATGCGTTCCTCGTCGAAGCCGCGGATGTTGGCGGTCTCGCCGACCCGCCTCGGACCCGATACAACCTCTACGTTCGGCAAGTCCTCCAGCAGATCACCGATGCTCTGTGGCTGCTCCGAGTCGATGCGCTCGGGACCGACGATGCTCACCGAGGCCGGAACCTCGAAGGCCGAACGCTGGGTCTTGGTGGCCGTGACCGTGACCACCGGGAGCTCGATGACGGGCGGGTCCGCCGGACGCTCTTCCGCGTCGACGGTGGAGATCGACCACATCAAGACCGGCAAAACGACGCTTCTCGACACGTGACAGCCTCCCACAGGTTTTGGGCTGGCTGCCTCGTGCCGTCGGGCACGCGGTGGCTGGCGTCGGACTAGATGACTACTTGGTCAGGATCAACTTCCCGGCCCGCGTGTGGCGCAGGTAGTACTCCTGCCCGGCATGCTCGATGATGACCTCGTCACGGCCGGCCAGGAGATCGTCGCTCGCCAGCCGCCGCTTGGGAGGCGCCGGGGCGCGGATCCCCGAGCCCTCCAAGGCGCTTGGCCGCCGCTCGGATCTGTCGGGCATGCTCATGCCACCTAATGATAATGCTTCTCATTCGCATGTCAAGGGGTCCCTTCCTTGACCGAAATCGACCGGCTCAGGAACGTCATCGCCGACTGCGGGAGCGTAATCGCACCTTCGCGGTTTCCTCGATCTCGGAGACGATGCCTTGGGGCCTCTCGATCGGGTACCGGCTCAAGGCGGCGTCTCCCTGTGACCCCAGGTATTGTGGAACACCAAATCATCGAGCGCGCGCTTCTGGGTCCATCCCTGAAGCTCGAGCATCGGAGCGGGGTAGAACGCCTCTACGTGCCCGAGACAGAGAATTGCCACCGGTTTTGCACCCTCGGGCATACCTAGTAAGCCGGCCAGCGCGGCGGGATCGAACATCGATACCCAGCCCAGACCGATCCCTTCGGCCCGGGCGGCGAGCCAGAGGTTTTGGATGGCGCACGCGACCGAGCAGAGATCCATCTCCGGCAGTGTACGCCGCCCGAAGACATGTGCCTCCCGCCCGTCGCAGAGCGCGGCGACCAGGATCTCGCCACAACTCACGATGCCCTCGACCTTGAGGCGCAGGAACTCGTCGCGGCGCTGACCCAAGGCATCGGCGGTGCGCCGCCGTTCCTCATCGACCAGCCCGTGGATCTCTCGACGCAAAACCGGATCGGTGACACGCACGATGCGCCACGGCTGCATAAGCCCCACGCTCGGGGCTTGGTGCGCGGCCTCGAGTAAGCGCCCGAGCACGGCCGGATCGATCGGGTCGGGCAGAAAGTGCCGCATGTCGCGGCGCTCGGCGATGACCCGGTAGATGACGGCGATGTCTTGCGAGGGGTAGCGGTGCATCAGGGGCAGGTCTTATACTCCTGGCGGGCCATCATGGTCGTAGAAGCTCCACCGCCACTGCGGGCGCTGAAGGCAGGTACCAGTGCAGGTACGAGGCCGTCAGGCGGCCGCTGCGGTAGATGGCCTCGCCGGCAGTCCCGTTTTGGCGGGCCCCTCTTTCGCTCGACTGCATCGGGGTCTCGAGCGCCGAGTGGTGAAAGGTATGGCCGCGGAGCTCCCCCGACTCGAAGCGGGCCGACTGTAACCCGAGTCCCATCAACCGCCCCTGCATGCGGGCCCGACCCGGGAGTATCCCGCACATGCTCCCCGCGCGTCCCTCGCGATCGCTGAGCTCATCGAGGAGATAGAGCATGCCGCCGCACTCGGCGAGCAAGGGTTTGCCCGCGGCCACATGATCGCCGAGGCTCTGCTTCATGCCCTGATTATTCGCCAGTGCATCGATATGCAACTCCGGATAGCCGCCGGGCAGATACACGCTGTCGACCACGGGCAGGTCGGTGTCTCGGAGCGGTGAGAAAAACACCAGCTCCGCTCCCAGCGCCCGCAAGAGATCGAGGTTGGCCGGATAGACAAAGGAGAAGGCAAGATCGTGGGCGACGCCGATGCGTGTGCCCTCCAATACGCGCGGGTGCTCAAGCCTGCGCTCGGGTGCGAAGGCCACGGGTTCCGGCAAATATTTGAGTTCGGTCTCGGCTATCGCGTCCGCCACCGCATCGAGTCGTGCATCGAGATCGCAGAGTTCCTGTGCTTGGACCAGGCCGAGATGGCGCTCGGGTAATTCGTAGCCGGAACGCCGGAACACAGCACCCCTGTACGGAATGCCAGCTGGCACGCTGGCGCTCAACATCTCGCCGTGGGTTGCGCTCGCGACGCGGTTGGCCAGGACCCCGGCAAACGGGAGCCCCGTCCGATACGTCGCGAGTCCATGGGCCAGCGCCCCGAAGGTCTCCGCCATGGCCCTCGCGTCGATCACGGCGAGCACCGGGACGCCAAAGGCCGCGGCCAGATCGGCGCTCGAGGGCCGGCCGTCGAAAAGGCCCATGACGCCCTCGATCAAGATCAGATCGGCTTCCTGGGCGGCGTTATGCAGCAGGCGCCGGCACTCGGCTTCACCGACCATCCACAGATCGAGTTGGTAGACCGGGCGGCGGCTCGCGGCCTCGAGGATCATCGGATCGATAAAATCAGGGCCGGTCTTGAACACGCGCACGCGGCGCCCTTGGGAGGCGTGATAGCGCGCGAGGCCGGCCGTGACCGTGGTCTTGCCCTGGCCGGAGGCGGGCGCGCTCAGCAAGAGCGCCGGGCAGGGAGATAGGCTCATACGCCGTCCAGCCTCGGGAACAACCTATTTGACATGAGGTCTCCTATTCTGTGATAAACGAGGGTTTATGGTGCTTGGCGCTTGGCCTTGCGAAAACGGTGACTGAAGTCCGGCGCGTAGAGACGCGAATCGGCGAAGTCGGTTGCGGTCAGCACCCGCCCCACCAGGATCATGGACTGCGAGCGGATCCCCGCCGCCTTCGCCTTCTCGTGAATGTCGGCGAGCGTACCGGTCACGATCTTCTGATCGGGGCAGGTGGCCTTGTGGACCACGGCCACGGGACAGTCGGCCCCGTAGTCCGGGATCAAAGCC
>JBOIDW010000365.1:0-13810 GCA_050740655.1 Gammaproteobacteria bacterium | reverse complement strand
ACATGAGCCAACCTCACTGCGGGGACCGGTGACGGTTTCAGCCTGCGCGGAAGCGAGTGCAACCGAGGAACCGGATGCGGGAATACTGCACGTCCGGGTCTGTGCGGGGGGCGCCGGGTAACCGGCGCTCCTACCGCAGAGGCACTCTTGACGAAATACAGAGCACCGGACTCACTTAAATAGAGTTCGAGTATCACTGGCATTTTTTGGAGGATTCTACATGAGTGACAATCCCAACAAACTAGTTGAGCTTAGTGGCGATCAAAAAGCCTTATTGGTGGAGAGAAAAGCTACCTGCCCGTTTATCGGCAGCGCCATAGTCCAGGGCAAACTCGCCGTACGTAACGACGCGAAGGACCCGCTTGCCAGTATCGAGGACGTCAGAAGGCTGGGCAATACCGGCGGCGGTGATCTTGGAGACCTGCTCGTGCTGTTTGCGAGCGGCAATCATGCGTTCATGCGGGGTGACTCTGGAAAGCTGGACAAGTCAGTACCGAGCGGCTTGTTTTCACTAGAGTTCCCTGGCTCACGGGGTTCTCACCCAGGCCACAGTGGCATTCTCCAGGGAGATCCGGAGATACCGGGTTCAGGTCGACTGAGTGAGGCGGATTTTGCAAGGCTGACAAGCCGAGCAAAGGATGGTTGGATCAAACGGTCAGACGTTGGACGCTTCATTGCGGAAAATCTGCTCAAGGATCCAAAGTCCAAGGTGTTTGGGAAAAATACGGCTGCGCTATTAGCTAGTGACTTGGTCAAATTCGTGGGAACCACCGGTCCAGCGTTGATGAGCAAACTCTTCGGTTCCGATGAAGACGCGAGCACGACTCATCGAGATATGGAGGAGAAGCTCACCAAGCTTCTCGGTGAGGACAATCTTGTCGGATCCGCCGGGGAGTTTGGTCTGCTTTTCGCTCTCCTGGCCAACAAACCCGGCACCAAGGAAGTCGGGGGTAGGCCTGCGGTGGCCGTACAAGACCTAAAGTCCATGTTTGTGGACAAGCACCTTCCCGACGGGTGGGAAACCTGGAAAAAATCACGGATAGACTGGGTAAGAAACACCACCGGTTTACTGATCAGTGCGGGCAAGGAATACCGGATCCTCAAGCGAACTCAATGATTCACACTATTTCTCCGCGGAAATAATCGGGGTCAGAGGAGAATGGCGCTTACTTAAGGCGGGAAGTCCGAATTTTCCGTCATTCCCGCGAAGGCGGGAATCCAGGAAGTTTCACGAATAACTGGATTCCGGCTCGCCGCTTCGCTCCGGCCGGAATGACGGTTTTGTGGGATTTCTCTCGTGTTGAACCTGCTCGTCCTGCCGACGCTGGCACTGCGGTATGGGAAATTTGAAAAGCCGGTACTTAAAGTGCGGCCCTTAGTCTCAACCTCAACCGACTAAGGGAGCACCAAATGAAACGCAGCGTATGGAACTCGCGTCTTGCCGAGTGGGCCGCACGCATGGTATGCACTGCAGCGGGGCACTGACCATCGCTTCCGTTGCCTGCTATACATTCATACGGCTTTTATACGGTTGACATATGGCTTATGTGCGCATAGCCTCAAGACGCTGGTTGACCCTATATCGGAGGTGATTGCCATGGCTGTGAAAAAGGTTACGGTGAATCTGCCGGTGGACCAAGCGAAGTTCCTGCAAGATATCGCGGCAGCGGAACATCTGACCTTTACGGACGTGCTGGGCGGGGCGATCAATTCGGAAAAGTTCTTCGTGCAACAAGAGAGCACGCGACGCAAGGTTCTCGTGGAGGGGCCTGGGCAGCGCATTCGAGTAGTGCTCCGAAAGTAGCTGCCAGCCTTCGAGGATAGCCCGTGGCGAAGGTGGAGAGCGGCAATATCGAGACCGGTCACTTGCAGACCGTGGGGGACTTGCCTACGCAAGAGATCCATCGTGACAAGGTCCTGATCCTCGACTTCGGATCGCAGTACACGCAGCTTATCGCGCGGCGTGTGCGCGAGGCCGGCGTATATTGCGAGCTGCGCGCCTTCGATATCTCCAAGGACGAGTTGGAGCAATTCGCGCCGCGCGGCATCATCCTCTCCGGCGGGCCGGAGTCGGTAACCGAGGCGCCGCACGTCGCAGCGCCGGCGGCGGTATTCGAGACCGGCGTGCCGGTGCTCGGGATCTGCTACGGCATGCAGACCATGGCCGCGCAGTTGGGCGGCGAGGTCGAATCGCATTGGCACCGCGAGTTCGGCTATGCCCAGGTGCGCGCCCACGGCCATTCCCGACTCCTCTCCGACATCGAGGACCATGCCAGCCCCGAGGGCTATGGCCTGCTCGACGTGTGGATGAGCCACGGCGATCGGGTTACGCGGCTGCCGCCCGGCTTCCGGATCATCGCCTCGACGAGCGCTGCACCCATCGCCGGCATGGCCGATGACGCGCGCGGGTGGTATGGCCTGCAATTCCATCCCGAGGTGACCCATACCCGCCAGGGCCAGCGTATCCTGGAGCGCTTCGTCCACGGCATCTGCGGCTGCCCCGCAAGCTGGACCACGCAAGGCATCGTCGCGGATGGCGTCGCCCGCGTGCGGGCCGAGGTCGGGCCGGACGATCGAGTGCTGGCCGCGCTCTCCGGCGGCGTGGACTCATCGGTGCTGGCCGCGCTGCTGCACCGCGCGATCGGCGAGCGGCTCATCTGTGTGTTCGTCGATCATGGGCTGCTGCGCGCCGGCGAGTCCGAGCAGGTCATGACCACGTTCGCGCGCAACCTCGGTATGCAGGTATTGCGGGTCGACGCCGCGGCGCGTTTTTTCAGGGCCCTGGAAGGCGTGAGCGATCCCGAGGCCAAGCGTAAGACCATCGGGCGTTTGTTCATCGAGGTTTTCGAGGAGCAGGCCGAGCGGCTGGCCGGGGTGAAATGGCTGGCGCAGGGTACCATCTATCCGGATGTGATCGAGTCGGCCGCGGCCAAGACCGGCAAGGCGCACGTCATCAAGTCCCATCACAACGTCGGCGGCCTGCCGGAACGGATGCGCCTCCGGCTCATCGAGCCGCTGCGCGAGCTGTTCAAAGATGAGGTGCGGCGGATCGGCGTCGAGCTTGGCCTGCCTTCCGATATGGTCCACCGGCATCCCTTCCCCGGACCGGGGCTGGCCGTGCGGGTGCTGGGCGAGGTGCGTCGGTGCGACGTCGAGACCCTGCGCCGCGCCGACGCGATCTTTATCGAGGAGTTGCGCGGGCAGGGTCTTTACGAGCGTGTGAGCCAGGCCTTTGCGGTATTCCTACCGGTCAACTCGGTGGGCGTCACGGGCGACGCGCGTCATTATGCGCCGGTCATCGCCTTGCGCGCCGTCGAGACCGTGGACTTCATGACCGCCCACTGGGCGCGGCTGCCGCATGAATTCCTGGCGGGCGTGGCCAGTCGGATCTTGAATGAGGTCGCGGGGGTATCGCGGGTCGTCTACGATGTCTCCGGGAAGCCGCCCGCCACCATCGAGTGGGAATGATCACACCAACCGGCACTCCGGGGGACGAGCACTGGATGGCACACGCGCTCGCCCTGGCCGAGCGCGCCGCCGAGGCCGGCGAGGTCCCGGTCGGCGCGGTGCTGGTGCAGGCGGACCGGATCATCGGTGAAGGTTGGAATCGGCCCCTCGCGCTCAACGATCCCACGGCGCATGCCGAGGTCCTGGCGCTACGGGAGGCGGGGCGGCGCTTGGCCAATTACCGGCTCGTGGACACGGTGTTGTATGTCACGCTCGAGCCCTGCGTCATGTGTGCCGGCGCCATCACCTACGCGCGTGTGGCGCGCCTGGTATACGGCGCGGCCGACCCCAGGGGCGGGGCGGCGGGCAGCGTCTTTCCTATCCTGGGCGGCGATCGACTCAATCATCGCGTCGCGGTGGAGAGCGGGGTCATGGCGGCGCGTTGCAGCGAGCTGTTGCAGCGGTTTTTCAGGATGCGTCGTGAGGCCTGCGCATGAATCCGGAGGGGCTGGCGGAGGCGCTGGGTCAACGTCTGTTAGCCCGTGGCTGGCGGCTGGTCACGGCGGAGTCTTGTACCGGCGGCTGGCTCGCCGCGGTCATCACCGAGATCCCGGGTAGCTCACAGTGGTATGAGCGCGGTTTCATCACCTATTCCAATGCGTCGAAACAGGAGTTGCTCGGTGTCGCGCAGCAGACCCTCGATGCGCATGGTGCGGTCAGCGAGGAGACCGCACTGGCGATGGCGCAAGGGGCTCTGTGCCGTAGCTGGGCACAATGCAGCGTGGCCATCACCGGCATCGCCGGACCGGATGGCGGTAGCGAGGACAAACCGGTCGGGACCGTGTGGTTGGCCTGGGCTACGCTGCAGCGGCCGGCGGACGCACTAGGCCATCGGTTCAACGGCGATCGCCGTGCGGTACGCGGGCAGGCGGTTGACCGAGCCTTGCGGGGGTTGCTTGAGCGTCTGTCCTGAACCGGTGGACAAGATGCCCGGACGGGAGCCGACGCAAAGACTTTTTTTTGCGTTGTGGCCGGATGTGGAGGTTCGAGCCGCTATCGAGTCCATAATGGATATCCTCCCCTCGCGCGGCGGCCGGCGCGTGGTACGGGATAATCTGCATATCACCGTATTGTTTCTCGGCAGCATTACCGCACAGCAGCGCGCGTGCGCCGAGGCGGTGGCCGAGTCGGCTGCGGCGACCCGCTTCCGACTGCAACTCGATCGGATCGGCTTTTGGCCGAAGCCGGGGATCCTATGGCTGGGGGCCGCCAACCCACCCCAGCCCTTGCTGGGTCTCGTGTCTTATCTACACGCGGGCACGGGCCGCTGCGGTATCCCACTCGATGAGCGGCCGTTCAAGCCCCACTTGACGTTGTGGCGTAAGCTGCGCAGCTGCGGACCGGTCCCGGACCTCGGGCCGGTAACCTGGAACGTGACTGATTTCTGCTTGGTACAATCGGTGACCGGCTCGGACGGGCCGCGCTATGCCGTGCTCAGGACCTGGCCCTTGCAGGCCCCGCCGTGAGCGTTTTTACCGGCATCGGATGACGAGTTGCTACTCGATCGTCGGATGGCCGACTTGCGGTGCGAGTGCGGCGGCGGAGACTATACGATAAAACGATAATTAAGAAGAAAATGGCCGGGCGCTTGCCCGGCCAATACAGGACGGAGTGAGCGGGGAGGGGGAGGAGCCGTCCTGCGAGGACAACTATCGGCATGGACGGGGGAGACTTTACGCGCAGCGTGGCTTGAATTACCCTCGACCTGCCCCCAGATCCTGCGCTCAGTGGGTAAGAAGAGGAGTACATTGATGATCCGTATCCTATTGTTTGTAGTAACTAATCTGGCCATCCTGTTGTTGCTGAGCCTGGTCCTGAAGCTCTCCGGGCTGGAGCAGATGCTGGCCGCCCAAGGGGCCGGGATGAATCTCACTAGCCTGCTCATCATGGCGGCCGTGGTCGGGATGTCCGGCTCATTCATCTCGCTGTTGATATCGAAGTGGATGGCGAAGCGGTCCATGGGCGTGCGCGTCGTCGAGCAGCCCTCGGATGCCATGGAGTCGTGGTTGGTCGATACGATCGGGCACTTGGCACGGAGGGCTGGGATCGGCATGCCCGAGGTCGGCGTCTTCGATTCCGATGCGCCCAATGCCTTTGCCACCGGGGCCAACAAGAACAAGGCGTTGGTCGCGGTCAGTAGCGGGCTTTTGAGACGCATGCGTAAAGACGAGGTGGAGGCGGTGCTGGGCCACGAGATATCGCATATCGCCAATGGCGACATGGTGACGCTCAGCCTCATCCAGGGGGTGGTCAACACCTTCGTGTTCTTCCTGGCCCGGGTCATCGGCATGCTGGTCGACCGCGTGGTTTTTCGGAATGAGAATAACCGTGGCGGCTACGGCATGGGCTATTGGATGGTGACGATGGTCGCCCAAACGGTGCTCGGCGTCCTGGCCATGATGGTCGTCATGTGGTTTAGCCGCTGGCGGGAGTTTCGTGCCGATGCCGGCGGCGCGCGGCTCGCCTCGCGCGACAAGATGATCGCGGCCCTGGAACGGCTGCGTGCGGCCAGCGAGCCGGAGCCCTTGCCTGGTCAGTTCCAGGCCTTCGGGATCTCCGGTCCGCGGTCTGGCTGGGCGAAACTCTTGATGACCCACCCGCCGCTCGAGGAACGCATCGCTGCCTTGCGCAATCTTCAGGTGTAAACGAGCTCCAACGGCAGTTTATAGGCCTCGCCGCGCCGTTCCACTACGAGGCGCGGCACCAGATAGCCGGGCAGACGGCGGCGCAGTCCATCGAGCAACTGTGCAGCCGTTTCCGGCGCGACCTGAAAATGCGCCGCCCCCTGCACCGGATCGAGTTGATGCAGGTAGTACGGCAGGACCCCGGCGGACATGAGCACTTCGCTGAGCTCAACCAGGGTCGCGAGCGCATCGTTGACCGCGTGCAGCAGTACCGATTGATTCAACAGGGTCACCCCCGCATCGCGCAGCCGCTGCAGGGCCGCCACCACACCGGCATCGATCTCTCGCGGATGATTGGCATGTACCACCATGACCTTTTGCATTCGGCAGCGGCGCAGCCACTGGAGCAGATGCTGGTCCACGCGCTCCGGTAATACGATGGGGATGCGGCTGTGGATCCGCAGCCGGCGTACGTGCGGGATCGCGGCCAGCGCCTCGCTGAGACTGGCCAGGCGCGTATCGGACAGCGACAAGGGATCGCCGCCGCTCAGGATCACCTCCCGTAGGGAAGGATCGGCCCGGATGTAGCTCAAGGCCGCCTGCCAATGGTCTCTCGCCGGATTGGAACGCGCGTAGGGAAAGTGGCGGCGGAAGCAATACCGGCAATGGATGGCGCAGCTCCCCGTGACGACCAGCAGCACGCGCCCGCAATACTTGTGCAGCAGGCCCGGTACGACCTCGGCCTCGCTGTCGCCGACCGGGTCGCGGCAATAGCCGGCGGCGCTCGCGCGCTCTGCGGCCAGCGGTAGCACCTGAAGCAGGAGGGGATCGTCCCGATCGCCTGCTCGCATGCGGTTGACGAAGCCGCGCGGCACGCGTAACGGAAAGTCCGGGGGCTCGGGATCGAGCCCGCTCCGGCCGGCCGCCAGTCCCAAGGCCCGCAATAATTGCGCGCCATCGGTGTAGGCCCGGCGCAGCTCGTGCTGCCAGGCCGCCGGTTGGGGCTGTTCAGCGCTTTCCGGTATCATACGCGGCTGTTTTTTCGGGACCCGTCACCGGGATAGGTAGGCATGGCAACGTATAGTACCAATCAATTCAAGGCCGGGCTCAAGATCATGTTGGAGGGTAGCCCGTGCGCGATCGTCGAGAACGAGATGGTCAAGCCAGGCAAGGGCCAGGCCTTCAACCGCGTGCGGGTGCGGAATCTCAAGACCGGCCGCGTGGTGGAGCGGACCTTCAAGTCCGGCGACACGGTCGAGGGGGCCGACGTGGTCGATCGAGACATGCAATATCTCTACAACGACGGCGCCTGGCATTTCATGGACCCGGAGAGCTTCGAGCAGATCGCGGCCGGCGAGGAGGCGATGGCCGAGGCCAAGCAGTGGCTCAAGGGCCAGGAGGTGTGCGTCGTTACCCTGTGGAACGGACAGCCCCTGTCCGTGATGGCGCCCAATTTCGCGATCCTCGGCATCGCCGAGACGGATCCCGGCGTGCGTGGCGACACCGCGACCGGGGGCACCAAACCGGCCAGACTGGAGACCGGCGCGGTGGTCAAGGTACCGTTATTCATCGAGCGCGGCGAGCTCATCAAGGTCGATACCCGCAAGGGCGAGTACGTAGCCCGCGTCAAGGAGTAGAGGCGGCCCATGGGGTGGGCCGAAGAGTGGCGTCCGGCGGCGGCGATGCCGGTGCTGCGGTTGCGCGCCGCGCTGCTCGCCGAGCTGCGCCGCTTATTCGCCGCGCGCGGCGTCATGGAGGTCGAAACGCCGATGCTGGCGCATGCCGGGGCACCGGAGCCGCAGCTGCAGAACCTGAGGACCCGCCTCAACCTGCCCGGCGCGAGCGTCGGCACCTGGATGTATTTGCAGACCTCGCCGGAGCTGCACATGAAGCGCCTGTTGGCCGCGGGCAGCGGTCCCATTTACCAAGTCGCACGGGTGTTTCGCGACGGCGAGCGCGGCCGCCTGCATCACCCGGAATTTACGCTCGTCGAATGGTACCGACCGGGGTTCGATCACCACTTACTCATGGACGAGATCGGACAATTATTGGCTGCACTGCTCGGCAGCGGCCCGGGCGAGCGCCTGAGCTACGCCGAGGCCTTTGCGCGCCACGCCGGGATCGATCCCTTCCATGCCTCCGCGCAGGCGCTGCGCGAGCACTGTACCGCGCTGGGTCTCATGCCAGGCAGTGTGGATGACCGAGATCAACATCTGGATTTCATTTTGAGCCGGCAGGTCGGGCCCCGGCTGGGGATGCAGGCACCCTGTTTCCTGTACGATTTCCCGGACAGCCAGGCGGCCCTGGCGCGGGTGCGTCCCGGCCGGCCTCCGGTCGCGGAGCGCTTCGAGGTGTTTTACCGGGGGATCGAGCTGGCGAATGGCTTTCACGAACTGCGGGACCCACGTACGCAGCGGCGGCGCTTGGAGCAGGCGTGCGACAAGAGGCGACAGGCGGGGACGGGGGACGGGGTCCCGGACGAACGCTTTCTGGCCGCGCTGGCCTATGGGTTACCGGATTGCAGCGGTTGTGCCGTAGGCCTCGATCGGGTGCTGATGATCCGCGCAGGTCTCGACGACATCAGCCAAGCGCTTGCGTTTCCGGTGGAGATCGCCTAGAGAACCGTCGGACTCACGGCATCATAGCGAGCAGGGGTGCGACAATCGGTCGCATTCCCGGCCCCGGCCGGACGGGCTATCATTGCCCTTCATCATGCCGACACAAACGGCCGGCATGATGCGCCTCTCAACGTTGAACACGGCCATGAATCGAAACGCAAGGGGATCGGTTTAGCGCCGTCAACCGCAACATAAAGACCGGCAATTCGATTGGAGGCAAGGGCCATGCTGCATGTACAACGGCGGCTGCCTGCGTCGGCGCAGGCTGAGCATGATTCGATCCCGGCAATGCTCGGATTTGCGGACCCCGCGAGGTTGGACCTGGAGGAGGCGCGCCGGCTGGGTGCCGAGCGCGGCCGTTATCTCGGTACATTGCTGCGCGAGCTCACGGCGGCTAATCCGATCGACGGGGAGTGATCAACGGCGAGTGATGCGCACCTTGAGCGCTTGCTCGGGCCGCAGCGTCACCTGGGCCTTGGGTGGCGGTAATTCGGGACCCGCCGGCGCCAAGGTGTAGCGACGCAGCACGGCCGCGATGATGAGCGTCAACTCCATCAAGGCGAAGCTGTTGCCGATACAGACGCGCGGTCCGGCCCCGAAGGGAAAGTAGGCAAGGCGCGGGATCCGCTGCGCCGCCTCGCGCGCCCAGCGCTCGGGGTTGAAATCATCGGGCGCCGCGAAGAAGCGCGGATCACGGTGCATCAGCCATGGGCTCATGAACACCGTCGCGCCCTTGGGGATCGTATAGTGCTCCAGCGCATGTGCTGCGCTCGCCTCGCGGCCGATGGCATAGGCGGGCGGATATAATCTCAGTCCTTCCATGACGGCCTGGCGCGTATAGGTCAGGTGTTCCCAACCGGTATCGGGACGCTCTGCGGCCCGGCGAGCCTCCTCCGCTACGCGCGCCGCCGGCACCGGGTGTCGGGCAAGGAGCGAGGCGGTCCAGGACAAGGCCAAGGCCGTCGTCTCGAAACCGGCGAGCAGAAAGGTCACGACCTCATCACGCAGTTGTTTCGCGGCACCCGGCATCGCCTGCAACAACGCGCCTAGGACATCGGGCCCGCCGGTAGGTGGCCGCGTTCGGCGCTGCTCGATGAGCAAGCGGACTACCGCATCGAGGTCGCGAACGGCGCGCCGGTAGCGCAGATTGGCCGGCGTCGGCAGCGTGTCGGGAATACGCAGCGGGTGCTTGAGGCGTTGTGCCAACAATTCCGTGATCTCGTCCCCGCGCTCGGTAATCGTCCGGACCGACTCGGGGCTGAGGTCGGCGGCGAAGAAGCACTCGGCGGCGATCCCCATGGTGAGCCGGGCGAAGGTCGTACGCAGATCGACCTCCTGGCCATTTTCACAGCCAGACAGGCACGCCTCGGCCTGGCGGGAGACGGCCTGCGCGTAGCGTTGGATGCGCTCCTGCTGAAAGAACGGTTGCATGAATCGCCGCTGGCTGGCCCAGAGCGCCCCCTCGCTTGCCACCAGCCCTAGCCCGAATACCGCGCGCGCCCGATTCCAGAAGAAGCGGTGCTTGATGTAGTCCTGATTGCGCGTGACCAGCACCTCTTCCAGATAGCGCGGATGGTTGAGGAGAAAGGCACGGCGATGCGCCAGCCGGAACTGCACGATATCCCCATGGTCGCGGGCGCAGCGGGAGAAGAACCCCAGCATATCCTGGCCGAATTCCGGCAGGCTGCCGAGCAGCCAATGGCCCTTGGGCCCGGGCGGGGAGGTGGCGGATCGGCTCATCGGCGTTGAATCGTGGATGGGTATCGAATGTATTGAATAAGAATAAACGGGAGATCCCGCAACGTCAGTCGGTTCCGTTGCCGGCGAGGGTATGGCGGGTGCGCTGCACGCCGCCCCGAGGCTAGGATACCCCGCTCCGGTATTCTACGATCCCCGCCACAGGAATGCCTTACGGGCGGGCGGCCATCGGTTTCCTATCCCTCTCATTAGCCACTAGAATGGCCGCTGCGTACCGACAGTCGGAGGGGCTCGTGTACAAGAGATATCTGTTCATCGTTGCGGGCCTGTTGCTGAGCGGCGCTGTGCAGGCACAGCGGCAAGCCTATATTATCGACGACCTCATCATCTACTTGCGGCGCGGTCCGGGCGCGGAATTTCGCATGACCGGGGCCTTGACCGCGGGCAGCCGCGTGACGATCGAGGAGCGCAGCCCGGACTCCGATTTCATCCGGGTGCGTGACGACAAGGGGCGCAGCGGCTGGATCGAGAAGCAGTTCGTAACCAATGAGGTGAGCCGACGGGCGCGCCTGGAGGAGGCCGAGACGAAGCTCGCGGAGATCGAGCAGCGGTTCGCGAGCTCCGGCACGGAGATCTCCTCGTATCAAGAGGAGATCGCGCAGTTGAAGAAGGAGAACGCCGAGCTCAAGCGCAGCAGCGGCATGGCGAAGAGCGAGCTCAAGCGCCTGGAGAATGAGGTCGCGGGCGCCGATCAAAGCAATCGCATACGCTGGTTTCAGTCGGGGGCCTTGGTACTGGGCAGCGGGATGGTCCTCGGCCTCGTCATCCCGTACGTCGCAAAACGCCGCAAGCGCTACGATTCCTGGTAAGTTCACCGCGGTCACTCGCGTTGTGGGGCTTGCTGGCGATATCCACCGTATCGCAGGCGGAGGCGCTGCAACCCGGGCCGCTGCAAACGCTCTTGCACCGGCCGTGTCGAGTACCGAGCGGCGCGGGTGCTCAACCCGCTAGCGCCAGCGACGGTTCGTTCATCGCCGCGAGTTGCTCGCGCAGGCTCAAGATGTGATCCTGCCAATAGCGCTGGGTGTTGAACCAGGGGAAGCTCAGCGGGAAAGCGGGATCCTCCCAGCGCCGCGCGAGCCAGGCCGCGTAGTGAATCATGCGCAGCGTGCGCAAGGCCTCGATCAGCAGCAGTTCCGCGTAGTTGAAATCACAGTAGTCGGCATAGTCCTCCAGCACCCAGCTCATCTGGCGGCCCATCTCCTCGCGCTCGCCCGCGAGCAGCATCCACAGGTCCTGGATCGCCGGGCCGCTCATGCAATCGTCGAGATCGACGAAATGCGGCCCGCGTACGGTCCACAGGATGTTGCCCGGGTGGCAGTCGCCATGCAGCCGGATGAATCGTAGTGTACCGGCGCGCGCAAATGCTGCCGTAATGCCTGCCAGGGCAGCGTCGACTACGCTTGCGTAGACCGTGCGCAACTCGCCGGGAAAGAACCCGCCGGCGAGCAGATACCGGCTCGGTTCGACGCCGAGCCGGTCGATAGAGAGCGTTGCCCGGTGCCGAAATGCTTGGCTCGCGCCGTGCGCATGGATGCGTCCCAAGAAACGCCCGATCCAGCGCAAGGTCTGTTCATGCTCCAGCTCGGGCGCGCGGCCGGGGCGGTTCGGGAACAAGGCGTAGCGAGCGTCGCCATGATGGAACAGGCTGCGCCCGCCGGCGTCCCGGATCGGCGCGACCACCGGGATCTCGGCGGCCGCGAGCTCCAGCGCATAGGCATGTTCTTCCGCGATCGCGGCATCCGTCCACCGCCCCGCGCGATAGAACTTGGCGATCACGGCATCCTGTTCGTCGATGCCGACGCGATAGACGCGGTTCTCGTAGCTGTTCAGTGCCAGCAAGCGTCCATTGCATCGATGGCCCAGTGCCTCGACCGCATCGAGTACCCGGTCCGGGCTGAGCGTGGCGAAGGGTGCGGCCGAGATCAACGCGCACTGCGCTCCCGATGAACTCGCGTTCGCGTCTTATGCTCTGCCCTGTGCGGCTTAGTCACCTCGGTGCCTGAGAGTCGCGTAGCGCTGGCGTTGGCGCTCCGCCGTGAGGAGCGCGGGCGGTAGGCCGAAATCGGCGAAGCGTTCGATGGAAACGGACATGGCGGGCTCTGACTGTTCGTAGGCCGGCGCGCAGTGTAAACGAGTCCCCGCGTTTCCACACGCGGCTTATGACCGCACGGTACCGACGCCCGCGCGGATAAACCCGAATCAAGGCAGCAAGACGATCTTCCCCAGGGATCTTCCCTCTATCACCAGGCGATGGGCCTCTGCCGCTGATTCCAGCCGTAATTCTGCCCGAATTACCGGCCGTAACCGGTCCGTTGCGTAATCCTGCGCCAGGGCACGATGTATGGCTTTGGTCTCCTCGGGTGAGAGATTCATGAGGGACATGCCGAGGATGGCCGCATCGCGCGACATCGTATCGCGCGGGTTGATCTCGATGCTGCCGCGACTGCCGACCACGACCACGCGGCCGCGGCGCGCCAGCAGTCTCAGATCCTCGGCGAGATTGAGGTGTGCGGCCATCTCGATGATCGCATCGACGCCATGCCCTCCGGTCAAGGCCATGATGCGTGCGCCATGGTGCGGATCATGATGGTCCAGCGCCGCGCTGACGCCGAATCGGGTGAGCAATTGCCGCCCGGGCTCGGAGCCCGCCGTGCCGATCACGCGGAGCCCGGCCTGGCGCGCCAACTGCACCGTCGCGATACCGACGCCGCCGCTCGCGCCGTGCACCAGCAGCCACTCTCCGGCGCGCAGCTCGGCACGCTGGAACAGCGCCCGATAGGCGCTGGCATACGGCACGCCCAGGGCCGCACCTTCGCTGAAGTTAAGATGGTCCGGCAGGCGATAGACGTGATGCGCGAGGCACAGCGCCGCCTCCGCGTAGGTGCCGGTCACGCTGTGCCCGAGACATAGACGCGAGCGCCGACCGCCTGCTCGCTGACCGCTGCCCCGACCGCCGCCACTACCCCTGCGGCATCCAACCCGGGGGTGTAGGGGAGGGGAGGGCTATACCCTTGCTGGCCACTGCGCAGGTAGGTATCCACGGGATTGACGCCGATGGCCTCGACTCGGACCAGGACCTGTTCCGGCCCGGGCACGAGCGGCGGACGGTCTTCGACGCGCAGCACCTCCGGGCCGCCGGTCTCATGGACGCGGATGGCCTTCATCGGTGCTCGCTCCTCAGGCGGGCGCTAGCTGCGCTGACCATGCGTTCTATGTGTTTGTTGTGCAACACCGTCGGCTGCTTCAGATCTGCCACTGAACTATGGATAGGAATGCAAGACGTGCCCGCGTTTTTTCCGT
>JBOIDW010000364.1:0-4610 GCA_050740655.1 Gammaproteobacteria bacterium | reverse complement strand
GTTCAGAGAGGAACAGGCTCCAGCACAATACCAGCCATCAAAGAACGACTGGTTGGCTCCGACAGCTGACCATAAACAGGGTCCGTGGTGGATGGGTGTCGAAGCAGCTACGAGTACCAAAGGAAGTCGGGTCTCAGGAGATGATTGGGTGAGTTCGGGAATACACCAAGGCTTACGGCAGAATTCGGCGGATCCGATTCAATGGAACCAGAGGCCACCCGGCCAGCCCGCTATGATGACGTGGAGCATCCCTTGGCGCTGGAGGTTAAGTGGAACAACTGGGCCAGGCAAAGTCTTCGCGACACTCGACCACGTCGCGTACGACTATGGCAACGGCGAGGCCCGTCTCACGAAAGGAGGGGTGGATGTCAGGGCCAATGCCACCGATCAACCACAGTGGTTCTTTCCGAATGTGGACGACAACATTGTCAGAATCGAATACTGTTATGACCCAAGCAGGCACGGGCCGGGGTATGGGCGCCAGTGGCAACAGGTCGAGACGCGACTCAGACAACTTCCTCTCTTCGCGCTGGCTGATCTCCTTTTCGTGGTAAGGGAGAACGCGTGGTCCCCACAAGATGGTATTGATGCGAGTATGACCTTGGATGCTCTGATAACCACGGAGGCACAGCTTTGTAATGTCCAGGTACCTTGAACTGCATGACAGTGGTTACACCCCTCAGTCGCGGTTGCTTCCTTCTTCCCCGCATGCGGCTGACTAGGGCAGGTATCAGGCTAAAGGGGCCAGCATCGAAATACCTGTCAAACTCGCAACGTTCGCTGCCCCTCGATTGCTTCCCCGGCAAACATGTCTTTGTATACGCCAGCAGTCCCGCCGGCGCGCCTCGCGACGCTTGCCCCTGATGCGCTCGATCCGGCGAGGTCTCGAATCGCTTCCATATCCGTGACGGCATGGGGGTCGAGCGGCTCCGAAAGCTCGCGGGGATCGATACGGCGATCGTCTCGGGGGAGCAATCCCCGGCGCTCAAAAAGCGCGCCGAAAAGCTCTCTATTACCGAATGCCATCTCGGCATACAGGACAAGGCCGCCGTGTTACAGGCCATCGCCGCGCGTCGCGGCCTCCCGCTCACGGCCCTCGCCTACCTCGGGGACGACGTCAACGATCTCGAGGCCATGGCGCTCGCGGGCCTATCCGCCTGCCCCGGCGATGCCTTCACGGAGGTGCGGGAGAAGGCCCACATCGTGTGCGTGGCGCACGGCGGGCAGGGGGCGTTCCGGGAATTCGCGGAGATCCTCATCGCGGCCGGAGCGCGGCCCGGTTGATCCACAGCACCGGTTTTGACGGCATCCCGTCTTTACTGCACCCTGCCACCCGTGAAGACCACCATACATTCCTAGGCCTTGCCGAAGCTCGGTCCTAGCGTGGGCCTAGGTGACGTCAAGCACCACACTGGGGGAAATTGCAAATAGGGGGCACGGGCGAGGCGCCCGGGGTCATCGGGAGCGGCGGCCGGGGGATGGGCTTGGGCTGTTTCGGGGGCGAACCCGCGTCGAGGAATTCACAGGCTCCGCTCGGGCCCATGGAGAAGCACCGGTCCGGCCGGCCAGGCCCGCCGATGCCGCTGTCCGAACCGCCTTGCCCATCCATCGTGTTCTTGCCGCCTCCGCCGAGCAGCCTGTCACGGCCGGCGCCGCCGAACAGGCGGTCGTTACCCGGACCACCGAGCAGCACATCCCGGCCGGCGTCGCCGACCAATCGATCCTTGAAGCGACCGGGGCCGCCCCGTATCGTATCGTTGCCGCTGCCGCCGAATACCTTACGGTCGTCGCCGAGGCCACCGTCCAGCACGTCGTTACCGGGCCCGCCGTCCAGCTCGTCCCGGCCGGCGTCACCAAAAAGCTGGTCGTCCCCGGCGGCACCGAACAGCTTGTCATCGCCCTCGCCACCGCGGAGCACATCCGGGCTTCCGGTGCCCGCGACCAAGTCGTCACCGACCGGCGTATCCGCACCGTCGTCGCCGGCTAAGGTATCTGCACCGCTCTCGCCGAAGACCCCGTCGACTCCAGGGCCACCATTCACCCCGTCGTCACCGGGCCCACCGACCAGCTCATCGTTGCCGGCGTCACCTTCCAATTGGTCGTTCCCGGCCGCACCGAACAGCCTGTCATCGCCCTCGCCACCGCGGAGCACATCCGCGCCACCGGTGCCCGCGAAGGGATCGTTACCGACCAGCGTATCGTTATCGGCGTCGCCGGCCAGGCTATCGGCCCCGTCCTCGCCGAAGGCACGATCGACGCCGGGGCCACCGTTCAGCACGTCGTCACCGGGCCCGCCGACCAGCTCATCGTTGCCGGCATCACCTTCCAGCAGATCGTTTCCGCCGAAACCGAATAGCTTGTCGTCGCCCTCGCCACCCCGGAGTGTATCGGGGCCCTCGGCACCCGCGAACGGCTCGTCGTCGCCCAACTCATCGATGCCGTCGCCGCCCTCGATCGCATCGCCGCCGGGCCCGCCGAAGACGAGGTCGTCGCCCGGGCCGCCGCAGATGATGTCGTCCCCGCCCTGAGCGATGATCGTGTCATTGCCTTCCAGGCCATGGATGACATCGTCCCCTTCCGTGCCGACCAGGATGTCGTCGCCCGGCGTGCCGATCACCGTCGGTGGCCGTCCCTGGCACGTCAAGTTCTCGGGGACGACCGAGGACTGGTAGCGCGCCAGGGCGAAATCGTGAAAGCGCGGGAACGTTCCACCGAGGGCCGTTCCGGGGTTGAAGAATCCGGCCACGACGATCTTGCCGTCAGTCTGCAGGGCGACGTCTTGCCCCCTGGCGAATGTGCCTGGTCCCTCGAAGTGGGTCAGTTTGATCCCGTCCAATACCGGTTCTGGTGCTCCTATATCCGGGATGACATCGTCACCGAAGGTGGTGTCCTCACGGCCGTTCGGCTGATAGCGGACCAGCGCGAAATCGCCAGGTGTGCTGTTGTCACCCGTCGTCGCCCGCCCTGCCGCCACGAGCTTGCCGCCGGGCTGCCTGACGAGCGCCGCCATCCTGCCGCCACCGCCGAGGGGAAGGTCCGTGGTCTTGGTACCGGATATCCCGAAGCTCTGGTCGATCGTCCCGTCGACGTTGTAACGCGCAAGCGCAAACACGCTGGCGGTCGAGATGCTCGACTGCCCGCCCGCGACGATCTTGCCATCGGGTTGCAGCACGAGATCCGAGACCGAGTCGCTTCTGCCAGGGTCGAAATCCGTCGTCACCGTGCCATCGGCGCCGAACCGGTCGCCGGGGGTACTGTCATCGGGACCGCCATCATCCAGACTCCCGTCTCGGTTATACCGCACGAGGGCAAAGGCACCAGAACCAAGGGTACTTGGAACCGATGGGTCCGCCTCTCCTCCCGCGACGATCTTGCCGTCGAGCTGCACGACCACGGCAGAGGCGGTTTCGTGCTGACCGTCGAGGAGGAGGCTCGTCCTCACCGTGCCGTCCGAGCCGAACCTGTCACCGGGGGTGCTGTCAGGGCGGCCACCGTCATCGAGGCCGCCGTCGTCGAGGCCGTCATCCAGACTGCCGTCTCGGTTGTACCGCGCGACAGCGATGTCACCGGAACGGTTATCAGAGTTGAGATCCGTTCCTACCACGCCCGCCAATAGGATCTTGCCGTCGTCGGGCTGAAGCGCAACATCGAAAGCTATGCTCTCGGAGCCACCTGGGACCGCTAGCTCCACAATCCCATCGACGCCGGCCAGGCTATCGGCCCCGTCCGCCAAATCCGGTATCCGGGGCCCCGTTGGCTCGGTAGCGCACCGCTGCAAACCGAGGGGACTCATTATTGGGACCCGAGTATCCCACCAACACGATCTTGCTTTCACCCTGATCGGTTTGCAGGACCAAGGCGTTAGCGAAATCGACCGCGGTCGGTCCGCCGATGTCGGTGGTCGTCAACCCGGCGGTCCCGAAGGCGGGGTCCAGAGTCCCCGTGTCGGTGAAGCGCGCGGCGACGAAATCTATATTATTTTGACTTCGGAATCGGGTGGAACCTCCCACCACGATCCGGCCATCCAGGATCGCTACCCCGAAGATTTGATCTTGCCGGCCGGCGTTTTCGACGTCCAAGGTGACTCGCCCGTCGCCATCGAAGCTCGGGTCGAGCTGCCCGTCGGCCGCTTGAGCGACCTGGCCCAGGGCGAGGGTCAGGAGCGCGGCGGCACTGGCCCAGCGCTTGGGTGCCTCACCGGACCCGCCGCTGCGTTGGCCGTAAGATCGTGGAGTGGGTAACTGCTCATGGGTAATGTGGGACATACATCTCTCCTGTTCCGTGTTGCTGTGTAACGGTTCCTTGTCCCTCGGTCCCTCCGTGGCACCGCACTGCCCCTACCGGGTGTGTTCAAGCCGCGCATTTGTCGCTATCGCGAAGCCAACCGGCACGCCGCTTCTCGGCGGGTCCGAGTTGAGCGCCGGGATTAGCCTTCACACCGCCAAGGATACAAAATGGAAGCAGTCGGGGTCACATCTTGTAATATCACATTTGTTCGCTAGCCTTAACGAGGCGACTTATCGTCGCATAGTGTAGCCCGACTTCGTGTGCAATCTCCGCCAGCGTATAGCCGTGTTCCAGGTACGCGCTGGCCATGGCTCGATTGCGGG
>JBOIDW010000363.1:0-2038 GCA_050740655.1 Gammaproteobacteria bacterium | reverse complement strand
CGTTAGACGGCGGTAGTCGGCCCGGTCTTCACCCTTGAGATACCATTTAGAAGCAAATGCTAGGTTTCAGGGAACCATCCCCGAGATATATGATCGCCACCTCGGCCCGGTCATCTTTGAGCCGTATGCTGCGGACTTAGCTCGCCGAGTGACGGTTCATGCGGCTGAGCCCGTCTTGGAGATAGCCTGCGGCACCGGGATTCTCACCCAGCAGTTGCGAGCGTTCCTGTCTCCCGCCGTCCGCCTGGTTGCCACCGACCTGAACGAGCCGATGATCGACTATGCACGCTCCAAGTTAACTGGGGTGGAACCGATTGACTGGCGACCGGCTGATGCCGCAGCCCTACCGTTTCCGCCTGCCTCGTTTGCCGCCGTGGCTTGTCAATTCGGGCTGATGTTTGTTCCCGACAAGCAGGCGGCCCTCCGTGAAGCCCGTCGAGTTCTGGCGGAGGGCGGTTTGCTGGCCTTCAACGTCTGGGATAGCTTTGAACACAATCCGTTTGGCCGCATAGCACATGAAACCATTGGAGGGTTTTTCCCCGCGGACCCACCGAACTTTTACCAGGTGCCGTTCGGATTTCATGATCCTGACATCTTGCGAAGTCTGCTGGATACTAACGGGTTCGGTCAGGTCGAACTCGAGTGGGTAACGCTTGAGGCTCGCAGCCCTTCTGCGAAATCGTTTGCCGTGGGACTCGTCAAAGGCAACCCCGTGAGCATTGCGATCCAGGAGCGTGGTGTCCCGCTCGACCCAATCGTGGAGGCAGTCGCAACGGCTCTCACGCGTGTCGGTGGCGATGCGTTCCGGTCGACAATGCGGGCGCTCGTCGTGACTGCGCGAGCAGGCGCCGTCTAACCACGCGCTCAACCGGACGCGCGAAAAAGCGCCGCGCGCCGGTTAGCTTCGGTCGTTAGGCGACGCGGACGGAATGGTTGTTGTCGTTGGGAAAACGCTGCCCACCCCCCAAGGCCGATCCGGCTGGAGGAAATATTCGTGATTGAAAACTTCGGACTCAAGCCTGTCCCGGCCGAACTGGCAGCCGCCGCCGAGCGCGTCTACCGGGAGTGGGATGCGGCCTGGTCGAACGACGATCTTGGGGCGATGATCGCCTTGTACGCCCCAGATGCCGTGCTAGAGAGCCCGCTGGTCCCACACCTGTTGGGCACCAAGACCGGGATCTGCCGGGGCCGCGCCGAGATCCGTGCTCTGCTCGAAAAGGCCGCCGCGCGGAAGCCGGGCAAGCGGACGTTCCACCGCACTGGCTACTTCACGGATGGCCGGCTCCTGATGTGGGAATATCCGCGCGCCACGCCGGGTGGCGAGCAGATGGACTTTGTCGAGGTCATGGAAATCGAGAGCGGGCTGATCCAAAGGCACCGAGTCTACTGGGGATGGGCCGGGGTCGAGGTAATCAAAGCCGATACCTACCACAAGTAGCTGCTGGACGACATGCTCTCGCCCACTTGGGTCGCCGCCTGTCGTCAGACGCCTAACCCAGTAAGGATTGAGACGACCATGGATGGTCGTTTCAATCCAATGTTCAAGAAGCCCGGTGTTGGGTGGGTTCTTTAATAAGGGGATTGCTTCGGTGAAGGGTGGGTGATGTGGTGGCTATGGGCATCGGGAGCTGGAGATAGCCGGAGTAGAGGGCGATCGGATCGGGGTGTTGGGTATGGTAATCGGGTTTAGGGACCTGTTAATAATGCCTTTCAGGGTGCGAATTAGGGGTAGCGGGCAAAGGGAGGCCGTGACCCGAAGCAAACACCGGGCGCTGCACGGGCCTTTGCAAGTTGCTATGGGCTACACATGGGCTGGGGTTGTGTCGAGCCGGGGGGTCCGAGGTTTGTGGGCATCAATGGGTGGCGGCGGAGGCGCCGTGAGCTGTGGAACCGGAGTCGTCCCCCACAGGCCTGGCAGGCCGGCTGCGGCCAGGGTGGCAGTTCGACCTCCGGTACGGTCACGGTGAAGCCAAAGGCCAGTTCGACTTTGGCCTTGAGTGCTTCGAGCGGCACCTTGGCGGTGGGAGACAAGAAACCG
>JBOIDW010000362.1:0-1530 GCA_050740655.1 Gammaproteobacteria bacterium | reverse complement strand
GACAGCAAACGGCCCCAAGACGAGGTGGCCGTTCTCGCCATACGGGACAAACCGGAGGGTTACGATATCGTCTCGCAATTCGAGCGTGACCCGGTCACGATTGCGCACCGCATGGCCGACGTCCAGGCCGACGGAACCAAGACGCGCCTCTATGACAGCATCGGGGCCGCGCTGCAAATGTGCGGCATGGCAGCCCAAGGATCCGACGTCGCGCCCGGCCCGTCCAACTACATCGTGTCCTGCTCCATCGTGGTGTTCTCCGACGGCTTCGATGAGGGCAGCGCCCTGTCGCGGGAGGAACTAAACGCCCGAATCACAAACCTGGATATCCCGATCCCGGTATATTCCCTGGCCTATTCTAAAATCCCGAAATACAAAGAGCACTTCAAAAACCTCGAGTCCGTTTCCAAGAATTCCTTTGGGATTTACTACCTGCTCGGCGATACCGTGGATCGCATACAGCAGATCGTGGAGGAGATCCTGAACATCATACTGAGCGACTACGTGGCGACGTTCCGTTCCTACCTGGAGGTGGACGGGAACGATCACAATTTCAAACTGGGTGTCGAGTACCCTTCGGGCAGCGGCAAATACACGTATGAGAGCTCGCACTTCGAGGCCATCGAGGTTCCCCCCGCCCCGGCCTTGCAAGCGATCATAGCGCAACTCGGCGAGTCCATCCCGGCGCTACCGGAGGGACAACTCCCTTACTTCGACAAGCCGGCCGCACCCGGTGCGCCAGCAGGCGCTCGTGCCGAATGATGTATTGATCTGAATATAAACGACTGCAAAGGAGGCTTATCATGTTGTCAGCACCGAAACTGAGAGTCACGGGTCTCGCGTTGTGTTGCGGGCTTATGGCTGGCTGCGCTACTACCGGGGGTAATCAGCAACTTATGGGGGCCGGGCTCGGGACAGCCTTGGGTTGCGGAATCGGCTACGCAATTGGTGGGGCCCAGGGGTGCGCGATAGGCAGCGCGCTGGGCGCCGCGGCCGGCTGGGGCGTGGTCGCCCAGTATCAAGCCACGCAGGTCCGCTCCGCGGCACAAGACCAACAGCTTTATGGCTTGACCGAGCCCGTCAGCAGCACCCAAGTCCAGATCCGCAAGGGGACCTCCGCCCCCAACACGGTCAGACCCGGCGATACCGTGAAGGTGGCGACGGACTACTCGCTGATGATGCCGCCGTCCCTGGCCGCTCACGGCGCCGATGTGGAAGAGAGTTGGGTGCTGAAGAAAGACGGCACGGTGCTCGCCAATCTGCCGCCGCAGAAGACTCACCGCACCGGCGGCGGTTGGGCGGCAAATGCCAGCCTTCCCATCCCCAAGAATGCGCAAGCGGGCACCTATGTCGTCGAGCACAAGGTTCAGGCGGGTTCTAGCTACGACACCGACGAGTCGGTGTTCGTCGTCGGGTCTTGACCCCGGCTCCGCAGGGAGACCGAACGGCGCGCCGCGGGTGGGGACGGTCATTTGCGGTCGCGCTCTTTCTCGCCGGGGCGGCGAGCCTCGCGGACGCAGAGGGTTTCTG
>JBOIDW010000361.1:0-19249 GCA_050740655.1 Gammaproteobacteria bacterium | reverse complement strand
GTCCTCGACTTCGCCTTCGGCTCTCCACGTCTCGTCGGCAGCGACCGAAGTCCTTTAGGGGTTGTTAATTCCAGACGAGTTACCTTGACCACTACACCATGAATGTCCAAGAAGGGCAGTGCCTCTTATTAAATTAGTGGGTCTGATCGATGGCTCTTGGCCTAGCCAGTCACGCCAATCTCATTGCGTTGGCTTCACTCGATGGAAGGCCGCCAACAGCGCCATGTCATAGGCGATCTTCAGCACTCCGCACGCCACCAGCGGCGCGGCCAGCCAGCCAGTGGCGAACAACGCGCCGCCCAGAGTAGGGCTTAGCGCCGAGGCCAGGCTGCGCGGCACTGTGGTGAAGCTCGCCGCTGCCGCCCGTTCCGGCGGCGTGACCACGGCCATGACATAAGCGGATCGGGTCGGTACGTCCATCTGCGACAGTGCGGCACGTAAGAGCAGCAATCCCAGCGCAATCTCCAGACGGGATGCGAACGCCGCTGCGATGAGGGCAAGGTTGGCCGGAATATGACTAAACACCATGGTGTTGAGCAGGCCGATGCGAGTGGCCACCCACGGCGCAGCCAGTTGCGAAAGCGCGGTGAGCAACCCCGCCCAGAAGAAGAAAGCGCCGGCGGCAGCCAGCGACAAATCGAAGCGCTTGAACAGCCACAAGGCCAGCAGCGAATGGATCACCAGACCGCCGGCAAACGCGTCGACCGAGAACAACGCGGCCAGCTTGACCACGATGCCGCGCGAGGGACCAACGGGTGCGGGGGCTGCGGGCGGTTCATCAAGCGACGGCCGGGGCAACCGCAGATACAACAGACACACCGCTAGACCAACCCCGCCATAGACAAGGAACATGATCCTCAATGCGGTAAGCCCGTCGATGCCCCAGCCTACCAGCCTATCCGGTACGGCGGCGGCCAGCGCGCCCACCGCCGCGCATAGGGCGCCGGTTAGGCTGTAACGGGCGAACAGGGCGGTGCGGGCATCGCCCTGTGCCGCTTCCGCCAAGCGGGCGTGTTCCAGCGGCAGAAAAACGCTAACGTCTCCGGAACTGGGGTTCAGTGTGCCGACGAAGGCGATCAACAGCAGCGGCCAGAACGCCGACAGGCTGGCGACCCCCAGCCCTGTGGCGGTCATCAGGAGTGTCGCCGCAAGCAGCAGGTGGCGGTGGTCGAAACGATGTCCCCAAGCGCCCACCCCCAGAGTGGCAAGCGCCGATCCCAGCAGGGTGGCGGTGCTAAGTAGACCCACCTCCCAGGTGCCGAAGCCCAGCGCCAGCAGATAGGCCGGCAGCAACACCGCGATGTAGCCGTCGACGCAGGCACGCAGTCCCCGGCCGATGAGAAGAAGGCGCGCCTCGGTCCACGTGTCAAAGGGCACGAGCACGACTACCGAGCAAGAGGGCGACCTTCATCAGCGTGGTATCGGCGCAACCCCTGTGCAGGCGGGGCCTCGTCGCTGCATCGATTACGTACAAGCCACGCCTGACCGTCCCGGCTTTACCGAAGCGGATAGTAGCCGGTCCGACTGCCGACGCTAGGTGCGCGATGTCTTCGTGGGCCCGGCCGGCGATGGGCGCCGCTACGCGGTTTTATGCCTTCCTCGTAATCACATTGGCGACCTGTCCCGAGAGAAAGCCGGCGAGCGCGCCGATGACCATCGAGACGATGAGGATGACGAGCGGGTTCTCGAAGTTTACGGCGATCAGGTTCTGCAACGGGCCGGTGCCTGGCACGTCCGGCGTGGCACCGGGCGCCGACGCCTGATGCAGGGCATAGGCGACTATCGAGGAATAGCCGTAGACGTTGGCCGGCACCGCAGACAGCGGTTCTATCGAGGCGACGATGACGATCAGAAACACCGTGGCGCCGACGACGCTGGCGATCGCCACCGGTCCCATATCGGCCACGCCGAACTTAAAGATGATGAGCAGCGCGATCCAGCCGATCACGATGCCATAGACGTTCCCGCAGAGGGTCTTGACGAGCGCCTTGGTATCGCCTCCCGAATGAAAGAAGCTGCCCCAGGCGATGAACCCAGCCCATACCAGCACGAATCCGGCGAGCGGGCTCAAAGCGAGGTAGGTCCAAATCGCTCCCAGAACCGCGATACTCAAGGAAAGAGCCAAAAGTGGTGACATTACGCAACCTCCCTTCGTTTGTGTAGATTCAGCCTGTTGTACTCGTTGCTCGGCGCTTGCAACGCCAATTGCTGCACGCGGTGGCGAGGTTATGCCCCGCGGTCCCCCTTGTCACGAGACCCGCCATCAACGCGCCCAGGATACAACGAGGCAGGGGCAGCCGTCACTTCCCGTCGAGGACCGGCGTGTGCCCCCGAATCCTCATGCAACGCTTCGCGCAAACCGGTACACGCCACGCCCCTGCAACCGAGTCTCTATCCGGTTGGTAATTTCCTTCGGATGAACCAATGCGTGAAGGTCGGCCACACTTCGATCTCCATTCAATCCTTAGAGCTAGTACGAATAGATAACGTTAAGCCCCACCGTCGTTTGGCTGTTCTTCGTGTCGTCGCCCTCGTCCTCGAAGACCTCCTGGTTGGAATCGTCGTAGCGGAACTCCGGACGGACCACTAGGTGATCGCCAATCTTGAAGGTCGGCGTCAGTGTCAGCGCCCAGACAACCTGGCCCGAATAGCCCGACAGGAAGCCGTCGCAACCGGCCCCCGCGAGGCAGGGGATGATCCGTACGCCGTCCTCATCGTCCATCCATTCCCCGCGCAGAGCGAGGTAGAACCAAGGGGTGAAGTCATAGCGCAAGACCCCTTGCGCCGCGCTCCATTCGACATCGTCTCCTCCCAGATTCTCTTCGTAGCCATAGTCATAGGTCCCGGAGAGCGTGAAATCGGGAAGAGCGGTCGGCAGGGGCTTGACCACCCAGGTGAGCCCGAACAGATGCCGCCAGTCGGAATCTTGATCGGACTGCTCGGGGCTTCCGAGATAGTTGAAGTAGAACGACATGCCCTCCATCGGGAAGAAGCCGATCTGGCCGCCGTAGCCCTTTTGACCATTGATGTCGTCGACCTGGTCCCAGCCGTTCACGACCATGGCCATGAGCGAGAGCTTGTCGTTCACGGGATAGGTCGCGCGGATCCCCGTGTGGGTGAAGGGGATGGCGAAGGCGAAGTCATAGGAGCGCGAGTAGTTGTCGTTGTAGCCCGGCCAGCCCTCGATTACCTCGAGGCCAAAGTGCGTGATGAACTTTCCGATATCGATCGTGAGCCCCTTGCCCAAGGGGGCGTTGTAGGAGGCAAAGGCCTGCCGGACATCGAAGTCCTCGAAGTCCACATCGCCCGTTACGGAGTCCACCTCGTTCTCCAACAGCCCGACCGAATGGATTACGCGCGGGATGTCGGAGCCGACATCGAGGTCCACGCGGAAACCCACGCTGCCTGGGTCCGCGGCGGCCTTGAGCACGCTGAACTCGAAGTCGTGCACGCGAAAGGCGTTGTGGCGGGAATCGAAGAACCGCTGGGTGTTGATATCGCTGTCCGGCTCGTTGAAGTTCCACACATAGCCGAGCGAGAGGAAGCCATGGAGCTCGATCTCGTCGATCCAGTCCGGGAGGCTCGCTGCTTCCTCTTTAGGGGCAGCGGCTTCTTCCTTCGCGACCCGGTCTTTTTCCTCGAGCCGCTGTTCGAGCTGCCCCAGGCGTTCTTTCAGCTCCTTCATCTCGGCCTTGAGCACCTCTTTCTCCGGATCCGCCGCTGCCCGTGCACCGTCCGGACCGCCCGCGAGGACTAGCGCTAAGCCCGCCAGGGCCAGATACATCTTCGACGATAGTTTCATGGAATCCCCCTCTTACAAGCTATTATTGAGAACTTTGGCATTCCCCATGCCACGACCGGCTGTGCCGTTAAAATTCCTCGTCAACTCATAACTCATTCAACTTTCTTGAGAAAATCCGGTTGTTCGGTGCGACAGCCTTCCCCCGAGTGCGCACCGTTATGGCACACGTGCACGGTTTTGGCACTAGCGGCGGACGCGCTCTCGTGCGACATCCCGATCGCCCGCGATCCGAATCATAGCGTATCGAACCCCCACCGATGCGGCCAGTTTGCCAATAGCGTTACTGACAGCAACAACTTACTCGGAAAGTGTAGTAATAATCACACACAACCTCAATTGATGCAACGGGAGCCGAAGGGCCGATGATCGTGCGCGGAGGGCATTCGGCGCACACTATAGATAAGCACTGAGGGTACCTGCGAACGTAAATCAAGCGCCGGTGCAGCTAGAATGGCCTGCCATGCGGTGTTGCATGAATCTGACTGGATTCGGAGCAACCGGCATCCAAGGTTTGTACGGAGTGACCGAACGACATGAAAGAATACGCGTTGCCATTCGAACGCCTGGGCATGCGGGACGTCGCGCGGGTCGGCGGCAAGAACGCCTCGCTGGGCGAGATGATCAATCGTCTGGCAGAGGCCGGGGTGCGCGTCCCCCGTGGTTATGCCACCACCGCGGAGGCGTTTCGCGAATTCTTGGCGGCGGGTGGTCTCGCGCAGCGCATCGATGAGCGCTTGGCCGGCCTCGATACGGATGACGTGCGGGCCTTGAGGGCGGCCGGGGCCGAGATCCGCGGCTGGATCCTGGCGAGCCCGTTCCCGAACGCACTCCAGGCCGCCGTGACGGAGGTGTACCGGCAGCTCGAGCAGGTGGCCGGACCGGAGACGGCCGTCGCCGTGCGCTCTTCGGCGACCGCCGAAGACCTGCCCGAGGCCTCTTTTGCCGGCCAGCAGGAGACCTTCCTCAACGTGCGGGGGCTAGCCGCCGTATTAAAGGCGGTGCATGAGGTGTTCGCCTCCTTATACAACGACCGCGCCATCGCCTACCGCGTGCACCATGGCTTCGAGCATGCTCAGGTCGCGCTGTCCGCGGCGCTGCAGCGCATGGTGCGCAGCGATATCGGTGCCAGCGGCGTGGCCTTCACCCTGGATACGGAATCGGGATTTCGGGACGTCGTGTTCATCACCTCGGCCTACGGTCTGGGCGAGACGGTGGTCCAAGGCACGGTGAATCCGGACGAGTTCTACGCCTACAAACCCAACCTGAGAGCGCGGCGGCCGGCCGTGATACGCCGCGCGTTGGGTACCAAGCTCCATAAGATGGTCTTGGGCGGAGACCATGGCGTAGCGACGCGCATCATCGACGTCGATCCCGCCGACCGGCTGCGCTACTCGTTATGCGACGCCGAGGTTGAAGAGTTGGCCCGCTACGCACTCTCCATAGAGGACCATTATGGCCGGCCCATGGATATCGAATGGGCCAAGGACGGTATCGACGGCAAGCTGTATATCCTCCAGGCCCGGCCGGAGACCGTAAAGAGCCGGGTCGAGGCCGGCCGGATCGAGCGCTACCGCTTGCAGGCGCGGGGGGCCGTCCTCAGCACCGGGCGCAGCATCGGCCAGCGCATCGGCGCAGGCGCTGCGCGCCTCGTGCAGGGCGTGGATCACATGTCGCGGCTCGCCCCCGGCGAGGTGCTGATCGCGGACATGACGACGCCCGATTGGGAGCCGGTCATGAAGCGCGCCGCAGCCATCGTCACCAACCGCGGCGGGCGCACCTGTCATGCCGCGATCGTGGCCCGTGAGCTGGGCGTACCCGCAGTGGTGGGGACCGGTGACGCCACCGAGCGCGTCGCCGACGGCGCGGAGGTCACGGTATCCTGCGCCGAGGGCGAGACCGGGTACGTCTATGCCGGCCGGCTCCCCTACGAGCGGCTGCAATTGAGTCCGGCGAGCCTGCCGGCCCTGCCGGTCAAGCTGATGATGAACGTCGGCAACCCGGACCGCGCCTTCGAGCTGGCCGCTATCCCCAATCACGGGATCGGGCTCGCGCGCATCGAACTGGTCATCAACGGCATGATCGGCGTGCATCCCCGGGCGATCATCGAGCCCGCGCAATTGCCCGCGTCCATGCAACAGGAGATCGCTGGCCGCAGCGCCGGTTATGCCGATCCGGCAAGCTTCTTTGTCGAGAAGCTCGCCGAAGGCGTGGCTACGCTGGCCGCGGCCTTTGCCCCCAAACCGGTCATCGTACGGCTCTCGGACTTCAAATCGAATGAATACATCAGTCTGCGCGGCGGTGCTCGCTTCGAGCCCAAGGAAGAGAACCCGATGCTGGGTTTTCGCGGCGCCTCGCGCTATATCGACAAGGCGTTTCGCCCCGCATTCGAGCTGGAATGCCGCGCGCTGCGCAAGGTGCGCATCGAGCTCGGGTTTCGCAACGTCGAGGTCATGGTGCCCTTCGTACGCACCGTCGAGGAGGCGCGCGAGGTCACGCTTCTATTGCGCGACAACGGCCTGGAACGCGGCCGCGATGGCCTGCGCGTGATAATGATGTGCGAGATCCCATCCAATTGCCTGACCGCCGAGGCCTTCCTGGAGTATTTCGACGGGTTCTCCATCGGCTCCAACGATCTCACCCAATTGACGCTCGGAGTCGATCGCGACTCCGGTCTGGTGGCACAGCGCTTCGACGAGCGCGATCCGGCCGTCTTGCACCTGCTCCGGCTTGCCATTCGCGCCTGCAAGAAGGCCGGTAAGACGGTGGGGATCTGCGGTCAAGGCCCCTCCGACCACCCGGATTTCGCGAGATGGCTGCTCGATGAGGGGATCGACAGCATCTCGCTCAACCCCGATACCGTGGTCGAGACCTGGCTGTTCCTGGCGGGACAGAAGTTATAGCGCGACCTTCAGCCGAATCGATCCGTACGGTGCCCCTCGGGGAAGCGGCTTTCCAAGCCTTGCACCCCTTGGAGTGGTACCGGCGGGCATTGCGCAACGCCTACCCGGCATTCTTCAGAAATCCTTGCAAAAAACTCGGAATGCGCGCATCCACCCAATAGCGTGCCCATCCCGGTAGGTGGCCTCCGACAAAGCCGTTATGCCCGCCGCGCGCCGTGACCTCCAAGAGGACGCGAGAGGAGATTGCGGTATCGCTGGGGATGGCCTCGGGCGTCATGAACGGATCATCGACCGAATGGATGATCAGTGTCGGCACGGCGATACGCGCCAGATACCGGGCGCTGCTGCAACGGTGGTAGTACTCCGCGGCGCCGCTAAAGCCGTGTAACGGCGCGGTGACTACGTCGTCGAAGGTAAAAAAAGTGGTGAGCTTCATCAGGTCGCCGAAGGCCACCGGCGCCGGTATGCGCGCAAATTTTGTGCGGGTCTTGGCGCGCAGGCTGCGCAGCAGCCACCATTGATAGCAGCGTGAGAAACCGCGTTCCAACCGTGCGGCGGCATTAGCGAGCTGGAACGGTACGGATACCGCCACCGCCGCCGCCACGGGTGCCGCTGCGCCCTGCTCCCCAAGGTATTTCAAGAGCACGTTGCCGCCCAATGAAAACCCGATCGCAGCAATCGGCTGCTGCGGAAAACGCCGTTTGAGCAGATCCAAGACCAATCCCAGGTCGCCGGTCTCTCCGGAGTGATAGCTGCGCGGCAGTCGATTGACCTCCCCGCCGCAACCGCGGAACAACATCAGCACGCCCCGCCAGCCGCGCTTTTCGCAGGCCGCCAGCATGCCGCGTGCATACGGTGAGCGCCGCGAGCCTTCCAGGCCATGCAGGATCAACACGATGGAACGGCCCTGGTTGGATGTCCATTCGAGATCCAGGAAATCGCCATCGGGTAGCTCGATGCGCTCCACCTGCGTCTCGACCCGCGGCGCTCTGCGGAACACGGATGCCCATATCGTCTGCGCGTGGGGACCGGGCAGCCACCACGCGGGTTTAAATCGATCCATCGTGTCGTTACGGTAGCGACTCGATTCGGATTTGGGGGCCGTCTGTCGAACCCAGGTACAGCGTCTGCCGTTCCGCCGCGCCGATATCCATGACGGCGAGTAGCGCACTGCCGCCCCCACCCTCCCTTACCGCGATGAGCACGGTACCGCGGAGACTGCCGTCGCCGGCCACGATCGGATCGCCCGGGGCCGGCGAGCGGCCAGGCTCGCTGTGCGCCCGATACATCCGTTTCTTCAACTCGCCGCGGTATCTGAGCCGTGCGATCACCTCCTGGCCGGGGTAACAGCCCTTCTTGTAGCTCAATCCGCCCAACGCCTCCAGATTCAACGTCTGCGGCAGAAAACTGCCCGCGGTCTCCGCCAGTATGAGCGGAAGACCGGCGAGGATGTCCTGCCTGAGCCAATACGAGGGGGTTTCCTCGGCGAGGTCCGGACCGAGCTGGTCCTTAAACGCTGTTATCGCCTCGCGCCCGCCCAGCACCATGAACCGCGGTACAGGACCGGGGAGCATCATCAGCGCTCGACCGGCCTCATGCGTTACCTCATCGGCACGCTGCGGGAGGTCGGAAAACAAAGACCTTAATCGCGCCGTGCTGCCGGTACCGATAAGACCCAACAGATCGTAGTCAGCGCTCGCGTCGCTCACCTGCACCCGGGCGCGCAATACGTAGAGCGCGAGGCGCTTGAGGGTACTCGCCAGCAGCGCGCGCGGGACCAGCAACAGGAACCCCCGCCGCCAACGCAAGACCCGGAATACCAACTGCACGCGACCGTTGGCACTGCACCAGGCGCCGATCGCCGCGTGCCGGTCATCGACCGCCGCGAAGTCGTTAGTGAATTGACCCGAAATGAATTGCTCGGCATCGGCGCCGCTGACCTCGATGGCCCCGAGGTGCGCGAGATCGACCAGAACCACGGTTTGCGAACCGCGCGGGTCAGCCGCCGTGTCCAGCCTCAAGCGCTGCTCCGGTGGTTCGCACGACCGATGACTCTAGGGGGACCTGCCGCACGAGTGGCTCACGATTCATCAGCCGATGATACTTGAAATTGGTTGCTATCGGGGCAATAGCGCAGACCGATGTCGAGGTTGCTGCATCTGCATGGCGAGTACTCTCCGCGCGTTGCGCAACCCGCCAGCCCGCGCTGTCGAACCACGCCAGCACCGCGGGTTTCGACAACCGATTGGGTAAAGGTGCTCACTTCGTCTCCCACAACGCGCGCAGCGGCACGGCGTAGAACCCGCCGCCGAAGCTTGCCCCGACCTCGCCGTCGTAGAGCACCACACCCGCGACAAAGCGCTTCCCTGCAGCGTCCCGGAGCTTACGCATACCGCGGAAGTCCGCCGGCGTGACGGTAGCCGACGCCTTGACCTCCACGCCCACCAGCTCGGGTACGCCGCGCTCCAGCACGATGTCCACCTCTGCGCCGTCCTTGTCGCGGAAGTGGAAGAAACCGATCGGCTCGTCGCGCCAGCTTGCCTGTCGCCGCAGTTCCTGAAAGACAAACGTCTCCAGAAGCTGTCCGAGCAGCGGACGATCGGCTGCGAGCGACGCCGCGTCGACGCCGAGGAGCGCGCACGCCAGGCCGCTGTCTCCTAGATGCAGCTTGGGCGTCTTGACGAGCCGGCTCAGGCGGTTGCTGTGCCAGGGCGGCACCATCTCCAGCAGGAAGACGCGCTCGAGCAGCGTGACGTAATCGCGGATGGTCGGGCGGCTGAGCTGGAACGGTGCCGCCAGATCGGCAACGTTTAGCAGCCGCGCCGTCTGCGCAGCAGCCAGCGACAGCAGTCGCGGCAACGCGTCGAGTTTACTGATGCGAGCGAGATCCCGCACATCGCGCTGGACTAGGGCTTCGAGATAGTCGCGGTACCAGGTTGCGCGCCGTCGCTCGGTCGGCCGTGCTAACGCCGCGGGATAGCCGCCCGCCGTAATCCGCTTGGCGAGCTGGCCGGCCAGCCGCTCAGCCCGTCTCGTCTTGAATGCGCCGGCGAATAGCGTATCGAGAAAGCCCGGTGCGCGCCGAGCCAGCTCGCACTGTGCCAGAGGGTGCAACCGGAGGATCTGCATCCGTCCCGCGAGAGAATCTGCCAGCTTGGGGACCAGCAGCACGTTCGCCGAGCCGGTCAGCATGAAGCGGCCAGCCACGCGCCTGCGATCGACAGCCGTCTTCAACGCAGTAAAGAGCGCGGGTACGAGCTGCACCTCGTCAAGGATCGCTCGCTGCGGCAGATCGGCGACAAATCCCACTGGATCGGCCTCGGCCGCGACTCGCGCAACGTCGTCGTCCAGGTTGACGTAGGTGTATCCCTTGGGCTCGCCCACCATGCGGGCGAGCGTCGTCTTGCCGCACTGGCGCGGGCCGTGAATCAGCACGACCGGCGAATCCGCCAGTGCCTCGGTTAGGCGCGGCGCAGCATAGCGCGGGTAAAGGACGGTCTCATGCACCGGCCAATCGTAACCTTGAGGTTCGTCCAATCGCAAGGTTCTGGATCGGCCAAACGAAAGGATCGTAGTCGGCTGATCGCAAGGCGGGGCCGGGGTGCTTTGCGGCAGCCCGGGCGATGCCGCTCACGCGCGCCCGCCTGCCGCCAACTCCGCGCCATCCGAGTCAGTTTTGCGGAAGGCATCCTCCAGTGCCTCGGCGGGTAACGCTGGGGTTGAGCCGCGCCAATGCATCGCGCGGAAGCGGCGCCAGCACCACATAACCGTAGTAGTCACGCTCGGCAGCGCGTTCGCCACCCGCGATCTCCGCGCCGTTTTTGACCGACCAGCCCGCGCTTGCGAGCCAGGCGAGTGCGGCCTGCTCGACGATGGATTCGGTAAACGCAGTTATGCCGGGGCAGCATTTGTCGCGCAGGGCGGCGAGGATGTGCGACTCACGCTTGTTCAACGAGTCTGACGGTTTCTATCCGGCCGGAGTACGTTCCTCCAATGCCGCTAGCAACTGCTCCACGGCGGGCTTCAGCGCTCGGGCATCTCGAGTCGCCGCATTCCAAACCATGTCCGTATCGATGTCGAAGTACCCGTGAACCAGAATGTTGCGCATGCCTGTGATCTTGGGCCACGGAATCTCTGGCGCGAGCGCCCGCACCTGTTCGGGAAGTGACCCGGCGGCCTCACCGATGATTTGCAGATGTCGTAAGAACCAGGTCTGCAACAGTTCTTCCTGCTCGAACGCGGCCCTATCCCGGTCGGCGTAGCGCTCCAGTGCCGCGATCGCCTCCAGGATGTCGCGTAATCTTTCCTTCGGGTCCCTCATAGCGTTACGGCCTCGCGCAGAACCCTCTCGCGAATTCGCGCCTTGAGGCCCCGTTCGGTTACCACATCTACCCGGCATCCAAGGAGAGACTCGAGCTCGCATTGAAGGCCGCCCAGGTCAAAGAGACTCCGCTCTCCCTCCAGTTCGACGAGAAAATCTATGTCGCTGAGCTGGTCCGCCTCACCGCGGGCCACGGAACCAAAGATGCGGAGATTCCGAGCCCCGTACCTTTGCGCAAGGCGTAGAATTCCCTCGCGCTTTTCCTTCAGCAGTTCCTCAAGCGTCATATCCTAACTCCTTCAGGTTCCGGGCAAGGGCTTCATCCGGTCGCCGTGCCTCGTCGTGCGGCTCGCGTAACCGCGCCACCAGGCGCCGCATCTTTTCCTCCAACGGCTCGCCCTCACGCGGCATAGCGGAGGATTTCCACTTCCGCACGGCGCCTGACGGCTTCCTCAGCCTGTCCGTATACCTTCGGGTGACTGCTACATCCAAGTAGTATTCGCCGCAGTTCTGGCAGATGTCCGCTGGTGTATCTTTGATAATCACGGTGGTCCACCGCGCCGCAGGGTCACGGTGACCCTTCCGGGTTTTGTTTCTCCGGTCTTGCAGTTCACGCATTTCATGCTTGTCTCCCCGTCTTGAAATTATCGCTCCACACATCGGGATCCGGATGATAAACCGTGACGACGTAGCAAAGTCGTGCAGACGAGCGCGCTAGGGAAGGGTACATCATTTAGGTAAGAGATAAGAGGCTATCACCCCGCCCACCTTGATGATATGTTCCACCACATCGGGCGTAATGCCACGCTGGAACATGCGCTCGATGGCATGGCGCGAGATCGGAATCCGCTACAGTCCATAGCCCAGGTCCCGTGGCCAGCGCCGTTGCGGCCCGCGGCAGATGATCCCTCTCTCGACTTTTCCATGCCCTACGGCGCCTGGCTGCCGCACACCGGACAGCGCGGATCGCGGCGCACCGTCGCGCTCGCCCATTGCATGGTGAGTGCGTCGAGGCGCAGCAATCGGCCGGTCAAGGGTGTGCCGGCGCCGGTGATGAGCTTGATGGTCTCCAAGGCCTGGATGCTCCCGACGATACCGGCGAGCGGGGCGATGATGCCGGTCTCGACGCAGGACTCGGTAGTGTCCTCGTCGGAGCCGTATAGACAGGCGTAGCAGGGACCTTCGGGATCGGCCGGATTGAAGACGCTGACCTGGGCCTCGAAGCGGATCGCGGCACCGGAGACCAAAGGTAGGCCGCGTTTTACGCTGGCGACGTTTAGCGCCTGTCGCGCGGCGAAGTTGTCGCTGGCATCGAGCAGGACGTCCACGGTATCCGGTAGCTCGGCATCAATGTAGCGCTCGGCGCGCGCCGTTACCCGGCACAGGGGATTGATCTCGGTGAGCCGCGCCCGGGCCGCCTCGACCTTGAGCCGGCCCTGATCGCAGTCGCGATACAGGACTTGGCGTTGCAGATTGGCCAGCTCGACGCGATCGAAATCCACCAGAATGAGGTGACCAATCCCGGCCGCGGCGAGATAGCTGGCAGCGGCCGATCCCAGTCCGCCCAGGCCGACCACCATGACCGTAGCGGACATGAGCCGCTGTTGTCCCTGGAGATCGATCTCGGGGAGCAGGATCTGGCGGCTGTAGCGCAACAGCGCTGGGTCATCCACGCTCGCTTCAAGAAAGCACTGCGGAGGAAGCGCGCTCGTGGCCGGCCAGATCGGTGACCGTGCACGGTACGGGGTATCCATGCTCGCGAAACAGCGCGCGTACCGCCGCGCCCTGCCCGCAGCCATGTTCGACCAGCACCATACCGCCGGGATGGAGATGGCCCGTGGCGCCGGCAATCACCGCGCGCAAGGCCGTAAGTCCATCAGCGCCGCCATCCAGTGCCAGGCGTGGCTCGTGTTGCAGCAGTGCCCAGTGGGGGCTGCCGGTCTCGACATAAGGCGGATTGGAGACGATGAGGTCGAAGCACCGGCCGGCCACCGCTCGATACCAGTCCCCCTCGCAAAACTCGACTCGATCCAGACCTAAGCGCTGGGCGTTCTCGCGCGCGCATTGCAGACCGGCCGGGGATCGATCGGTCGCGGTGATCCGCAACGCCGGGCATTCGCTTTGGATGGCCAAGGCGATAGCGCCGCTGCCGGTGCCGAGATCGAGCAGTTCACGGGCCTCAGTGGCACGGATGCGAGCAAGGGCCAAGCTCACCAGCAGTTCGGTCTCGGGTCTCGGCACCAGGGTCTCGCGGGTGACTTGCAACATCAGCGACCAGAACTCGCGCCGGCCCATGAGATAAGCGCTGGGCATGCCGCGCGCGCGCTCCTCGATCCAGACCCCGTAGCGTTCGGCACACGCAACCGGGACGCTCCGCGCGGGATGCGCCCAGAGTCCGGCGCGCTCGCAGCGCAGCAGCTCGGCCAGCAGTACCTCGGCCTCGAAGCGGGGGGCCTCCAAGCCCTGGAGCCGCTGCGCGCCCTCGGCGAGGAGCGCGCTTACCGTAGGGACCGGCATATCCTTATCCCACCACCAATGGCCTGGTGTGACGTGGATATCGGGCATGAGCGCACCCGCCGTTCGCCCATCACGCGCCCGCCGCTGCCATCAGGTCCGCCTGGTGCTCGCTGATGAGCGGATCGATGAGGAGATCGAGCTCGCCCTCCATGAGATTGGGCAGTTTGAACAAGGTGAGATTGATGCGATGGTCGGTGACCCGGCCCTGGGGAAAATTATAGGTGCGGATGCGCTCGGAGCGATCGCCGGTGCCGACCAGAATGCGGCGGTTTTCGGCCTGCTGCTGGCGCTGGCGCTCGCGCTCCGCACCGACCAGCCGCGCCTTGAGGAGGCTCATGGCGCGTGAGCGGTTCTTGTGCTGGGAGCGCTCGTCCTGGCATTCCACCACCAGGCCGGTGGGCAGGTGGGTGATGCGGATCGCCGAGTCGGTCTTGTTGACGTGCTGGCCGCCCGCCCCCGAGGCGCGGAAGGTGTCGATGCGCAGCTCGGCCGGGTTGATCTCGATGTCGGTCACTTCATCGACCTCCGGCAGCACCGCCACCGTGCAGACCGAGGTGTGGATGCGACCTTGGGCCTCGGTGGCGGGCACGCGCTGCACGCGATGCACGCCGGACTCGAATTTCAAGCGTGAATAGGCGCCCAATCCGGCGATGCGCGCGATGACCTCCTTGAAGCCGCCGGCCTCGGCGCGGCTGGCGCTCAGGGTCTCTATGCCCCAGCCGCGGTTCTCGGCGTAGCGCGTATAGACCCGGAACAACTCGGCGGCGAACAGCGCCGCCTCTTCACCGCCGGTACCGGCGCGTACCTCGAGGAAGATGTTGCTGTTGTCGGCCGGGTCCTGGGGTAGCAGGAATCGATGCAGCTCGCGCTCCAGTTGGCCGTCTCTTTGCTGGGTCTCCTTGAGCTCTTCTGCGGCCAGCGCCCGCAGCCCCGGATCGCTGTCGCCGAGCATGGTCCTGGCCGACTCCATGTCGCGTTGATTGTTCTGATAATCGTGGAAACAGCCGACGATCGGATCGAGCTCGGCATACTCGCGCGACAGGTCGCGGAAGCGATTCTGATCGCTGATGACCTCCTGCTGGGCGAGCAGCCCCTGGATCTCCTCGCGCCGGCGATCCAGCCGTTCGAGCTTTTCCAGCAATGAGACCTGCATCATGTGGGGGTGGCGACCGGATCGATAAGGCCGCCCATTCTAGCATTGAAAGCCCTGGGTGCTACTCATTATAATCATACGCTTAGAGCGTGCCCGTATACTGGAACCGAGGGAAAGTATCTAATGCGCCGTGGCGCGGCCGCACTCGCTTACGCCACTACCCACCGAGTGAATCGAACGATCGTTACCGGAGGCTGAACATGAATACGAGGCACCATGTGCCGTGGGGGATCTTGTACCTGCTGTTGAGCGCGCTGGCCGGCTGCCGCACGGCACCGATCTACAACGTCGCGGGGGCACCCATAACCACACCTCGCCCGGTCGAGATGGTAGACATCCAGAATGCCATCGTGCGCGCCGGCGCGGGCCTCGGCTGGGCGATGAAACCGGTGACCCCGGGGCACCTCATCGGCACGTTGCACATCCGCAACCATACGGCCGTAGTGGACATCCTGTACAACCCCAGGAGCTACGACATCACTTACAAAGACAGCGTCAATCTCAAACAGGCAGGCGGCGAGATCCATAAGAATTATAACGCCTGGATCCAAAATCTCGATCACGCGATCAAGATGCAGTTGAGCGGCCTGTAGCACCTGCCGCAGGACCGCGAGCGGAATGCGCAAGACGGATTTGGAACAGGAGCTGGCCGAGCTGATCGTGCACGCCGTGAACCTGAGCGTACCGATCCAGGCCTTGGACGCCGAAGTCCCTTTATTCAGGGAGGGGTGGGGCCTGGATTCGATCGATATGCTGGAGATTTCCGTCGCCTTGAGCAAGCGCTACGGGTTTCAGATCCGATCCGACGATCAGGATACCGCCAAGGTCTTCGCTACGTTGTCTTCCCTGGCCGCCTATGTCGCCGTGCACCGCATCCGCTGAGTGGGCGCCGGCGCGCCGCTGTGACGTGCTGGTCATCGGCGGCGGCCCGGCCGGCTCCACCGCGGCCGCACTGCTGGCGGAGCAGGGCTTCCGGGTCGTGCTATTGGAGAAGGACCGTCACCCGCGCTTCCACATCGGTGAATCGCTGCTCCCCTGCACGCGCCCGCTGTTCGAGCGTCTCGGCGTGCTCGAGGAGATCGAGCGCATCGGCATACGCAAATATGGCGCACAGGTCAATGCCCGCTGCGGCCAGCGCAAGCTCACCATCTATTTCGATCAGGCCCTCGATCCGGTATGCGAGTATGCCTATCAGGTGCGGCGCTCGGAATTCGACGCGGTGTTGTTCAAGCGCTGCGCGGCCCTGGGCACCGACGTGCATGAAGAGACTCGGGTGCAGCGCGTCCATCTGGGACTAGGGGCAAGCGATTCCGTAGTGGTGGCCACCGATCGCTCCGGTACCGAGCGGTGCTGGCAGGCGCGTTTCATCATCGATGCCTCCGGGCGCGACACCCTGCTGGCCGATCAACTGGGCATCAAGCGGCGTAATCGCAAGCATGCGAGCGCGGCGATCTTCGGCCATTTCCAGGGCGCGGAACGTTTGCCGGGCCGTGACGAGGGCAACATCAGCATCCACTGGTTCGAGCACGGCTGGTTGTGGATGATCCCCTTGAAGGACGGCGCGATGAGCGTCGGCGCGGTATGCCGGCCGGATTATCTGCGCTCGCGCCGCAGCACGCCGGAGGCGTTTTTCCTGGCGACGATACACCTCTGTCCCGCGGTGGTCTGGCGGCTCCGCGGGGCACGGCTCACGTCCGCCGTGACGGCGACCGGCAACTATTCCTACGCGGCCGAGCACATGGCGGGGCCGGGCTACGTCCTTATCGGCGACGCCTATGCCTTCGTCGATCCGATCTTCTCCAGCGGCGTGCATCTGGCGATGCACAGCGCCGCACTTGGGGTCGAGGTGGCCGGCGCCTTTCTGCGCGGAGACCATCGGCCCCGCCACTCGTTGGCGGCACTGGAGGGCGGTGTACGCTCGGGTCTGCGGCAATTCAGTTGGTTCATCTATCGCGCCGCGTCACCGGCACTGCAGAGGCTGCTGTTCGTGCCGCGCAACTACCTGCACATGCGCGACGCCTTGGTCTCGATCCTGTCCGGCGACGTGTATCGCCGCGGCAAGCTGGTTCTGCCCGTGTCCTTGTTCAAATGCGTCTATTACCTGAGCTGCCTGTTCGACGTACGACGCAGTTGGCACGCCTATCGACTGCGGCGCTCGGCGCTGCGCACCGTACCGCTCGAGCCATGAGCGCGACGTCGCCCAGCGGCTCGATGCCGCTATCCGGCGCCCCGCGATCGAACCGCGGCGGTAGGCCGTACGAGCTGGCGTATCTGAGCACGGGGGAGCTGGCCGAGCGCCTAAGCGATCCCGGCCAGCAGTTCCTCGGCCGGATAGATTATTCAGAGGCGCCGGACCGGCCCCTGACGTCAACTGCGCCGACGCTGTGCATTCCAATGGGGCAGCCCGATGCGAGCCGGTGCCAGGAGGCCTGGCTGAGCACCGCGCCGGTGGCATACCGCAACATCGGCGCGGTCCGCGCGGCGCACACCGGCGAGGTCTTGCTCATCACGGCGCGATATGACGAGCCGGCGGGCCAGCCCTTCGAGCGGGTGGTGGAACACGCCTTCGACGAGGCCTTTAGCGCCTGCCGGCAGCTCGGCTATCCACAGGGATTGCGCTTTTGGAGCTTCTTCGGCGATATCAACGGGGAGCAGGAGGGCCTGGAGCGATACCGGCGGTTCAGCATCGGCAGGCGCGCGGCCATGGCGCGCCACGGGCTCTCGCCCGAGCGGGGGCTGCCCGCGGCGAGCGCCGTGGGCGGCACGCTCGACGGGCTGTATATCTATGCCGTCGCGGCACGCGGCGCGGGCCTCGCCATCGAAAACCCGCGCCAATGGAGCGCCTCTCGCTACCCTGCGCAATATGGCCCGCAAAGCCCCTGGTTCTCACGCGCGGTGCTCAAGGATTGGGGACCGGAATGGCATCTCTATCTATCCGGCACTGCGAGCATCGTGGGACACGAGTCGCTGCACTCAGGTGACCCCGCGGCGCAGCTCTCCGAGGCCTTGCGTAACGTCGATGCGCTCATCGAGAACGCGCTGCCGCACGGCCGGCTCGAGGCGCGCTCGCTGCTCGACACCTCGACCTGCAAGCTCTACGTCCGGGACCCGTCGCTGCTGCAGCGGCTGTGCGCCGGGAGCATCACGATAGGCGGCCGTCCGCTCGCCCCGCTGATCCTGCGCGCCGAGCTGTGCCGGCCCGAGCTGCTCGTCGAGATCGAGGCGGTGCTGCGTTTCGCGCGCCGCTGAGCGTGCATGCAACCCCTATCGTTTATCCGCCCCTATGTGCTGTCTGACCATTCGTCTAAAGGAGCTTGCTATCAATAGGTTGCATGTTAGGTGCGGCTATACCATAATTCGCGCCGAATTGACATTCTGGGAATCGGAGCGAGGGTGGTTCGACAATTGCTGCTAGGGAAGCTATACCTTAAACGGCCACAAGTTACGCTTCTTGCTCAACACCCTATCGCTTGGTTGGCCGAGCTCATCCACCGAAAAGATAAGGTACTTTATGCCCGTGCTAAGTATAGCATTCGCTTGGTCGATATCCGGCCGGCAGAGATTGCTTAACGATTGGGAGGTTACAAGATGAGATCTGAATTTGACGTAGATAAGTTTGTGGCTGACACAGCCAAGTTACATGACGATCCGTCGTATTTAAAATTGGCAACGTGGACATTACCTAACGAGGGCGAATCGCTTGATGAGCTTTGCAAAGCTGGACTGGTTCAGTACCGGAGTAATATCGATTGTTTAAAGAACCTCTTAGATGACTGATCGGCTGGTTACCTGGGCACGAGGGCATCTTGATGGAGGTTGATAGGCATACAAGTATAATACTTGTGCGACAAGCTGCTGAAGTATATAAAGAATTCTCAGCGCGTTACGAACTCACCGACGGCGAAGTGTTTCTGAGTAACCTTCACTTGCTTCTTGCCATCGATAGCGCTGTGATAGATATGAAACGAATGACGGATTTCCACTTTGGTCATGATTCGACCAAGACTCCGGATCGGCACAAGTTTGCGGGGTTTGTGTCGAAGTGGATTGCGAAGACGCGACCAATTCAGTTTTCGCGAAACCAACCGCCCAATCTGAGTAACTCGCAGAAGCTGGAGCTAAATGCCGCTTTTGCTGTGCACGTACTGATGTCCTTCTTGCGTTATCCAATTCCAACGACTATGGCCTTCCATTTAAAATACTGGTTTGGATTTCGGGACGAAAGGGGAGAGACGCTAGCACTTGTCGCCTATTCTTGTGAAGAAATGACTCGTAAGGGGCCGGCAGCTTAGGCCCGTCGATTCCGAACCTGTTCTCGGACGCTTTTATAAAGAACGGATTGCCGATCCCTTCTGGACATTGAGGACGGGGACATCATCAATCCAGCCACGATCAGGTGCCTGTCCGCTGCATGGAACCCCTACCGTTTATCCGCCCCTATGTGCCGGCCGCGCCGGTCGCCTGGCGGGCGGACCGTCCACTCTCCGCCCGCCAGTTGCTCGCCGACGCCGCGGGGCTCGCGCGGTTGCTCCCCGAACGGCGCTGCGTCGTCAACC
>JBOIDW010000360.1:0-2183 GCA_050740655.1 Gammaproteobacteria bacterium | reverse complement strand
GGGCCGTCTCCTCGTCCACGCCGGCCTTCTTGAGGGCCTCGAACAGCTCGAATACCAGGGTCGTCATGTGCTCTTCTCGTGGTCAGGGCCAGACAGCCTAAGCCTTCGCATGCTTCCCGACTCGCCGTTGCTCTACCCACGGTCCCAAGGGGCCTGCGGTGTGGCGTAAGATGGTTTGATGGGGCAGACCGTCATCCAGCTATCGTTGGTCACCATCGAGGTCACGCGCTCGAGGACCTACGTTCCGCGCTTGCCGAGACTCCGGAAGAGTTCCGCCAGCTCGCGCTCGATTTTTTCGACCGCTCGCCTGAACTGGTCCGTCTTGAATGTCGCCCCACAGTTGCCGGGGCACCGTTGGTCCTTGACCTTAAACCAGCGCAGAGCATAGGAATTTCAAACGCCCTTTTTCGGCAAGCGGAAGAGTACGGATGGACCTGCGGGTTGTCAATGACGCGAGCCGTCGGGTCCAGGATGCGGGATGTTTCGGACCTTCTAAACCAGATGCTTGAGACTGGCTCCTCAGCAGAATCTTTGGGGTGAACTGGGGTTCGGGTAAGGCGCCAAGTGTATGATACAGAGCAATATCCAGCATATGATAGGTGCGAAATCCGAAGGCTTTTCTGGTAGTCAGTTTTGCTTTGGTGTTGAATCCTTCTACGGCGCCGCTGGAGAGTTGGCCTTTGGCCCGGAACCAGTTGAGCAGAAGTCCTCGGTGACCGCGCAGCTCACTAATCCCTCAGGGGTGGGTGCCGCAGGTCATATTGGCACGTAGGGGGGTGCGATGGGCTTCGGGCAACGCTATCAGGGCCACAAAGTCGCGAGGCTAAAAGCGACCGCTTCGAAAGGTGGCGCGCGTACCGTATCTGCCGCTTTGAAAGCGCAATCCAAGCGCCAATGTGCTTCGTGCAGCGTGTAGGTTTCCAAGGTTTGCGCGTCGGGGTCTACCAGCCAGGCGTACGCGACCCCGTGCGCGGCGTAGATCGCGAGCTTGTCCACTCGATCCAACTGCGCGGTTGCGGGAGACAGGACTTCGCAGATCCAATCGGGCACCGTTTCGAAATAGGCCAGATCGGGCAAGGTTGGCATCCGCGTTCGGCGCCAGCCTGCGAGATCGGGGACGAGAATGTCCGCCCCCAGATGTAGTTCAGGCTCGTCCAGTATCCACCAGCCACCGGGGCCACCGTGACGCCCTTTCTGGAAAGGCCCCGCCAGCTCATCGCCCAACGACGAGGCAGCCAACGTATGCCTAGGCGCGGGCCTCGGTAAGGTAACGAGCTGGCCGTGGACGATCTGGGCCAGGAGATGTGCCGGCACCCGACAAAGATCGTCGTACGTCGAAATACGTCCAGCGGGGATAGACATGAGCGATTTCTTAGCGTGACGTATTCGTATTCTACCGGCACCCGCCCATCCTTCCCATTTTCCACCATGCCGTCCACTCTGTTTAGTTGAACGTCACACCTCAACTATGGCACTTTGATGCCGGTTAGGGGAGGGCGGTGTCCATGTAAGAGCTTCCTTAGAAGATGCCTTACCCCGCCCGCGCGGCGATGATAAGCTCCGCCAGCTCGCGAAAGGCGCCATGGCCGCCGGGCAGGCGGCAGACTACGTCGACGCGGTTCAGCACCTCGGCCATCGCGTCGCTGGGCGCGGCCGAGAGTCCGGCCATTTCGAATACCTCGAGGTCATTCACATCATCGCCGATGTAGGCGATCGCCTCCCAACCGAAACCGCGCCGCGCCGCCAGCTCGCGCAGCGCGGCGGGCTTGTCGCGTATGCCGAGATGGCACTCCGCGATGGCCAGCTTCTCCGCGCGTTGTTGCAAGGACGGCGAGCACTCGCCTGAGAGGATGGCGGTCTCGACGTCGGCCAGGTCCTTAAGCCGCTCGACCCCCATGCCGTCGCGGATCTGAAAGCGTTTCAGCGCCTCTCCCCGTTCCGAGTAATACACCCCGCCATCGGTCCATACCCCGTCGCAATCGGTCACCACGAGCCGGATCCGGGCGGCCTTGGCCATCACCGCGCGGGAGTAGGCGGGTTGCGGGCTAGCGGGCCGGAACATGGGCGCGTCGCCCAGCCCGGCGCGGTGACTGGGTGTCATAGGGATTGTCCCCCTGCCGGAACTCGACCCGTAGCGGAGTGCCGACGAGGTGCAGGGCCTCGCGCAACGAGCGCTCCAGGTA